>JBDHFW010000006.1:0-92903 GCA_039590175.1 Gemmatimonadota bacterium | reverse complement strand
GGCTTCAAGACCCTCGCCGAGGGCCAGCGCGTCGAGTTCGAGGTCGTGCAGGGTCAGAAGGGCCCGGCGGCTGAGAACGTGAAGAAGGTCTGAAGCCCGGACCGATTCGATAGGGTCCAGCAGGATCCGAAGGGGCCGCTCTCGACAGAGAGCGGCCTTCTTTTTTTGTCCCAGCCCTTTGGCCGAGGAGACCGTCTGGCCGGATCTCTGGTCAGCGGAAGACGCTGACGATGAGACTCATGCCACCGACGATCGCCAGCGCGACCAGCATCCCCAACACCATCAAGACCAGGGCGGCCTGTTGGCCGGTATCGCCCGACATCTCTCCCTCACCACGTTCGCGCGGCATGCCCCCTGCGCGGCCGCGATTCTCACGGCGTGGCGGTGTGACACCACACCATGCGCAGCGTAACAGAAAAGACGGGCGCCTGCAATCGCGACTACCCGCGGGAGGGACCGCCCTCGTCCGCCTCTCCCGGTAGAGGGAACCACCGCAGGTGCTCGAAGTCCGGGGTCACCTCCGGGAGGCGTACTTCTCGGGCTCCCGGCACTGCCGCCTCGAAAGTCAGGCGAGCCTCCTCCAGGTACTCCCGCATGCGGCTGCGCGGCTCCTGGCGCCGGCGGTCCGGGTAGGCGAAGCCCCCGGCAGCGACGTGGACATCCGGGAGGCTGAGCGGCGGGTCCGCGATGCCTTGTCGGTGCTGCCAGAGGCCGGTCGCAGGGTCGAAGCGATACTCGTTCAGCAGCTTCCACCCGTGCGTGGCCACCAGGTGGACCGCATCGAGAATGAAATCGCAGGCCTCCTGGGTGATGAAATAGTTGAAGTTGACGCGGACCCAGCCCGGCTTGATCCCCTCGCAGCCGCGTCCGATCTCTCGCTCGAACTCGTGCGATGTGTCGAGGTCGATGCCGAGCAGGCTGTGGCCGTAGGGTCCGGCGCAGGAGCAGCCGCCGCGTGATTGGATTCCGAAAAGGTCGTTGAGGAGGGCCACCACGAAGTTGTGGTGCAGGTACCGGCTTCCGTGTCGCACCACGAACGAGACGATGCAGAGTCGTTCGTGCTCATGGCTCCCGAGGATCTCGAGGTTCGGGTTCTTCTCCCACGAGGTGATCGCCCGGCGGGTAAGGGTCTCCTCCTTCTCGCGGATCAACTCGGAGCCCACCGCTTCCTTCAGCTTGAAGACGAGCCCGGCCCGGATGGACCCGATGATGTCGGGAGTGCCGCCCTCCTCCCGGTGCTCAGGGTCGTCCAGGTACCGGTGGTTCTCCGGGTTCACGTACCAGACGGTTCCACCGCCCGGCACCACGGGGACCGTGTTCTTGAGGAGCTCGCGCCGTGCCACGAGCACGCCCGGAGTGGCCGGTCCCCCGATCAGCTTGTGGGGGGAGAGGAAGATCGCGTCCTTGTAGGCTTGGTCGACTCCCGCGTTCGGGGAGCCCATCCGCACCCGAACGTAGGGAGCTGCCGCCGCACAGTCCCAGAACGAGAGCGCACCATGACCGTGGAGGAGCTTCGAAACAGCCTCGACGTCCGAGAGGATTCCCGTCACGTTCGAGGCGGCCGAGAAGCTGCCGATCTTGAGCGGACGATCCCTGTAGCGGAGGAGTTCCTCCTCCAGATGTTCCAGGTTGATACCGCCGTCCAGGTCCTCGTGGATCGTCACGACATCGGCGATCGACTCACGCCACGGGAGCTCGTTCGAGTGGTGCTCGTACGGTCCGATGAAGACGACCGGCCGCTCTTGCCGCGGGATTTGATCCAGAAGGTGGTAGCGCGCCGCCAAGTCGTTCGGCAGTCGGAGGTTCAGGATCCCGATGATCTTGTCGATCGCTCCCGTCGAGCCGGAGCCGCAAAATATCACGGCGTGCTCCTCGCTGGCTCCGACGCAGCGCCGGATGATCGCCCGCGCATCCTCTCGGAATCGCGTCGTCTGGAGGCCGGTCCCCGAGCTCTCCGTGTGCGTGTTGGCGTACAGGGGGAGCACCTGGTCCCGGATGAAGTCCTCGATGAACCCGAGGGAGCGCCCCGACGCCGTGTAGTCGGCGTAGGTGACCCGCCTCGGGCCGTAGGGCCCGGAGACCGCCTCGTCCGCTCCGATGAGTGAGGAGCGGATCAGCTCGATCAGCGCTTCGCCTGTCTGCGAGTGTAGCTCGGACACTTGTGCCAGGCTCCTGGAAGCGACGGCGGTTTACTCCGACATGATCCGTTTCGACCAACGCCGCTGAGTATGGGGCACCCGGCGGCCTCATCCAAGAGGGTGCCGCGCTCCAGCACGGTGCGGCGGCCCCTTCCTGTCGCGTGACCGGCGGTGCATCGTTACCGCATGGAGACGATCGCCGACGTAACTCGCTACGAGAGGATCCTTGGTTGCCTGCTGGGTGGAGCGGTCGGGGACGCCCTCGGCGCACCGATCGAGTTCCTCACGCTGGAGGGTATCCGGGAGAAGCACGGCCCGGAGGGCGTTACCGGGCTCGAGGTCGCGTACGGTCGTTCGGGAGCCATCACGGATGACACTCAGATGACGCTGTTCACGGCCGAGGGCTTCCTGCGTGCGCAGAACCGTTACACCCGGACCGGATACTGCAAGCCTCGGGTCGTCATGCACCGCGCCTACCTTCGGTGGCTCCATACCCAGGGAGTGCCCGAGGATGAGCTCCGCGACGAGGAGCTCGGGTCGCCGCTCAATGGCTGGCTCGTGGAGGTAGCGGACCTCCACGCGCAGAGATCGCCAGGCAACACCTGCCTGAGATCGCTGAAGAGCTGGAGATCTCAGGGTCTCGGGGAGCCGGCGCAGAACGGCAGCAAGGGATGCGGCGGCGTCATGCGGGTCTCGCCCGCCGGGCTGTTCGCGACGGATCCCTTCCGCTTCGGCTGCGAAATCGCCGCGCTCACGCACGGACATCCGACGGGTCTACTCGCGGCCGGAGCTTTCGCGATGGTGCTGAGCGAGGTCTTTCTGGGACGCTCTCTCGAGGCGGCGATCCAGACGGCGCTCTGGATGACCCGGGGCGCGAGCGAGAGTGCGGAAACGACGGCGGCGATCGAGGCGGCGGTCGGCTCGTCGGCCGCGGCCCAGGCAAGCTCCGGGTCTGAGGCCTCAGGGGGCGCATCGGCTTCATCGGAGGCGGTCGCCCGCCTTGGAGAGGGCTGGGTGGCCGAGGAGGCGCTCTCGATCGCGCTCTACTGCGCTCTGAGGGCCGCCAACTTCCGCTCCGGGGTCCTGGCCGCCGTGAACCACGGCGGGGACAGCGATTCCACCGGCGCCCTGACCGGAAGCCTGCTGGGCACTCTGCTGGGAGTATCAGTGATACCCGAAGAATGGCTGGCAGAGCTCGAGGCGCGGGACGTCATCGTCGCCGTGGCCGAGGACCTGGCTGCGCACTTTGCCGGCTATCCGAACGGCCGGTCCGTGCCGGACTACGAGCGCTACCCCCCTTCCTAGGATCTTGCGGTAAGGTCTCGATAAGCCCGGGCATCCCGATGGTGTGAGCTTACGTGCCCTTCCACACTGCGCGCCGTCCCGCCCATCCGCCGGTCGTTCCGTCCTCCCCTCGGCACTCATGCTCGCCACCGCACTTCTCCCCGCCTGCACGACCACGGCCAGAGTCGGGGGATTCAGGGAATTCGCCGACGCCGGTGTCGCGTACGTCGATGCCGCGGACGCCTTCCTGGAGGAGGCGGGCGACGCCGCCATCGACGCCGATTCGCACGTGCTGATGGTGGCCAGGGAACGACTGCCTGATGCCGCCGAACGAGCGAAGGATCTGGTCGAGTCCAACAGATTGCTCAGGGAGCGTCTGGGCATGCTGTCGGATCTCCGCCTGCACGGGCACCTCCTTCGTGCCTACTTCCTGGCTCTCGCAGCCCTGGCGGAGAGCGATGGGCCCGCGGAGATCGGTGCGGCGACGGAGGAGATCGTCACGTCGCTCGGCGCTCTGGATGAGGGGATCAAGAGGGCGAAAGTGGGAGATCGGGAGGTCGGCGACTTCACCGGGGCGGTCGTCGAGTTCGCTGTGGCCGGCTTCCGGCGCGCCGCGCTCGAGCGCGAGCTGAAAGCCCACGCATCGATCATCGAGCGTGAGCTGGATTTGCAGCAGGCGGCGATGCGGGCGATCGGCGAGCAGATGCGGACCGATCTGGAGGTCGTTCTCGCTGGCCTGGAGACGACGGAGATCGTCCGGCCGTTCCGCGGCACCCGCCAGCTCCCGCGCAGATGGCCCACGAGCCGAAGGGAGATCCTCAAGGCAGCCGTTTCCGTCGAGTCGGCGGACGCCGCGGCCGACGCCGCGGCAGGGTTGAAGGCCTCCTTCGTGAAGCTCGTCGAAGATCGGCTCGCGATCTCGGATCTGCAGGCCCTCATCGGCGACATCGACCGTATCCTCGATCTGATCGAGAACGTCGCGAGACCGGAGGCGAGCTGACGTGGGGCCGTACGAGCTTCGGAGGCAGACCGTGTCCGAGCTCCGGAAGATCATCCTGGCGATGATGTCCTCGGAGTGGGATCTAGCCCTGGAGGGTAGATCTGAGGAGGAGGTTTCCGAGGCCGCCCGCAGCCTGCTCCGAGCCCAGCGCGCGCGCCTCCGCCTCGGGAGCGCCGACCTGAGAAAGATCCGACGGGATCTAAAGGCGAACGAGGAATCTCTGGAGCGGGGCAGGGCGGCTCTCGAGGAGGCCATGGAAGATCTCGACGCCATCCGCACCGTCCTGGAAGCGGTGGCGGGCTTCCTGAGGATCGTCGGACGCATCGTCCCGCTGCCCAGCTAGATCGCGTTGGCCCAGCGGGTTCGCGAGGCCGGAAGCGCGGGATCAGCGCTCTCCGCGGTGGAATGCGAAGCCGTTCCGGTCGAAGCGGTAATCATGGAACGCGAACGTGTAGGGGTGGTCGCGCTCACGGAAACGCCACTGGTTCAAGTGGTTGTAGCCGATCACGTCCGGGTACATGCTTCCGTCCAGGTGCCACCCGTCAGGTCCTTGCCGGAAGAACCAGGGGGCGAGCAGATGGTGGCGGAAGGGTGGAAAAAAAGGGGGCGGAATCTCCGCCCCCTTGCCCGGTGGGTGGCGCCTAGCCGAGCGAGCTCAGCGGCCCGGCGCATGGAGAGCCCGGAGCCCTCACGGGGGTCTCGGTCTCCTTCTCTTCCTCGTCCTCGAAGAACTGCTCGTCCTCCGTGGAGCCGGCGAGGGCGCCCAGAGAAGAGGCTCCGCCGGTGATCACCTCGCTCACGGCGTCGAAGTAGCCGGTTCCGACCTCGCGCTGGTGCCGGGTCGCGGTGTAACCCTCCTCCTCGGCCGCAAACTCCTGCTCCTGCAGCTCGACGTAGGCCGACATGCCGCGCTCGCCGTAGCCGCGGGCGAGCTCGAACATGTTGTAGTTGAGCGAGTGGAAGCCGGCCAGGGTCACGAACTGGAACTTGTAACCCATCGCCCCGAGCTCGCTCTGGAATTTCGCGATCGTCGCGTCGTCCAGATTCGCCTTCCAGTTGAAGGAGGGGGAGCAATTGTACGCGAGCAGCTTTCCGGGAAACCCGTCATGGATCGCTTCGGCGAAGCGCCCCGCCTCCTCCAGGTCCGGGTGCGCGGTCTCGCACCAGACCACGTCGGCGTGCGGCGCATAGGCCAGGCCGCGGGCGATCGCCTGGTCGATACCCGGTCGCACCCGGAAGAACCCTTCGGGCGTTCGCTCGTCGTCGACGATGAACTCGCGGTCACGCTCATCCACGTCGATCGTCAGCAACCCGGCGGCGTTCGCGTCGGTTCGGGCGATCACGAGGGTCGGGACCCCCAGCACATCCGCGGCAAGCCGAGCCGAGATCAGCTTTTCCACGGCGTGCGAGGTGTGAACGAGCACCTTGCCGCCCATGTGTCCGCACTTCTTTGCCGATGAGAGCTGGTCCTCAAAGTGCACCCCGGCCGCGCCGGCCGCGATCATCGCCTTCATAAGCTCGAACGCGTTCAGAAGGCCGCCGAAACCGGCCTCTGCGTCGGCGACGATCGGCTGAAACCAGTCCACGCTGGTGTCGCCCTCCGCGAAGTGGATCTGATCCGCTCTCTGGAGCGCGTTGTTGATGCGTTGAACGAGTGCCGGGACCGAGTCGGCGGGATAAAGGGACTGGTCCGGGTAGGTCGCGGCGGCCAGGTTGGCATCGGCCGCAACCTGCCAACCGGAGCAGTAGATGGCCTTCAGGCCGGCCTTTACCTGCTGCATCGCCTGGTTGCCGGTGACCGCGCCGAGGGCGCAGACGTACGGCTCTTCCTGCATGTGCTTCCACAGCTTCTCGGCCCCGAGCTTGGCCAGCGTGTACTCGACCTTCACGCTGCCGCGCAGTCGGATCGCGTCTTCCGCCGAGTAGGGACGATTGATCCCTTCCCAGCGCGGGTTGTCTCGCCAGTCCTTCACCAATTCCTTTACGGGGTTGGCCACCATGATCATCTCGCTCTCCGGCTCGTGATGTCCTTGCCAGGGAATGGGTTACTTGTCGTCCCGGCGATCCTGCCTGTGGTGGGCGTCGCGCGCCGGCGGGCTGCGGGCTACGGGTTCACATATCGACCAAATCCGAACTCATGCAAAGGAAAGGCCGAAACTCCTCTTCCATAAAGACCGCCTGCGCGTCGGCGGCGGCCGCGGCATAGCGGGAGATCTCGGCCTGCACAGACGCCTCCGGGCGGCCTTGCATCGCCGCGCGAATCTCGTCTTCGATCTTCTCGAGCTCCTCACGGAAGACCTCTCCGACGAGCTCTCGGGTCACCCGCGGGCCGTCCTCGAGCTCCACCTGGTGACGCAGCCATTGCCACGTCTGCGCTCGAGAGATCTCCAGCGTCGCCAGGTCCTCCATCAAGTCGTCCCAGGCCACGCAGCCTATGTCCTGATTCCAGCCCTTCTGGTAGCCGATGCCTACGCGCACGTTCTTGCGCAGCCCATCGATCGTCTTCGGAGGGGTGGACTCCGGCAGAAGCTCGGGTCGGTCGTCGACGTCGGGCATGATCTCGAGCTGGTTCTCTCGCGGGAAGGCAGCCATGGCGGGGCCGATAAAGTAGGGGTGGGAGACCCAGCACCCGTCGTGGCCGAGGCTGAACTCGAACTCCTTGTCCTCGACGACCTTGCGGGTCTGCTCCTCTCTCAGCTCCCGGGTGCCGCCGGGCGTGAACGCCGCCATGCCGCCCATGGCGAACGCCCCGTGCCGGTGGCAGATCTTGATGAGCCGCATGGCGTAGTTCTTCATCCACGGGCGGTTCAGCGAGATGGAGCCCCGGTCGGCCATGACGCGGTCCGAGTGCTCCTTCAGGACCTTGATGTCGCTGAAGATCTTGTCCCAGCGTCCCACGTTGAGGCCGGCCGCGTGGTCACGGAGCTCGTAGAGGATCTCCTCCATCTGGAATGCCGCCGGCAGGGTCTCGATGAGGAAGGTGGCGCGCAGCGTCCCGATCGGGAGGCCCAGCTCCTTCTCCAAGAGCGTGAGGAGCCGGTTCCACCACCGCGCTTCCAGGTAGTGCTCGACCTTGGGCACGTAGTACTTGGGCGTCTTGCCCTGGGCCAGGAGCTTGCGGGCTGTGTGGAAGGTGGAGAGCGCGAGGTCCATCAGCCCTCCGGAGACCGGCTCGCCATCCACCTGCAAGTTCGCTTCGTCGAGGTGCAGCCCCCGGCACCGAACCATGAGGATAGGCATGTCGTCGGGGTCTAGCGCGTAGAGCTTCTCCGGTTGGTCACCGGCGGCCGGCTTCACGAAGGTGAGAGTGCCGCCCGCCGCTCCGATCAGGTTCTCGACGCCCTGCATGACATTCGGCCACGACGGCTTCATCGAGTCCTCGAAGTCGAGCATCGCGGCGTCTGCCCGCATGCCCGCTGCCGTCCGGCTCAGCATGTTGATCACCATCTTCGCGTCGCTGATCGGGCCGGTGATCTCCACTCGCCGGACGAGAAGATCGTCGGGCAGAGGGGCGACCGTCCAATCGCCTCGCGCGCGCTCGGCCGCGTCACCCTCGACGTACTCCGGCACGGCGCCCTCGTCGAAGCTCCGCTGCCGCTCGGCTCGCACCCGGAGCAGCTCCTGTCGTTCCTCCTGCAGAGCGCCGTGAAGACCCGCGATCAGGGAGACCGCGCCCGGGGTCAGAACACGCTCGGCCTGTTCCGTCCACGCTGCCGCGTTGATCACGACGCCGGGGGCGAGCCCCTTCCACTCCGCCGTCTTGCCGGAGGTCGCCGAAGCCTCCGTCTCCCCACCAGTAGGTGCAGGTGTAGCTGTCGCCATATGGATCTCCGCCTTGCTTATGTCTTGGTGTCGTCCGCCGGTGGGTCGGGGATTGAGCGCCCTTACTGGCACTTCGAGCGACGCTTCCAGCGAAGGATCAGAATGTCATTAGAATATAGCGATTCCTCGGCGTCTTGCTGAGAGGGGCGCAGTAGAGTTTGGGAGCCCGGCCCTCTACCTTCGGAGCGACAGGCGAGTCTGAATCGAACCTCCACGCCAGAGAGCAGCGTCACGTGGTACGAATCGGGAGAATCCTCGCGCTTGCGGCGGTCATTGACGCCGCGACGACGCCGGGCGATGTGCGCGCTCAGGCCGAGGAGAGCTCTCGGGTTTCGGCGGGCAGCCGGGACTGCCGGACCCTGATCGCCTTCTCGTCGGATCGGACAGAAGCGCCCGGGATCTACGTCATCAGTCCCGATGGCGGTGATCCGGAGCTGGTGGTGTCCGTGCCCGGGGCGCTTCAGGTCGAGTGGTCGCCGGACGGGGAGCGGATCGCCTTTCTCTCCGTGACTTCGGAAGACGAAAAGCTGTTCGAGCCGTTCTCGGCTCTGAGGTTCCACGCCTTTCTCTACACGGTGAAGCCGGACGGCAGCGACCTGGTGAGACACGGCGCCTACCCGATCTCCATGGGGTTCTCCTGGTCACCGGACGGGCTCCGGGTGGCGTTCGCGTCGGCCCTGGAGACGGGCGGGGCCACGTCGGTCTACGTCGCCGAGCTGGATGGGGGCGCGTGGCAGAAGCTGACCGAGGTCGAAGGGAACTACATGTTCCCGGAATGGTCGGCCGACGGAGAGATGATCGCCTTTGCCGCCAGAAGAGGCGACGAGACGTCGCTTCGGGTCGTGACCTCTGATGGGCGGGAGGAGCAGGCGGTCGTGGAGGTCTCCGGATCGCGGGCCTACCGGATGTTCAGGCCGGTCTGGGCGCCCGCGGGTCGGATGGTGGCGTTCGCCGAAGGGCGCGCCGTGTTCATCGTGAGCACGATCGAAGGCGAGCCGCAGCAGATCGCCACCGGACCCGGCGAGCCTCATGGCTGGTCCCCGGGCCAGCGGTCCG
Source organism: Gemmatimonadota bacterium (assembly GCA_039590175.1). GTDB lineage: Bacteria > Gemmatimonadota > Gemmatimonadetes > Palauibacterales > Palauibacteraceae. The sequence continues at coordinate 83,603 of JBDHFW010000006.1, read as the reverse complement.
TGCTCCTCGGAGAAGGGGCCGAGGGTCGCGGGCGGGTGTTCGTCATCGACCTCGACACGCTCGATGAGCAGACGTTGGCCAGCGACGCGGGGGCAGGTGGGGTCAGCTCTCCCTCTCCCCGGTGGGACCGAGTCGCCTACACGGCGATTCCGAACGAGCAGGCCGACGTGTTCGTCGTGGGCATGGATGGAGCTCCCGCCGTGAACCTGACCGACCATCCGGCCAACGACTACTTCCCGGCCTGGTCGCCCTGTTTGGGCGGAGGGTAGAACCGAGGCCCGGCGAAGCGCTCGAGCCTCGGACGTCCCTCTGCGGCCCTACACCCGGCCGCGCTTACGGGTGGCCATGAAGTACTTCTCGAACGCCACCTCCGCCCAATGCCTCGAGCGCACGTGTATAGCCGGCGAAGCTGGATCCGATGACGACGACGTGTTTCCGTTGCATACGAGTTCCTCCACTGTCATGGATATATTTGATCCCGCATGCTACTACTCTCATTGAGAGCCGTGAGCGGCGGATGTCGTCACAAGGCCGGCCAATATAAGGGACCAAGCGCGATGACCGAAAAGACGATCGAGACGACCTCGATGGCGGATAGGGCGCACAAGACGGCGCGGCCGGGAGGTACCACGTGGATATGGTCGTTCGCCGAGGGAGACGGGACGGACAAGCGCCTTCTGGGCGGAAAGGGCGCCAACCTCTGCGAGATGACCCGGATCGGCATCAACGTGCCGCCGGGCTTCGTGGTGACTACGGAAGCCTGCCTCGCCTACCTGGAATCCCGGGAGGGCGCTCTGCCGGCCGGAGTCATGGATCAGGCGCGGGAGCAGATGGCTCGACTGGAGGCGGCGACGGGAAGGCGCTTCGGAGGTGCCGACGATCCGCTTCTCGTTTCGGTGCGCTCGGGCTCGGCCATGTCCATGCCGGGGATGATGGACACCATCCTCAATCTCGGACTCAACGAGGAGAGTCTGGGCGGGCTGATCGAGCAGACCGGCGATCAGCGGTTCGGTTACGACGCCTATCGCCGCCTCATCCAGCTCTTCGGGAAGGTTGCCCTCGGCATCGAGGATGAGCACTTCGACGAGCAGTTCGATTCCGTGAAGGAGCTGGCCGGCGCCGCCGCCGATGTGGATCTGCAGGCCGAGGACCTCGAGGAGATCGTGCGGCGCTTCCTCCAGGTCGTGCGCAAGCACACCGGGCGTCCGTTTCCAAGCGATCCCTACGAGCAGCTCGAGGTCGCGATCAAGGCCGTGTTCGACTCCTGGATGGGGCGCCGAGCCGTGGATTACCGCCGCGAGTTCGGAATCACCTCCGAGATGGCCAACGGCACGGCGGCCAACGTCGTCGCGATGGTCTTCGGGAACATGGGATCCGACTGCTCGACGGGCGTGGCCTTCACCCGGGACCCCGGCACGGGCGAGAACGAGCTCTACGGCGAGTACCTGGCCAACGCCCAGGGCGAGGACGTGGTGGCCGGGATCCGGACGCCAAAGCCGATCCGCGAGATGGCCACGGAAGCATCCGAGATGTACGCGCAGCTCCAGGACCTTCGGCGGAAGCTGGAGGAGCACTACCGCGAGGTACAGGACTTCGAGTTCACGAACGAGCGCGGCACGCTGTACTGCCTGCAGACGCGCGACGGGAAGATGAATGCGAGCGCACGCGTGAGGACCTCGGTCGAGATGGTGGAAGAGGGCCTGATCAGCCGGGAAGGGGCGCTCCTTCGCGTGACGCCGGAGGATCTCGAGCAGATCCTCTACGCCAGGATCGACCCGGACTATGACGGGAGCCCCCTGGCCACGGGGCTCGCCGCCTCGCCCGGCGCCGCCTGCGGAGAGGTCGTGTTCGACGCGGATCGCGCCGAGCTGCTCGGACGGCAGGGGAGGAAGCTGATCTTGGTTCGGGAGGAGACGAAACCGGAGGACATCCACGGCTTCTTCGCCGCCGAGGGCGTCCTCACGGGCCGAGGTGGGGGCACTTCGCACGCCGCCGTCGTCGCCCGCGGGATGGGGAAACCTTGTGTGGCCGGAGCGGAAGGCCTCATGGTCGACGAGGAGCGCGCCCAGGCGATCGCCGGCGAGATGGTGGTGAAAGAGGGCGACATCATCACGCTCGACGGAGCGACGGGCCACGTCTATCTCGGTGAGATCCCGACCGTCGAGGCCGAATTCTCCGAGGAGTTGGAGACGCTGCTTTCCTGGGCCGACGAAGCGGCCAGGTTGGATGTGATGGCCAACGCGGACACACCCGAAGACGCCTCTCGAGCGATCAGGTTCGGAGCGATGGGCATCGGTCTCTGTCGGACCGAGCGGATGTTCAACGCGCCCGAGCGGCTTCCGATCGTCCTGGATATGATCGTTGCGGAGGACGATGAGCAGCGGGCCGCGGCCCTGGCTCGGCTCCTGCCGATGCAGCGCGCCGATTTTCGCGGGATCTTCGAGGCGATGTCTCCCCGGCCGGTGACGATTCGACTCCTGGATCCGCCGCTCCACGAGTTCCTCCCCTCCCAGGAGAGGCTGGAAGAGGAGATCCTCCATCTACATCGGCTTCGTGACGCGCTGCGCGGCATGGACGTGCTGACGAGCACCATGCGGGTGTTGGAGGCGGACGAGCCGGAGGCAGAGGTCGCTTTTTCAGATGGCGCGAAAGAGCTGATCGACGTGCGGCGCGTCGACCGGGTGATCGCTCGGAAGGAGGCCTTGCTACGCGGTGCGCAGGCGCTGCGCGAGACCAACCCGATGCTGGGACATCGCGGCGTGCGCTTGGGCCTCACCTATCCGGAGATCTACCAGATGCAGGTCAGAGCCGTCCTCGAGGCAGCGGCGGAATGCCTCAAGGAGGGGGTCGAGGTGCATCCCCAGATCATGGTTCCGCAGGTGTGCACGTCCCAGGAGCTAGTGCGGGTGAAACGCTACGTGGAAGAGGCCGAAGCCGCCGTGAAGGGGGACTACGGGGTGGAGATCGACTTCGAGTTCGGCACGATGATCGAGGTCGTCCGAGCCTGCCTGCGGGCGGAGAGCCTGGCCGAGGTGGCGGATTTCTTCTCCTTCGGGACCAACGACCTCACGCAGGCCACGTTCTCGTTCAGCAGGGAGGACGCCGAGACGAAGTTCCTGCCGCTCTACAACGAGCGCGGGATCCTTCAGGACAACCCGTTCGAGGTCCTGGATCGGATGGGACTGGGACGGCTGATGGCCGTCACGGTGAAGTGGGCCAGGACGAAGAAGCCCGATCTGGAGGTAGGGATCTGCGGCGAGCACGGCGGCCATCCCGGCTCGATCCGATTCTGCCACGAGATCGGTCTGGACTACGTCTCCTGCTCGCCGCCTCGCATCCCGGTCGCTCGCCTGGCGGCGGCGCACGCCAACGTTCAGTCCGCGACGAGATAGACCTCGTCGTGCGCACGGACCCGCTCGTCCACGTGGATGGCGATCTCACTCCCGGCGGCGGCGCTCTCGACGGGGCCGTGCTCGACCTGGAGCGACGTAGCGGTCTGCTCGAAATCGGTCGTGTGACCGCGGAAGTGGATCGTGTCCCCCACGTTGAGGTCCGCGACCAGCTGCACGACGCCGACGTGGGGCTTGTCGAAATAGTGGGTGACCGTGCCGATGAGTTGCTCCTGCATGTGGCCTCCTCCGGCGGATGTCCGATCGATCGGGAATCTTAACATTGCGTCGACGTTCGCGTCGACCCAAGCGGCCGGCTATGATCGACGAACCGGCGAGCGAAGCGCGCCCGACGAGCGCCGCTGGCGCCGTCCGGTAAGCGCCGGCGACAGGCGTTCCCACTGGAGCGAGTCCTTGGATCTGAACATTCCTCGCGCCTTCGAAGAAACCCGACCGCGAGCCCACGAGCTCTACCGGGAGCACGTCGGCCCGATGTGGGCGAAGATGCTGCGGACGATAGGGTTCGATCGACGCTGGGTCCGGGGAAAGGGACCCTACCTCTGGGACGAGGATGGGACGCAGTACCTGGATTTCATGAGTGGCTGGGGCGTCTTTAATTTCGGTCGAGCCCATCCCGTGATCCGCCGAGCGCTCAGCGACACCCTGGCCGCCGATCTTCCCAACTGGGCGGCCTTCGACACCCCTCCGCTCGCCGCCCTCCTGGCCGAGGAGCTTACGAGACGGCTCCCGGCGGGGCTGGATCGAGTCTACTTCTGCAACTCGGGTACCGAGGCCACGGAAGCGGCGATCAAGTTCGCTCGCGTGGCCACGGGCAAGCACGGCATGGTCTACCTCAACCGCGCGTTCCACGGCTTGACGACCGGGGCTCTGGCCCTGAACGGGGACGCGGCCTTCCGTGAAGGCTTCGAGCCCTCCTTACCGACGGGCGTGGAGGTCGAGGTCAACGACTACGCCGGGTTGGAGAGAGCCTTCGCCGCCGGCGACATCGCCCTGTTCATCTTCGAGCCGATCCAGGGAAAGGGCGTCTACATTCCGGAGGACCACTTTCTCCGCAAGGCGGAGGAGCTCTGCCGGCGCCACGGCGCCCTGCTCGTGTGCGACGAGGTGCAGACGGGACTCGGACGGACCGGAAAACCGTTCGCGTTCGAGTGGGTCGAGGGCCTTCAGCCGGACGTCGTCCTGATCTCGAAGGCCCTGTCCGGCGGGTACGTGCCGGTCGGGGCGATGGTCACCAGAGCCGACGTGCACGAAGCCATGTACACGTCGATGGATCAGGGTGTCCGGCATGCCTGCACCTTCGGCATGGGAGACCTGGCGATGGCGGCCGGCCTGGCGTCGCTCAGGGTCCTGGACGAAGAAGATCTCGCAGGGAACGCGACGCGCATCGGGGGGATGATCCGGGAAGGGCTCGAGGCGATGATGCCGCGGTTCGAGTTCATGACCGCGGTCCGGCAGCGCGGCCTGATGATCGGCATCGAGTTCGGCGAGCCCAAGGGACTCGGACTTCGCGGTGCGTGGGCGACCACCCACAAGATCAGTCCGGACCTTTTCCCCCAGGCAATCGTCATCCCCCTCCTCGACGACCACCGCATTCTCACTCAGGTGGCCGGCCACCACATGGACGTCGTCAAGCTTCTCCCCCCTCTCAACATCACGGAGTCCGACGCGGAGTGGTTCCTCAATGGCTTCGAGAAGACGATGGACGCGCTGCACAGATTCCCCGGACCGGTGTGGGAGCTGGTAAAGAAGCTCGGTAAACACGCGGTGGCGGCCAGGATCTAGCCGCGTGGATGATTCGGATCGGCGGTCGGACGGCTGGCGGAACCGGGCATCCGTGCGCGCGGGACGGCGCTTCCGGAAGCCGCTCGCGTGGGGATTGGCCCTGTCGGCCGGCCTCCATCTCACCTTTCACCCCGTGCTCGGTCTGCTGAGCATCCCGGGGCTTCCCTATGAGCTGGCACCGGCGTGGTCGATCGCCACGCTCGAGCTGCCTCCTCTGGTGCGGATCCCGAAGCCCCCGGAGCTTGTGGCTCGTCCGAGGCTACCGCTACCGCCCGCGGTCACGTTCAATGACGACTTGGGAATCCAGGCCTCGGTCGCGGCTTCGGGGAAGATGGTGGACGTGGGTCCGCCCCCGGACGTGGAGGTGGCTGGCGCCGATGTAGCCGATGTAGGCTTCGTCCGCTACGATGTCCCGCCGCTGCTCGGCAACCGCGACCAATTCGGGCGCATGGTGTGGTACTTCTATCCGCTGGAGCTCCAGAGGGCCGGCATCGAGGGCGCCGTCGAGCTCGCGGTCTTTATCGATAAGGAGGGACAGGTCTCGAAAGTCCGGGTGGAGGGTTCGAGCGGGTGGCCGAGAATGGACGAGGCGGCCCTACAGCTGGCTCACCGCATGGAGTTCCTTCCGGCGCTCATGCGCGATCAGCTGGTAGGCGTCTGGGTGCGCCAGCGCGTGTGCTTTCTTCTCCCGAAGAGGGATCCCGCCATGACCCCGGCTGCGGCGGCCGTCGTGGGAAGCACGGTCGATCCCTGCTCGAAGGTGACGGAGCGCCGCTGAAGCGGCGCCCCGGCGCACATCCCGTTCCTGGGCTACTCCATGCCGGCGTTCCGGCGCTCCATCAGCAACTCGACCGAGCGCTTCGGGTTGATCAACCGCAGCCGTCCGTTCTCGCTCTCCTCGGTCGCGTCTTCGATGAGAGCGATCACCTCCGGCGGCGTAAGCGATGGGTCGAGGGCGATCAGCTTCGCCGCGAGGTTCACCACGTTAGGTGCCGCCATCGAGGTGCCGGACTGCGGCAGGCGGTCGCCGCCCGGGATGTAGCTCTCGACCTCGAAGCCGTTCGAGTGCACGTCTACGGTCGGCCCGTAGCTCGTGAAGCTCGTCTCCTCGCCGGCCTGATCGACCGCGGCGGCCGTGATCACGTTGGGAAGCTCGATCGACGACGGGATGAACTCGTCGAAGGTGGCGTCGGTGTCCGAGTTCCCGGCCGCCGGGACAAAGAGGATCTCGGGCGCGCTCTTGAAGGCGTGCTCCATGCCGGCGGTCATGATGTCGAACACCTCGCGGGCCATCGCCTTCCGCTCCTCGGAGTCCGACCCGATTCCGTTCACCTCGAACATGCCCTCGAGCTCGGGCGGGCTGAAGCCCCAGCTCATGTTGACCACCCGCACGCCGTGGCGGCTAAGGTATGTCATGATCTCCGTCATGTTGGTGACCCAACGCTCGGCATCCTCCTTGAACATCGGAGGCGGGATCATCTCGTACGGGAAGGCCTGGCGCACCACCAGCACGCGCGCCCCCGGGTTTTCCTCCACCGCGATGCCCGCCACGTGCGTCCCGTGTGCGTAGATGGAGAACAGGCCGAGCTCTTCGATGAAGGGCTTCACTTCATCGGGCTTCATCCCTGACATCTGCTGCTTGAGAGCCTGCGATTCCGGGCTGTCGATCCCGGCCTGGAGGTCGTTCAGGCCCTTGATCTGCTCCGTCATCTGAGGGAGCCGTGCCCTGGCGGTCTCGGCCAGCGGGTAGAGCGCTCCCGTCGTCTTCGTACCGTCCCACTCGAAGGCGATCCCGTGGATATCGTCCACGAAACCGTTGCTGTCGTTATCCACGCCGTCGAGCTGCTCTGCCTGGTTCCAGAACATCCGATCACCGTACACATCGGGATCCACACCGGTATCCCAGATCGCCACGAGCACAGGTTGGGCGTCGGCGCTCGCGCTGAGGTCGACCGACCGGGCTGCCCAGATGTCGGGCTTCTCGGTCCGGTTACTCTCGATGTACGCCTGAAGGACGCTGACGATCTGTTCCCGATAGGGCAGCACTAGGTCCACGGCGGTGCGCATGTTGATCAGGCCGTCGGCCATATCGCCGCTGACGTTGCCGGTCTTCTCGACGGCCGGGTCCATCTGGTTCTGGATGATCCCGAGAAAGAGGTTTTCGCTGATGATCTCCATCGAGCCCTTCATCGCCTCCACGTCATCCTGCACGACGTCCCAGGGCAGCTCCCCGACGGACGCGGCGAAATCGGTCCGGAAGGCGGCGTTGCGTGCCGGATCGCCCTCGGGTGCCCCCGTCGCCGCGTACGCGATGGCGTGCACGACAAGTCCGGACATCAGCTTCGCGGCGGGCTTTTCCTCCAGCTCGCGGATCTTGTCGCTGTACACGAGCGCCTGATCGAAGTCGCCGTTCAGCAGCGCAAGGCCCTGGAGCAGGCTGTAGAGGCTTCTCAGCGTCGCTCGGTCCTCGATCTCGTAGGTGGCGAGCACCTCCCGGGCGTCCGCCGCTACGCGTTCCGCGAACGGCATGAACGCCTCGCGCGACGCGAACAGCGTGCTGGGGATGTAGTCGATCTCGTACGTATGGCGGGGCATATCGTCCTGTGAGCGGACGACCTTCTTGTTTCCATCGTCCTGCCCGGCGGCTCCCGCCGGAAGCGCCAACAAGGCGGCGGCAAGCAGCGGGATGGCGCGGCGCGCTCGTGCGGCTTTCACACTGTACTCCTTTGTTCGTTTCGGATGACACCTCGAGTCAGCCTCAGTCTGACTCCTGACGGTCGTACGGTCCAGCATCGCCTCCGTCGGGGGCGAGATTCCTCGAGCCCGGCACCCGCCTCCTGCGCCATGTTCCGAACAGGGCAGTGAGAAGGCCGAGCAGAATCTCGTCCGCGAACGGCACGAGGTCGGGGAAGATCAGATCACCCATGAACAGGATCGCCGTGGCCAGGAACAGATAGGGAAAGCGAAGCCGCGAGGCGTAGCGTACGACCAGCGCGCCGACGCCGATCTTCCTCCCGCTCACCTCGGCTCGCCGAACCCGGCCGCCGGGGCCGTCTTCACTCGCTCTCGCCTTCCATGGCGGGCGGCGTATTCGAGTTCCAGATGTCACGTACGATCTGCCAGGAACCGTCCGGCCGCAACTTCCAGATCGCCACGTACTTGCCCTCCTCCGTGACGGCGACGTCCGAGTCCTTGAGCGTGCCTGCGAGCAGGTACGTGCCCCACTCGACAGCCATGTCGCCCACCAGATAATGGCCCTCGGTACTGCTGTTCAGGTTGGGCGTCATGGCCGCGAAGTTCTCGGCCGCGTCGGCGATGATGGCCGCTCGGCCAACCAAAGGCGAGGCGTTGGGCGGCATCGAGACGGCGTCGACGGCGTACAGCATGCCCATGGCCTCCGCGTCGCCGGCGTTCGTCGCCGCGTCATACGCTTCGTTCATCACGGCGAAGTCCGGCGTCACGTCCTGGGCGTCGGCTGCGGTCTCGGTGTCCCGGGGCTGGCAGGCCGCGAGCGTCAGGCCCGCGATCAGCGTGACCGAGGTGGTGAAGCGGTTTCTCATTGGATCCTCCTGCGGCGTGCTCGAGGGCCGGCATTGCGGTTGAATGAAGATGGGGAGCTTGCCCCGACCGAGTCCAGTTCAGACCTCCGTTTCCTTCCACCTGCCGCGGCGAAAGAGCAGGATGCCGATGACCGCCGAGAGCGAGTAGGCGATGGCGATCGCCCAGTAAACGCCGACCGGCCCCAGCCCCAGCGTCCGGGCGAGTATCCAGGCGAGCGGGAGCTGGAAGAGCCAGAAGATGACGAAGTTGAGCTTCGTGGGGGTGGCGGTGTCGCCGGCCCCGTTGAACGCCTGCAGCATCACCATCCCCCACGCGTAGAAGACATACCCGTAGCTGATGATCCGCAAAGCGCTGGTCCCGGACGCGTGTGACACCGGTTCGGCGATGAAGGGTGCGATGATCTGGGATGCGAAGGTCACGAAGAGCACCGTGATGACCGCCATGAACAGCATGTTCCACGCGCCCGTGACGTACACCGCGCGTTCGGCTCTCTCCGGCTTCCGGGCCCCGAGGTTCTGTCCGACCAGCGTGGCGGCCGCGTTGCTCAGGCCCCAGGCCGGCATGATGATGAAGATGACGACGCGGATCGCCACCACGTAGCCGGCAAGCACCGCGGTGCCGAAGCCGGCCAGGATTCGGATCAGGCCTATGTAGCTCGCCTGGGAGACGAGCAGCTGCCCCACGCCGCCGCCCGAGATGCGGAGGAGGCGCCGCACGATCGGCAGGTCGAGGCGTACGTCGGACGCTCCTACTCGTAGCCGCCGACCGCGGGAGAGGCCCCAAAACTGATAGGCAACGCCCGTACCGCGTCCGATCGTGGTGGCCACCGCGGCTCCGGTGAGGCCGAGCTCCGGGAAGGGCCCCAGACCGAAGATCAACAGGGGATCGAGGACGATGTTGATGCCGTTGGCCAGCCAGACCGAGCGCATCGCCATCGCAGCGTCTCCCGCTCCCCGGTAGATCGCGTTGTTCAGGAAGAGGAGGACGATGACGCCCATGGTGCCGTACATGACGCGGGTATACGTGGTCCCGATCTCCACGGTCTCGGGCGTGGCTCCCATCATGTGAAGCAGCTGAGGCGCCCAGATGACGCCGGCGGCTCCCAGGATGATGGACGTCGCGATTCCGACGGCGATCGCCTGCACGGCGGTCCTGGCCGCGGCTCGCTCGTTCTTCTCGCCGAACCGGCGGGCCACCATGGCGGTCGTTGACATGCTGAGCCCGATCGCGATCGCGTAGATGACCTCGAGCACGGACTCGGTGAGGCCTACGGCAGCGAGCGCCTCGCCCCCCAGGCGCGCGACGAAGAAGGCGTCCGCGACCGCGAAGGCGGACTCCCCTGCCATCTCTAGCACCATCGGGATGGCGAGCAGCGCGACGCCACGGTTCAGGCTGCCTTCCGTGTAATCCCGCTCGCTGCCGCTGAGCGCTTCTCGGATCGACGCCCAAAGGCCCGAAGGGCGTTCCGGAGATTCGTCGGGGGCTACGGTGCTCAATCGGCAGCGTCCGGCTCACGTGGCTCCGACCGGGTCCCTCGCGGCGGACCCGGCGAGGGGCCAAGACTAGCCCTGCCGCCTGCCGCCGCGCGAATTCGCCTTGCTGGTAGGTCTTGAATTTGCACTCCTGAAGGTGGGCCTCAGGCTCCACGTGACTATCTCGAGGGCCGGTCACGGGGAGTGCACGCAGTCGTGCCTCCAAGACCGGAACCTTCAATTCGTGTGACGGCAGGCGGTTACAGGCCCGTCGGCGAACCGGCGAGGGTCCAAGCGGCGCAGGAGGGCCCTATCATGGGCGGGATCCCTGGAGATCTCGACCCGATACTTTTTGACGACACGGGCGCTCGAGGTCGTAATGAGCGAGAGACGAGTCCAGGAGCCCGATTCGATGGACCGGCTCATGGAGCTGCAGTCCCGACTCCGGGAGCTTACCGAGGCCAAGAAGGCCAAGTGGCGAGAACTCGGAAGCCCGCTTCCCGATAGCGTCTCCCCGGAGTCCTCGGATCCGACGAATCCCGACGCTGGACAAACTGGACAAAACGGGTCTCCGCCCGGGCCCGATGTCGCTTCGCAGCCTGCGGCGGCCTCCGCGATCGCCGGTGAGAAGGCCGGTGAGAAGATGGAGCTGGCCGTCGACGCTGCCTCCGGCCCGACAGACAAGCGCTTCGCCAGGAGGCGGGATGCCACCGCGGAGTGGGCACGGGAGGCGCAGCAGAAGGTCGGAGAAGCGCGCCAGTTGGCCGGTGCGTTCTGGCGCGAGGCCGTCGGGCAGGTCCGCGACCTGACCGGGGGGCTTGGAGCTCGCCATGCCAAGCCGAGACCGCGAGCGGGTGATCCGGTCACGGCTGAAGAGCTGATCGACGACCGAAGTCTGGGGGCCCGCCTGCTGGGCGCCGCGGTCTTTTTCGTGGGCCTCGTCGCGATCGGCGCTGTGGCCCTCGTCCAGCTCGGGAAGCTCGAGATCCCCTGGCTGGAGGACAACGCGCTTCCTGCCGCGACGGCGACAGCCGGGTCCGGGATCGATGCGGCAGGCGGAGCCTCGCTCACGGAGGAGCCATCAGGGGGGCAGGACGCCGACGGCGTTCTGGAGGCCGAGCCCGGTGTGGAAGGCGCGGAGACCGAATCGGTCGTGGACGTCGGGCCGGTTTCTTCAGAAGGCTCCTCTTCGAATCTCGAATCCGAGGCGAGCGAGGTCGCGGAGAGCGACGCGGGTGCGAGCGAGACCGTCACGCGGGAGGTGCTCGAGTTCACGCGTCTTCAGGGAGAGCTCACGTTCCTCATCGGAGAATACGAGATGGTGAGGGCCGCATTCGAGAGCGGGGAAACCGGTTGTGAGGAGCTGAACACACAATACACGAGCATCGACAGCGCGCACCTGCTCATGTCCCGGGTCGTCGCACGCTGGCGCGAGGTGCCGTACCGTCAGGTGAAGGCGTACGAGGAAATTTCGGGAATGGTCGACGGTACGCTCCGACACTACGCGGCCAGTGGCTGCGGACTCGATCCCAGCGAGCTCCCCGGAGGCGAGTAGATCCGATCCGCGTGGGGGGCTCTTGCCGCCCGCCCCGCCAGGAGCAGGCCTCCGGAGGGCTACCCTCCTTCCTCGTCGCCCCCGCGAACGATCACGATGTGGGAGAACAGCTCCCCCGAGTTCATCACCCAGGGCATACCGCCCTGGCGCTCCGTCGGGAGGCCCATCGCCTCGGCGGTTTGATAGGGCGTGAAGATGATTCGAAGCTGGCTTACCTCGCCGCTCGCCTGCCCGGTAGCTGGATCGTAGCTGCCCGCCGGCCCGTTGATCACGTGAAGCACGGCCGGCTGCTCGGGTAGCACGATCTTGCCGGCCTTGACCTCCTCCTCGAGGCGCCGGTCTCTCTCCGTCTCCTCCAGGTTCTCTTCACGCAGCTCTCGGCTTCGCGAGAGCAGGGGATGAAGCGCCTCGGGATAGCACACCACCCTGAATCGTTCGTCGCCGGGCTCGTCCGCGATACAGATCATGCCATTGGTGCCTTCGCGAAGATCGGTGCGCTCGCCCGACTCTTTCCACCCGATCACCGTAGCCTCGGCCCGCATCTCATCAGGCAGCGGGAGGGTGGCCGCCGCGACCTGTACGTCTGCGGTCGGTGTCTGCGCGAGCGCGGGCGGACCGACGATCGACGTAAGGACGATGAGCGAGGCGAGCCACGTCGGAACGTGATGGGTGGAGCGCATGTGGACCTCCGGGCGTTTGGGGGCTTGTTCTGCCCGCGTCATCGCGAGGGGTGGCTGGAGGATGAGGTCGGCGCCGCCCGTTCGCAACGCGCAATCCCCCGCTCCCGGAGGCCGACGGACACGGATCCGACGCCGCTCAGTTGCGACTGAAGACGGCCCCGTGCGGAGCGGCCGGCCCGGTGTCTCCGTGAGGCCAACTGGCGCGACGCAGATCCACTCCCGGGCGCCCGGCCAGCGGCTCCCGGAAGCTCACCTCCAGCTCCAGCTCGCCCGTCTCGCGATCCAGCCGCGCGAGCAACACCCGACCGGCCAGCCCTGCGTACCCCGTGATCACGATCCGTTCGCCGCCCGGCTCCAGGCTGATCCAGTGCGGCACGTCGTCGGGCTCGAGCGTCAGTCGGGCGACCTCCACCGGCCGGTTTGGATCGCTGATGTCCAGGGTCACGAGGGCATGCTCGGCCGGAACCGTGTGAATCCAGAATCGCTCCGTCACGACGGGAAGCGCGCAGTATGTGCCTTCCTGCTGCGGGAACGCGTACACGAGCTTGGCCGTTGGCTCCTCCTCCAGGTTGGCGAGCTTGTAGAGGCCGCAGGAGAACGTGGAGACGAGCACCGTCCGCCCGTCGGCCAGCAGCCTGGGCTCGGCCGTGCCCAGGTGCTCGGATCCCAGAGCGCCGGGCTCCAGAATGACCGTGCTTCGTAGGGAGAGATCCGAGAGCCGCCAAACCTGCACCGCCGGATTGAGTACGCCGGCCATGTCCGTGCTGGTGGTAACGACGCGGTCGAGCCCGGGGACGGCGCAGAGGCTGTAGGGTCGGATGGTGGGATCCAACTCGGGGACGGCGGCGCTCCCCGCCCGGATCGGGACGCCGGACGGATCCAGCTCGACCAGGCCTCCCGTCTCCACGGAGCCGCCGCCCGGCCGAGAGCGTCTCTGAAAGGTGGCGAGGATGTTCCCGTTCGGGAGGCGCTCGAAGCTGTGCGGATGGTGGTATTCGCCGGCTTCCGCGAAGTAGCCCGCCATGGAGGGAGCTTCGGGGTCGTTGAAATCGATGAGGAAAGTCAGGCCCGCGTCGAACGCGTTGGCGAGAAGGATCCCGCTCTCGGGCATCGCGTGTTCGGTGTGGTGCGCCCGGCCGCCGAAGCCGACGGCGAGGGTCGTGATCACCTCCGCATAGGTCGGGGAGTCGCGCCTCACGTCGATGACAGCCACGAAATCGCTCTCTGACCCATCGTCGTCCGCGGCCCACACGTACAGGTAACTCGCTGGATCGCCCGTATCGTCGGCGGAGCCCACGCCGCCTCCCGATCTCTCGCCCGGTCCGTCGGTTCGGCTGCAGCTCGTCGAGATGAGCAGTGCGATCCACAACGCCTGCGCGAGGGGCTGTCGCAAGAGCTGGATTCCGCCGGTCATCCAACTGCCGCTCATCCGCCGCTCCGCGTCTCCTGTTACCGGGTGCCTTCCGAGGTCGTCAAGAAGACAGCGTCAGCTCTTGCGGGGTAACGCGCAACCCGGACCGAACCCGAAGCGTTCTGTGTACACGAAGCCAACATTAACGCGCCGGCTTTCGACAGGGCCTCAGAGGATCAGGACATAGAGGATGAAGCCAACGACCCGACTCGCATTCCTTGTCGCCGCCCTTGCGGCGCTGAGCATTTCGGCCGCCGTTTCCGACGTGCTGGGGCAGGCCCCGCCCGACTCGCTGCAGCCGGCGGCCGGTTCGGTTCCGGCCGGCGAGGGCCAGGCAGAGGAGGCCGCGGAAGCTGCAGAGGAGTTGGCCGCCGACGGAGTCTTCCGGCCCGTCGACGTACCCTCCCCCGGCGAGTTCCGAACGGCCCCCGGCGCTCCGAACGCTTCCTACTGGCAGCAGGCTGTGAGCTACGAGATCAAGGTGGCGTTGGATCCCAAGACCCACCGGATCACGGGCAGCGAGAAGGTCACGTACACGAACAACAGCCCGGATTCCCTCTCATCGATCTGGCTCCAGCTCGACCAGAATCTTTTCCGGCCAGAGAGCCGCGGAGCGGAAAGAGCGGCGCGGATGGAAGAGGAGGCTGGCGACGTCCGATTCCAGGGGATGTTCGAGGGCGGCGGCTACGACATCGAGCGGGTCGCCGTCATTCGAGACGAGGTTCTGCTCGAGGTCCCGTACGAGATCGATGGCACCATCATGGAGATCCAGCTCGACCGGCCGGTGCAGCCCGTAGGCGGAGAGCTGGAGATCGAGGTGGACTTCTCGTTCACCATCCCCGAGTCGGGCGCCGATCGGATGGGTCGCCTCAAGGTGAAGAAGGGTACGGTTTACGAGCTCGCCCAGTGGTATCCGAGAGTCTTTGTCTACGACGACGTCAACGGCTGGAACGCGATGCCGTATCTGGGGCAGGGGGAGTTCTACCTTGAATTCGGCGATTTCGATGTCGAGATCACGGTTCCGCGCGACTTCATCATCGCGGCCACCGGTGAGCTGCAGAACCCGGAGGAGGTCCTGACGGCCCACCAGCGACAGAGGCTGGAGCTGGCCGGGAGGAGCACCGCGACCGTTCCGATCGTCGAAAAGGAACACGTGGGCAAGGAAGAGTATCGACCGATCGGGACGGGCCCTCTCACCTGGAAATTCCGCGCCGAGGACGTGCGTGACTTCGCCTGGGCCGGATCACGAGCGTTCATCTGGGATGCCAGCAGCTGGGACGGGATCCTCGCGATGTCGTTCTATCCCGAAGAGGGTCTCGGGGTGGGTGGGCGTGGTCCTCCGGTACCGGGATGGGAGATGTCGACGGAGTACGTCCTCCACGCGATTGAGTTCTACTCCACCCAGTGGTACCGGTATCCGTACCCGGTGGCGATCAACGTGGCGGGGACGGCGCTGGGGATGGAGTACCCGATGATCGTCTTCTGCTCGGTCGAGGCTCGCGGGCTCGGGCTGTTCCTCGTCACGGATCACGAGATCGCCCACGCCTGGTTTCCGATGCTGGTCGGATCCGATGAGCGTCGCTACGCGTGGATGGATGAAGGGTTCAACACCTTCATGAACCACTACTCGCTGACGGACTACGGGGGCGCCGATGCGTGGCCGGCCGATCCCGTGCTACCGAGAAACAGCGCGCGGCTCACTCGATCCGAGGATCTTGCCGAGCCGATCATGACAGCGCCGGATCATCTGAGCGAGACCCAACTCGGCTTCCTCGGATATACGAAGCCAGGGATGGTGCTCTACCTGTTGCGTGAGTACGTGCTGGGCCCCGAGGTCTTTGACGAAGGGTTTACGACGTACATTGAGCGCTGGGCCTACAAGCATCCTCAGCCCGCCGACTTCTTTCGGACGATGGAGGATGTATCCGGCGAGGATCTCGATTGGTACTGGAACTCGTGGCTCTACGGCAACGGCTACCTGGACCAGGCGGTGACGGATGTGACCCGTGAGGACGGAAACAGCACCGTCACCATCCGGAATCGTGGTGACGTCGTGATGCCGATGGAGGTTCGTTTCGTGTTTCGTGACGGAACCGACGAGTGCCGCAAGCTCCCGGTGGACATCTGGCGCGACAGCGACACCTACACGGTGGAGTTCGAGGAGAAGAACGTGCGGACGGTGCACGTCGATCCGCGGGGCATGCTGCC
The DNA here is from genome assembly GCA_039590175.1 of Gemmatimonadota bacterium. GTDB lineage: Bacteria > Gemmatimonadota > Gemmatimonadetes > Palauibacterales > Palauibacteraceae. The sequence continues at coordinate 67,524 of JBDHFW010000006.1, read as the reverse complement.
CGATGCAAACCGCAGCAACAACGTCCACGGGCGAGGAGTGGTGACGCGCGTGGCTGAGTGCTGAGGAGGAGCGGCCGCTTGCGTGGTCCTAATTGATCCGAATGGATGCCAGTCGGCCGCGTGGCTCAAGGATGACCGCTACGAAACTTTGGAAAAACACTCATTGCCCCGCCACGGGGGTTGCACAACAAAAAGTTTTTTTTTATGATTGGGTGTGCTCAAGGAGGAGGCACCGGCGAGCCGGATCGTCGCACCCTCTGGAAGAAGCACCGGTCGCCCGACTGGCTTAGGCCCGGAAAACAGACGCCGAACCGCGGATCGGGTGAAGCTGGTACCAGATCGGTGTGGTCTCGAAAGAGAAGCGCAATCGACCGAGACTGAATTGCCAGGAGGCAGACGGGTTTACTCGCAAGGGTAAGTCAATCGTCCTCTCAGCCCCCGACACTCTTCGGAGTGCACGGGGGCTGAGTACATCTAGGTATATCTGGGTTCCATGTCGTATCTAGGCTCCGCGCCATTTCGCGAGATCGGGTATTCCGCCTATCCCCGATGCTCCGTGATGCCCTCCGTCCGAGCATCCGCATCCGCCGCAGCATCCCGCTTCAGCTCTTCAACGTTCATTTGCGAGCCTGGGCTGCCCTTGGGTCACATGCACGGGCTCACAGCGCCTGGACTCACAGCGCCTGAACCGGTCACCGAGCTGCTAGCCTCCTGGTCTATGTTTTGGAAAAACTGGTCCTCGATAATTGTGGACAAGTTGTGGATAAAAATTAGATAAGTCCGTGTGGTTCTGGATCACAAAGGGTCCGGCTTCCGCCATCGAGTTATCCCCGCCTGTGTGGATTACGTCCGTCGACGAGGGAGACGAGCTTTATCAAAGGGAACCAGGGTGGCCCTCGCTGATCTACTACGGCTCGGAGCTCTATCCGCACTGGGTGCGAGAGGCCCGCGTCAGAGAGGCGGTTGCGCGACGCCCGTTTGGTTGATGCACGAGGTCAGCTTCGCGGCTGGCAGGCCGGTCGTCGTCGGCGGGACGCGGCTGTCGCGGCGTCTCGTCGTGAGTCGCAGGGGTCACCCGAGGCGTGGGCTCGGGTTGACTCCGGATCTCCCGATTGCTACCGTGATGCGTCCCGCCTGTACGCCCAACCGTCCTTTTGTCAGCCGCTTAATCAGCTTTGGAACGCTGTAAATCACGGTCGTATCACGTGATAGCGTGAGGCAAATGGCAGAATGGTGGGGGCAGCATCAGGTAGGCGGGGAGGAGCCAGCGCCGCCCGAAGCCTCGGGCAACGGCGTCGAGCTCTCACTCCCGACCGTCCCCAAGCCGGTCGGCAGCTCCGTCCTCTGGACACCGAAGGCCTGGGACTCGGCCGAGTCCCCGGAAGCCCGCGACATAGACCTCTTCGTCTGGCAAGCGGCACTGAGAGAAATCGCGAAGCATCTCTCGGCGCCCGGCGGCCGCGAGGGGTATGGCATGTTCTCGGGCCGGCTCGCCCGCTGCCCCGAGTCGGACACGTCATACCTGTCTATCGAGGAGGCGCACCCAGCCCCTCACTCGATGCCGGAGAGCGAAGATCCCGTCGACCTCGCCCGGTTCAGGGAGTTTTGGCTCTCGCTCAGCATGAAGGTGAGCGCGCACGAGCGGACGCTCGTCGGGTGGTATCACGCCCACCCCAGATTGGGGATCTCCTTCTCCAAGAGCGACGAGCGGATTCACCTGGCCCATTTTCCGAACCGCTGGCAATGCGCTCTCGTGCTCACGTCGCAGACGGCCAACCGTGAGGCGGGCTTCTTCCAGCGAGATTCCCGAACCGGTGCCTTCCGCAGCACACCGGCTGCTTTTTACGAAGTCCTTCCGGTGCGGAAACTGAACGGCGGCAGAGTCGAGTCGTGGATCAGCTGGTCCAACTACAAGCCCGACCGCTCGGTCAAGAACTCCGGGATGCGTTCGCGAGAGGCGGCCTTCGAGTTCGTGATCGACGCCTCCGAGACCGCCACCGTGTCGGATCCGGGAGCGCTCCCGGGCAATGGGACGAATGGAAACAAGGGGCGGGCAAACGAGGATGAGGTTAGCGCGGAGACAGGGGGGGCGCCCGCCCCATCCGTTCTGCTCCCCCACTTCCTCAAGGCCAGGAAGAAGCAGCGACGTCGCCGACGAATCCACCGGCTGGCTGCGGCCACCGGCATTCTCGCGATCGCGGTCGGCGGACTGACCGCCGCATCGGCCACGGGCCGCGTCGACCTCGCGGCGATGGTGGGTGATGCACGCTTTCAGACGAGAGCCTTGGCCCGGGCGCTGGCCGAGACCCTCATCCCAACGAGTCAGACAACCGCGGACGGGCAGGCCGGGGCGATCCCGATGGCGCGCGGGCAAGGCCCCGGAGCTCCGTCCGCGGATTCCGATATGAGTTTCGCGAGCCCGCCCGGCGATGCTCGCCAGACCCTCCTGGCGCGCATCCAGGAGTACGAGCGCGTCCGCACGGCGGCGGCCTACGAGGGCGAAACTGCGGCTTGTGAGCTGCTGACGACGGCCTTCAGGCGAGTCGAGGCTGCAGCCGAGACCCTGACGGCCGGTCCTGACTGGCCCGACAAAGAGGCCGCCGAAGGCGAGGGACTCGTGGCAGCGATCGAAGAGGTCCGGCGCGACTATGACGCGAGCGGTTGCTCTTCATCCGACTGAGCGAAGCATCCGACTGAGCCGGGCATCCGATCGAGCCGTGGCGGGCGCCCGGAGGCCGTCCATCACCTAGCCGACCCACCTGCCCACTCCACACGCCATGACGATCAGTGACCCGCCTCACGGGTAGTGAGCCCAAGACAACCCGCCATCGGCGTACCAAGCGAGATCGGATGCACAACCACGACAACGACAAGAAGATCAGGAGCGCGAAGCTGCGCCCCGTCCCGATCATCATTGTAGGAGCGATCAGCCTGTCCGGCTGCGCGAGCGGAGGCAGTCCACAGGAAGCCGAGCCCGGCACCGTCGCATCCGGCGAAGCTCCCTCGGATGAGAAGGGTCGATACTTCGTCTTCTCGGGCGAGTTCGATCAGGTCTTGCTGGCCACCAGGTCCGCCGTGCTACAGGAAGGTTATGACATTCGCGGCGATTACAGCGTCGCCGATGGAGGCCAGCACGTGATCCACGCGGACAAGTTCCCGACGCCTTTCGACGCGGGCACGATTCTCCGGGTGGAGGTCGAATGGCCGGAGCAATCCAGCCGAGAGGGCCCACGCACCGTGGTTCGCGTCTTTACGACGCGGCGGATCATGTCGAATCTCGAGGTCGGCGGCGATGCGTCAGAGGCGATCTTCCGGCGCATTCACTCTCTTCTCCGGCAGAGCTGACCGGGCCGCTGCCCGGCGGCTTCGCTAACACGCACCTGGGCACGGTGTCCTGGCCGAAGGAGTGATGCCTACTCGGGCACGAAGATCCGGAACGGAACGCCGGCGACCTCGTCGACCGCCGGGCCGCCGCGAAGGAAGCTCAGGATAATCTCCGGGATGCGCCGTGAGCTCAGCAGCAGATCGTCGCTGTGCCCGGCGCCCTCCAGGACGAGATGTCCGCTGTTCGGAAAGCCCTGTCTTACCTCATCCGCGTTCGAGGCAGGCGTGCGCCCATCCAGCGTTCCGCTGATGAACTGAACGGGGATGCCCGACCGGACGGGCGCCCAGAAGGCTTCGTCGGGAGCTGCGTGAGGCCACGCGTCGCAGATGTAGGGCTGGGGGAAGTCCACCGCGTCTCCGAGCAGGGTCTCCTCGGCCTCCCTCCGGATCCGCTCCAGCCGCTCGGCCGGCGCGCCTGATGCACAGTCCATGGCGAAGGTCATCGCCAACATGCTCCGTGACCGGCTGCTGGCGATGAACGGTGCGATCGAGCCGTAGTCGCCCGCATCCAGCCGTTCGTAAATGAAGGGAAGCTGAGTGAGGATCTGACGGTTCCCGATCGAACCGGCGGTGAGCCACTGGATGTCGAACTTCCCGATCGTCAACGGGGTCGGCTCGCCTGTGGATGGATGCTCTCCCTCCACGGTCACGGCGGCGCGTTCGAGGCTGTCCAGCACCGCAGTCACGGAGCCGAGGAAGTCGGGGAATCTGGCGCTGGCGACCGTGTCGGCGCGCGCGAGGCTGTCCACGCGTACCAGCACCTTCTGGATGCTGCTCGGGAGCTTGAGGGTCTGATCGGGCCCCTCGACGCCGGCGAGCACTGCGCGATACACGGCGGCAGGGTGCCTCCTGATCACCGAAAGCGCGAGATGGGTTCCGTAGCTGATGCCCAGCAGGCTCACCTGCTCCGCCCCCAGGGCCTGCCGAAGGTCCTCCACGTCGTCCGCGTTCTCGGCCGTGTTGTAGGCGGCGAGGTCGATGCCCAATCCGCGCCAGTAGTCGGCGCAAATCCGAGCCCACTCCAGCATCGTTTGCAGGAAGGTCTCTCGCGTAAGCGACTGCTCGAGCGGGTAGACCCACGGATCCGGACAGGTCAGATAGGGGATCGATCCGCGGGTGCCGCGCTGGGCGAGCGCGATGACGTCGCCAGCCTCGCGAAGCGCCATGAAGAGCGGGAAACGAAGTCCGCGCGCCGCGTCGATGCCGGAGCCCCCAGGCCCGCCGGCCAGATAGACGATCGGCGGTCCGGGGTCGGGCGACGTGCTGGGGAAGCGAACCAAGCCGAGCCGGATCATGCGATCGTTCTGCTCGGACCGATTCTCCTGCACCCAAAGGAAGCCGTACTGGGCGGCCACCGTGTCACCGGCCTGAGAGACGAAGACGCTGTCGACGGTCTCGAGCAGACCAGGGGTGGGCTGAGCGGTCGCGGGGACCACGGCGCCGACGATCAAGGGAAACGCCACGGCTCCGGTGAGGGAGAAGCTCTTGGGTCTCATGGTTCGCATCAAGCTCAAGGGTTCAAGCGAGCGTCAGGTGTCGCTCGAGCTCCAAGAGGCTCTCGAGGTTGTGCCCGGGCGCGAAGATATCGATGTGGGGAAGCGCGGCGCGCATCCCCCTCGCCGCGGGCTCGTACTGGGAGCTCGCGAGTAGCGGATTCAGCCAGATCACTTTCCTGGTCTTTCGGTGCATGGCGCGCATGGCTCGCTCCAGAAGGCTCACATCACCGCGGTCCAGGCCATCACTGAGGATCACCATGACGGTCCGCTGGCCCAGCAGGGATCGTCCGTGTTTTCGCACGAAGTCGTCCAGGCACTCTCCGATTCGCGTCCCGCCCGACCAATCGTGCACGCGGGTTCCGAGCGAATCGAGCGCCTGATCCACATGCGCAGCCGAGAGCCATGGCGTCAGCCGCGTCAGGCGCGTGGAGAACACGAAGCTCTCGACATCCCGGTCGCGTCCGGCCGCGAGTAGAAAGCGAAGCAGGAAGCGACTGTACCGCTCCATCGAGCCGCTGACGTCGCACAGGAGGACGACGCGCGGGCGCTCGAGCCTTCGCCGCCTCCGGGCCAGCCGAAGGAGCTCGCCGTCGTGTGCGACGGCGTCTCGGAAGCTGCGGCGAAGATCGAGCCGCCCCTTGCGGCGGTGCGGACGGTATCGGCGGCTCTTGCGGGTGGCGAGCCGGAGCAGGATTCGGTCGAAGATTCGGTCTACGCGGCGCAAGTCGCGCTCGTCCATCCATTCGAACGAGCGATGGGAGAGCCGTTCGTCGGGGCTGTAGGAGGCCCCTGCCACGTCTGAGGCGTGCCGTGCCCGGGCATCTTCCGCAGCGCCGGCTCGATGAAGACGCTCGAGGACGGTCGGGGGTGCGGCTCCGCCTCCGGCGACCCCTCGCTCGCTGCGCTCCGAGGCCCCCCTGTCGACGGAAGCTCGCTCCCCGGGTTGACTTCCCCCCCAAAGCGCCCAGAAACAGCGCTCGTAGGCGGTCTTGTGGTCAGGCGATGAGGTGAAGGCCGCTTTGAGCCCGAAGTACACGTCGAGCCCGTCGGAGGCGTCGAGCTGCTCGAGCGCCTCGCAGGCGGTCAGGGACTCCAAAACCGTGCAAGGCACCCCTTCTTCACGAAGCGCCCGACCCAGGCGCGCCGTCCACTCGACAGGGCGCTCCATCGGAGCCGACGCGGTCACGAAGGGTCCGACGAATCCGCGGGCGCGCCTTCCAGAATCTCCCCGAGCCCGTTGGCAGCGAGGGCGGCGATGTCATGCCGGTCCTTCAGCAGGCACCCCAGGGTGGCTCGGACTACATCCTCATCCAGGCTCTGGACCCCGAGTGAGTCGAGTGCCTCCGCCCAGTCCAGCGTTTCTGCGACCCCCGGCGTCTTGTACAGCCGGCTGTCGCGAAGCCGCTGGACGAAGCGGACGATCTCCTCCGCCACGTCCGTCGGCAGGCGCCTGCGGCGGGTGCGGAGGATCCGGAGCTCCTTCTCGAACGATGGGTGGTCGATCCAGAGATAGAGACACCGGCGGCGCAGCGCATCGCTGAGCTCCCGGGTGCTGTTCGAGGTGAGAACGACGTGAGGCCGCGTGATCGCTTCGATCGTGCCGAGCTCGGGGATGGATACCTGGAAGTCCGACAACAGCTCGAGCAGAAACGCCTCGAACTCCTCATCGGCACGGTCGATCTCGTCGATCAGAAGTACGGGCGGCACGGGTCGTGTGATCGCTCGCAGCAGGGGACGTTCCAGGAGATAGTCTCGTCCGAAGATCGTCGCCTCCAGCTCTTCAGGGCTCGTGCCACCACTTTCTTCGACCCGGATTCGCAGAAGCTGGCGCTGGTAGTTCCACTCGTACAATGCCGTGTGCACGTCCAGCCCCTCGTAGCACTGCAGCCGGATGAGCTCCGTCCCCAGGATCTCGGCCAGCACCTTGGCGATCTCGGTCTTACCGACGCCGGCCTCGCCCTCCACCAGGAGGGGTCTTCGGAGCGCTTGCCCCAGGTGAACGGCCGTGGCGATGGCCCGGTCGGCCACGTACCCCCGACACTCCATCTCCTCGGCGATGCTGCGGATCTCGTCCCTCAAGCTCGGCCTCCGGGTTCAGATGGTTCCCTCTACCATCCTGCTCACGCGGAGGTCCACGACGCACGTCCTGACCGCCCGGATCGTCAGGGATTTGCCGGTTCCAGCGTTTCTAGTGTGCCGGCGGTCGTGCCGGTGGAGCCCGCGGTGTCTCGCCGCTCGGCAACGGGAGGAAGCACGCATGAGAACACGCGGCGTCGCCGAGGCTAGCGGTCTCTCCCGTCTCGCGATCCTGCTCGCCGCATCGCTTTCGCCGGGTTGCTCGAACCCCCTCGCTCCCGAGCGCGCCGCCTTCGAGGAGAACCTGCAGACGTGGAACGCGGCGGCTATCGACGCCTACGAGTTCGACTTTCGGCTCAACTGCTTCTGCGGGGGTCCGGGAGTCCGGCCGGTCCACATCGAGGTTCGGGCCGGAGCGGTCGTCGCGGTGAGCTTCCCCGACGGCGGACCACCGGAGTCCTACGATCTGGCTGAGTATCCGACCATACCGGGCCTCTTCGCGGACGTGGAAGCGTCGCTGGCAAGGAAGCCATTTTCCGTCATGGTCGAGTACGACGGGGCGCTGGGCTACCCGAGGGAGTTCTTCGCGGACTTCGTGGAGAACGCGGTCGATGAGGAGCTCGGCTTTCTCGCCACCGACCTGAAGCCGATCGCGGACTGACGGAGTCCGGCAGCGCCTACGAGTCGACGGCCAGCGCCAGGTCGCGCTCGAACTTCTCCTTGCAGCCGGAGCAGCAGAAGTAGTAGGTCGCGTTCTTGTGTTCGAGCTTATGGCGCGCTCCGTTGATCTGCACCTCCATACCGCAGATCGGATCCAGGGCCACGGTCGGCGGGCGGCCGCCTAAGCCTTCGGGGCCATTCCCGTCCGAAATCCTCCTGTCGGCTGAGAGGCTCCTCTCGGCCGCGGCCGCGATTCGGTGGTCTCGTTTCCGCGCGTGCTTGGCCCGGTGCAGGAGGCGTCGCATCTCGTCCGAGCGGCGCGGGCTGGCGATCAGGCCCACGTAGTGGCTGCCGGCTCGCAGCGCGTCCTCGACGGCTTCCATGTCCCACTCGCCGAGCGTCGCGACCACCGCGTACAGCCTCGCCTCGTCGCCCATGTCGGCTTCGAGCCTCTCCCTCGAGTCGGGCTCGTCCAGAAGCCGAACGCGGTAGCCGGCCTGCTCGCCCATCGCGGCCAGCGCGTGGCTGACGGGAGAATCGCCGTACAGGAGCAGGAGTGAGGCCGGTAGCTGCGGTTCCAGGTATATCTCCACGGTACCCCCGCTATGGCAGGTCATTGGGTAAACGATGGCATCCGGCCGATCCGATCGCGCGTCGGGCGCAACAACGATGAGGCGCGGGCGGCCGTCGCGCAGCGCCTCCCGTGCCTCCTTGCGGACCACGGGTTCGATGCAGCTTCCGCCCAGCCAGCCGTAGAAGCCACCGTCGCTCTCTACGATGGCCTTTTGGCCGACTCTGGAAGAGCTGGGCGCCCGGCGCGCTACGACGGTGGCGATCGCATAGGCTCGCCCCCGCTGCGAGAGCTCGGCGGCCCGCCGGTAAGCCAACTCGTCCGTCACGCCGCGCCTGCCTCCGGGCCGCGGAGCCCCGACTCGTCGTCCGGGTCCGGCCGCGAGGGACCTACTCCGTGATGCCCGCGTCGCGAAGCGCCTTCCACACCTTGTCCGAGGTTATGGGCATGTCTATGTGTCGGACGCCGTACGGGGAAAGGGCATCCACCACCGCGTTCACGAACGCCGCCGGCGAGCCCACGCACGGCGACTCGCCCACGCCCTTCGCACCGATCGGGTGGTGCGGCGAGGGAGTGACCGTCCGGTCCGTCTCCCATCTCGGCGTCTCGACGGCCGTTGGAAGCAGGTACTCCATGAAGTTGCTTCCGATGATGCTCCCGTTCTCGTCGAAGTCGATCAGCTGCATGGCGGAGATGGCGAACCCCTCCGTCAGGCCGCCGTGAATCTGCCCATCCACGATCATCGGGTTGATCACAGTGCCGCAGTCGTCCACGGCGACGAAGCGTCGGACCTTCCACTCGCCCGTGCCCTTGTCGATGTCCACGACGCAGATGTACGTCCCGAACGGGAAGGTCAAGTTCGGGGGATCGTAGTAGTTGACGGCCTCGAGGCCGGCTTCGACGCCTTCTGGGGTGTTCGTGTATGCTGCAAAGGCGATGTCTCCCATCGATATCGAGCGATCGGGCGCACCCTTCACCCGGAACTCGTACTCCTTCCACTCCACGTCCTCCTCGGCGACCTCCATCACGTGGGCGGCGATCTTCCTCGCCTTCTCCCGGATCTTCCTCGCCGCGATCGCCGTCGCCGCGCCCGCGACCGGCGTGGACCGGCTGGCGTACGTGCCGAGCCCGTAGGGAGCCGTATCGGTGTCCCCGTGCTCGACGGTGATGTCATCCACCGGGATTCCGAGCTCCTCGGCCAGGATCTGCGCGAAGGTGGTCTCGTGCCCCTGTCCCTGCGTCTGCGCGCCGATCCGCGCCAGCACCTTGCCGGTCGGGTGTATCCTGACCTCGCAGGAGTCGAACATCTCGAGCCCGAGGATATCGAAGGTCTTCCCGGGTCCGGCGCCGACGATCTCGGTGAAGCTGGAGATCCCGATCCCCATGATCTCGCCTCGGGTGCGCTTCTCCTCCTGCTCCCGCAGTAGCTCCTCGTATCCGACCATCTCGAGGGCTTTGTCCAGAGCCGCTTCGTAGTCGCCGCTGTCGTAGCTCCAGCCGAGCGACGTCTCGTACGGAAACTGATCGGGCTGGATGAAGTTCTTCCGCCGCAGCTCCACCGCATCCATCCCGATTTCGTCGGCCAGCACGTCTACGGCGCGCTCGATCAGGTAGGCGGCCTCCGTGACCCTGAAGGAGCAGCGGTAGGCGATCCCGCCCGGCGCCTTGTTCGTGTACACGCCGTCCACTTCTACGAACGCGTTCTCCAGGTCGTACGAGCCGGTGCAGATGTTGTAGAGGCCGGCCGGGAACTTCGAGGGCTGGGCAGCGGCGTTGAAGGCTCCGTGATCGGCCAGCGTCTTCACGCGCAGCCCCCGGATCTTCCCCTCCTTGGTGGCGGCGAGTTCCGCCCGCATGTGGTAGTCGCGCGCGAAACCGGTGCTCGAGAGGTTGCCGGTTCGGTCCTCCGTCCACTTGACCGGCCGCCCGAGCGTGAGCGACGCGACGGCCGAACAGACGTACCCGGGATACACGGGCACCTTGTTGCCGAAGCCTCCGCCCACGTCCGGAGAGATGATGCGGATCTTGTGCTCCGGCAGGCCCGCCACGAGCGCGAACACGGTCCGGTGCGCATGGGGCGCCTGAGAGGTCATCCAGATGGTCATCTTCTCGTTGGTCGCGTCCCAATCGGCCACGCAGGCACAACATTCGATCGGCGCCGGGTGGCAGCGCTGGTAAAGCATGTCCTGCTCGATCGTGACGTCGGCCTCCTCGAAGATCCGGTCCGTCGACTCCCGGTCACCGGACTCCCAGTGGAAGATGTGGTTCGTCTTCTCCTCGCGGTCCTCACGGAGAACCGGGGCGTCGGCGTCCAACGCCACGTGGGGGTCCACGAGAACGGGAAGCTCCTCGTAGTCGATCCGGACGGCCGCCGCGCCGTCCGCAGCCGCGAAGCGCGTCTCGCCGACGACCGCCGCCACCTCCTGTCCCTGAAAGAGCACCTTCCCCGTGGCGAGCACCATCTGCTGATCGTGTGACAGGGTGGGCATCCACGAGAGGTTGGCCCCCGCCAAATCCTCGCCCGTGATCACCGCCAGGACGCCCGGGATCTCGAGCGCGCCGGAGGTGTCGATGCTCCCGATTCGCGCGTGAGCGAAGGGCGATCTGACGAGCTCCAGATAGACCATGTTCGGAAGCTTGACGTCGTCGACGTAACGGCCCTGTCCACGGATGAAGCGTGCGTCCTCCTTACGCTTCACCGAGCAGCCCAGACCCCCGAGATCCTGTGGGGTGCTCATTCCTCACCTCCTTCGGACGTGCCGTTCCCGCTTCCGGCATCGTCGCCCGCGCTCAGGCCGTTCCCAGCCATGGCTCGTGCGGCGCTCTGGATCGCGTGCACGATGTTCTGATAGCCGGTGCACCTGCAGAGGTTGCCGGAGATCGCCATGCGGATCTCCGTTTCGGTGGGCTCCGGGCTGGCCTCCAGAAGTGCCGCCCCGGTCAGTATCATGCCCGGCGTACAGTAGCCGCACTGAAGTCCGTGCTCCTCCTTGAACGCTGCCTGGATCGGGCTCAGTCCGCCGTTGCTCATGAGCCCTTCGACGGTCGTAAGGGCCTGTCCGGCGGTCTGCACAGCGAACATCGTGCAGGACTTGATCGGGGTCCCGTTCAACAGGATCGTGCACGCGCCGCAATGCGTCGTATCGCAGCCGATGTGGGTCCCTGTCAGCCCCAGCTCGTCGCGCAGGAAGTGCACGAGCAGCATTCGGGGCTCGACGTCGGCCGTGTGCTCGGCACCATTGACCGTGACCGATACGGAGATCGTCGTGGCCATTGTCATCTCCTTTTAGCCGGTCAGGAAGCGGCGTGAGCCCGATCGACCGAGCGGCGCAGCGCCCGTCCGGTCAGCACCCTCACCATGTCGCGCTTGTACTCTTCGGAACCCCTCGTATCTGCCGTGGGGCTGGATGCCTCCGCCGCCTTCACGGCCGCCGCCTCGATGGCCGCGGCATCGGCGGCGGAAGCCAGGAGCTCGCCTTCCGCGCCCGCGGCCCGCAGGCTGGTCGCGCCCACGGCCGTGAGCCCGATCCCCGCCGCGCTCACAACCCCGTCCTCCGCCAGGGTGATCTGGGTTGCCACGCCCACCGTGGCGAAATCGCCTACCTTCCGTTCGAGCTTCTCGTACGCGCCCCCCTGCCCGCCGCTCGCAGCCGGGATGCGGATCCCGGTCACGAGTTCGTTCGGCTCGAGCGAGGTCACGAAAGTGGTGAGGAAGAGCTCGTCGATCGACAGAACGCGCTCGCCACCTGCTCGCCGGACCGTGAGCTCGGCCCGGCAGGCCAGCATCACGGCGCCCCAGTCACCCGCGGGATCGGCGTGAACGAGCGATCCGCCGACGGTGCCGCGGTTGCGCACCAGCGGGTCGGCGATCACGTCCGCCGCATCGGCCAGGAGCGGATACCGGTCGCGGACGAGGTCGGATCCGGCGATGGTCGCATGCCGGACCATCGGGCCGATGTGGAGGAAGCCATCGGACTCCTCGAAGCGCTCGAGCTCCTCCAGTCCGTTCACGTCGACGACCGTGCCGGGTTCCGCGAGGCGAAACCGCATGGCAGGAATCAGGCTCTGCCCGCCCGCCAGGACCTTGGCCTCCCACCCGTGCTCGTCGAGCAGGGCGAGCACTTCGTCGATGTCGGAAGGATGATGATAGTCGAATGCAGCCGGAATCATGGGGCGGCTCCTTTGAGGGTCGTCTCCGGTTCAGGATAAGCCCCATGCCCCGGCTGACGCTATGCCCGAGCGACCCACCATCGTGAGGTAGGTGGCGGGCTGCGGTCGCGACTGGTGGAGGGAGGCCTTCTTCCCAACCTTGGTGACGAGAAAGGCAGGCGAGGCTGACGGAAGTGACCGACAAACCCGGCGGATCAGAGCCCGATCTTTCGGTGCTGCGCATGAGCCGCGAAGAAGCGGCGAAGAAGCCCGGCGGGGGTGGTCGCTCCCGCCGACTTCTCGTGTGGCTCGTGCTCCTGGCCGCCGCGGCGATCGTCGCGGTGGTCGTCGTCCCGAGGCTGCCGTGGATGGCCCCGGAGATCGAAGCCGCGACGGTGCGCATCCTGACTCCCGGCGAGGCCTCCCTCGTTCTGACGGCCACCGGCTACACGTATGCCCGCGAGCGAGCCTCGGTGGGCGCCAAGATCATCGGCCGGGTAGAGCGCCTGCTGGTCGACGAAGGCGACCGGGTGGAGCGGGGCGACACGATCGCGGTGCTCGACAGCGATGACCTCGTAGCGGCGCTGAGGCAACGTCGCGCGGCGCTGCTGGAGGCGCGTGCCAACCAGGCGGACGCCCAGCGGCAGGAGGCGCGCTTCGCAAGACTCCTCGCCGAGAACGCGATCGCGCAAGCCGAATACGACGCCGAGGCGACCCGGCTCGAAGTGTCCGAGGCTCAGGTCGCCGTGGCCGAGGCGAGCCTCGCCAACGCCCGGGCGAGGCTGCAGTACGCGGTCATCACGGCGCCGATACCCGGCGTGATCATCGAGCGGCGGATCGAGGTGGGCGAGATGGTGGCGCCCGGCGGCTTCACCACGCAGCAGGCCACCGGCGCCATCGTCCGGATCGCCAACCCCGAATCCCTGGAGGTGGAGGCGGACATCAACGAGAGTTTCATCTCGCGCCTCTCGCTCGGGCAGCCGGCCGTCATCAAGGTCGACGCGGTTCCCGGCCAAGAGTACCATGGGCGTCTTCGTCAGATCGTACCGACCGCGGATCGGCAGCGAGCGGTGGTCGAGGTGAAGGTGACGATCGACGACAGGGACGATCGCCTCCTGCCGGACATGAGCTGCAACGTCACCTTTCTCGAGGAGGAGGGCGAGGCAGGGGACGAGGTGGCTCGCCAGGCGATGGTGGTCGCACCGAAGGCTTCGGTCCTGGAGGATGCCGACGGTCCCTACGTATTCCTCGTCGTAGATGACCGCGTTCGGCGCACCGCCGTCGAGCTCGGAGGAGAGGTGGGCGATGACGTGGAGATCCGCTCCGGATTGAACGGCGGGGAGCGCGTCGCCGTGAGCGGTGCCACCGAGCTGGAGGATGGTCGCAGAGTCCGGGTTCGGTAGCGGCCTTGGAGCGGATCGCCAAGAGGCGAGATCCTGGCGCGTCGCAGAGCGTCAGGCTTCGCATGAAGGGGGGCGAATGAGCGATCCGGTCGTCCGGATTGAGAATGTGAGCAAGGTCTATGGGGGCGATCGGCTGCGTGTCGAGGTGCTCTCGGAGATGAATCTGGAGGTGGCCGGAGGCGATTTCGTGGCCCTCATGGGGCCGTCGGGTTCCGGGAAGACCACTCTGCTCAACCTGATTGCCGCGGTGGACCGGCCGACCTCCGGACGGGTGATCGTGGCCGGCCAGGACACCTCCCAGCTCAGCGAGAGCGCGCTCGCGCCGTGGAGGCATCGTCACATCGGTTACATCTTCCAGCTCTACAACCTCATCCCCGTCCTCACCGCCTACGAGAACGTGGAGCTTCCGCTCACGCTGAGCCGACTGAGCTCCGCCGATCGGCGCGCCAAGGTGGAGACCGCCCTGGAAGTCGTCTCCCTGACGGATCGGAAGGACCACTATCCGCGCGAGCTCTCCGGAGGCCAGGAGCAGCGCGTGGCGATCGCTCGGGCCATCGTCACGGATCCGACCGTGCTCTTGGCCGACGAGCCGACAGGAGACCTCGACGCCGAGAGCGCGGAGGGGGTCCTGCGGCTCATGGAGAGGCTCAACGACGAGTTCGGCAAGACGATCATCATGGTGACCCACGATCCACGCGCCGCGAGGCACGCGCACCGCTTCCTTCACCTCGACAAGGGCAAGCTGTGGAGCGATCCGGAGGAGGTCGCCGCGAGCTTTGAGGCGGGGGGTGAGGGATGAGGAAGCTCGTCTGGCGCAACCTGCTGCGGAACAAGCGCCGAACCCTATTGACCGTAGCGAGCCTGGCGATGGGCGTCTTCCTCCTCTGTGTCCTGGGAGCGCTGCTGCAGACTTTCAATCCCACGGAGACGGAGACGTCCGAGAAGCGTGTTCGGCACGCGGTCTCGCTGCAGTTCGAGCTGCCCGAGGCCTACTGGCGGCGACTGGAGACGCTCGACCACGTGGAGGCCGTGTCTCCGCTCAGCTGGTTCGGTGGCATCTACAAGGACACGCGGCCCGAGAACTTCTTTTCTCAGTTCGCCACCGACCCGAAGACCCTGCTGGAGGTGTTCCAGGGCATCGAGATCGACGAGGCCTCGGGCGAGGCCTGGGTGATGGAGCGTCGGTCCTTCATCGCCGGCCGCGCCCTGGCCGAGAAGCACGGCTGGCGCATCGGCGACGAGATCTTCCTCAAGGGAGAGATCTATCCCGTCGACCTGAACCTCGTGCTTCGCGGCACCTTCACGTACCCGGACGACCAGGCTCAGGAGAACCAGATCTTCTTCCACCGAGACTACGTGGAGGAAGCACTGGCCAACCCCGGAATGGTCGGCACCTACTGGCTTCGCTTGGACCGGCTGGAGAGCGTGCCCGTCGTCATCGAGGCCGCCGAGGCGATGTTCGAGAACTCGGACGCACGGGTGAAAGCCGAGACCGAACAGGCCTTCGCGGCCTCGTTCACGGAGATGCTGGGGAACGTCGAGTTCCTCTTTGGGGCTTCGCCGTCATCGTGTCCGTCTTCTTCATCACCGCGAACACCATGGCGATGGCAGTTCGCGAGCGGAACACCGAGGTCTCGGTGCTCAAGACGCTCGGCTTCGGGCATCGGCGAATCCTTGGGGCCGTGACGGCCGAGTCCGCCGCGATCGGCTTCATCGGCGGCAGCGTCGGCGTGCTGCTGGCCGCGGCGCTGGTTCGGGCAGCGGCTCAGGCGCTGTCGACCATGTTTCCCCTGTTCTCCCAGATGACGCTCCGACCGGGGGTAGCTTTGCTGGGACTGGCTGCCGCTCTGGGACTGGGTGCGCTGTCGGGCTTCATTCCCGGCCAGGCCATGGCGCGCCGATCGGTGGTCGAGGGCCTCAGGAAGGTGGCGTGAGGGTTCGATGAAGCTCCCTCTCAAGTACAGCGCCCGCAGTCTGTTGGTCCGGCGGGGCACGGTAATGATGACGGTGGCATCGATCGCTTTCGTCGTCCTGGTCTATCTGGGGGTCCTGTCGCTCGCGGGCGGCCTCAGGTCCGCGTTCCGCACCTCCGGGGATCCCGCTCACGTGGTCGTGCTCCGGGAGGGCGCGCTGAGCGAAACGAGCAGCTTCTTCTCGCTCGAGCGGGGCCGGGAGGTGATGGCGCTGCCCGGGATCGCGAAGAATGCGGATGGGTCCGTGCTGGCCGCCGGGGAGGTGATGATCCTCAACAATCTGCCCCGAAGGGATGGGTCGATGAGCAACGTCACGTTCCGGGGCGTGAGCTCCGAATCGTTTCAGCTCCGGCCCGCGCTGCGGATCGTGGATGGGCGTCGCTTCGAGCCGGGGACGGCCGAGCTCATCGTGGGCCGCCGCCTCTCGGAACGGTTCCCCACGCTCGGCCTCGGCTCGGAGCTGACGCTCGGCCAGCTCAGGTTTAGGGTCGTCGGGATCTTCGACGCCGCCGGCTCCAGTTTCGACTCGGAAGTGTGGGGCGCGGCCGAGGATCTGAGCTCCGCCTTCCGGCGAACCGGCTACTATTCCTCCGCCCTTCTCAGGGCCGGCTCGGAGGCCGAGGCAGCGGCGCTCGTCCAACGCATCGAGGACGACCAGCGGCTCAGGCTGCGGGCGCTCACGGAGGCCGAGTACTATGCCCAGCAGACCGCCGCAACGACGCGGCAGTTCGTCCTTCTCGCCAACATGCTGGCCGTGATCATGGCGATCGGGGCGTGTTTCGCGGCGGCGAACACGATGTACGCGGCGGTGTCGGCCCGCACCCGGGAGATTGCGGCGCTCAGGGTGTTCGGCTTCAAGAGGCGGAGCATCATGGGCGCTTTCCTTCTCGAAGCGGCGCTCCTCGGGCTGGTCGCGGGGCTCATCGGCGTGTTGCTTGCCCTCCCGCTCAACACGATCAGCACGGGAACCACGAACTTCCTCACGTTCAGCGAGATCACGTTTTCTTTGCGCACGACGCCGATGGCGCTCCTGGGCGGCGTCCTGGTGGCGGTTCTCACCGGTCTGATCGGAGGGCTCCCGCCCGCCTGGTCGGCAGCCCGCAAGCATATCCCGGATGCGATGAGAGCGGTCTGAACAGCGGACGCCGCTTGCGGTGCACCACGCGCGGCTAGACTTTCGGCGCCGACCTGACGACGAAGACTTGGGTCGCCGTTCGCAAGCACGGACAAGGAGACGCCACGTGGCGATCGAGATTCAGAAGAGCTTCGAGATCAACCAGACGGTGGAGGAGGTGTGGGACTTCCTTACCACCCCCGAGCGCGTCGTGGAATGCCTGCCCGCGGCGAAGCTCACCGAGAGGGTAGACGACCGGAACTTCCGCGGCGAGATGGGCGTCCGCCTGGGTCCGATCGGGGTGACCTTCGAGGGCATCATCCACTTCGACAAGCTGGACGTCGAGAACCGCGAGGTCTCGATGCACGGCGAAGGGAAGGATGCGCGGGGCTCGGGCAGCGTGAAGATGCAGATGCACAGCAAGCTCAGGCCCATGGATGACGGCGGAACCCACGTCGACGTGTCCCAGACCGTCAGCCTGGCGGGCCGCCTGGCCTCGTTCGGCCGCGGCGGCATCATTCAGAACGTGGCCGACTTCATGTTCGGCCGTTTCACCGACTGCATGACGCAGAAGCTGGAGGGCTGATCCCCCTCGCGGCCCGCCCGCTCGGAGCCGGCCGGGAACCTCGGGCTTCGGGGTATCCGAGGGCTCTGCCTGACCGGGGGCTACTCCAGCCGCTCGAGCTTGTCCAACTCGGCCTCGTACTGCTCCAGGGTCATGGGGCCGCTCACGAACTTCCTCTGGAGCGCCTCTAGCGGAGTCTCTCGCCGGGTCGCTTTCACCTTCCCGCTTCGAGATCGGGGCTGAGGGTTCCCGCCGAGCCACTCCTCCCGTCCGCTCGCCAGTCTCGGCTGCGAGTGGGAACCCGTCACTCCACCATTCGTCATGCGGTCGCGCATCCTCTCTCGGTGCCCGCGGAGCCTCGTCACTCCCATGCCGCAACAGGCCCGGCTGCGCCGCCAACTCATGAAGAAGACCGCGATCGCCACCCAGATCACCCAGTCAGGCATCGTCCCATCCTTCGTCTCGATCCACGTTTCGCTCAGCTCTTGCTGCTCGCCCGCTTGCCCGGTCCGGGCCAGCTCTCCTCGACCTCTCGCGTCGCGCGCTCCAGGATCTCCTGCAGTTTTCCGAGCGCCTCGGGATCGGCCGTCTTCCGCGTCGCCCGTTCGAAGCTGACCTGCGCCAGCCGAACGAACGAGCGAGTGAGGTCGCCCATGCCGCCCGTCGACAAACGGTCGGTGAACTCGGAGAAACGGTCGGTGAAATCCGACACTCGGTCACCGTGCTCACCCAGCAGCTCGCGCCCTTCATCCGTGATGCGGTAAACGCGCTTGCCCTCCTGCTGCTCGGAGATCACGCAGCCCTGGTCTTCGAGCATCTGCAGGGTAGGGTAGACGGAGCCCGGGCTCGGCGTGTACACGCCGCCCGAGTCCTCCTCGAGGCGACGGATGATCTCGTAGCCGTGCATCGGCCGCTCGTCGAGGAGGCTGAGGATCACGTACTTGAGGTCCCCCCGTCGTCCGAAGCGCTGCCGGCCCCTTCCGCTCCGAACGCGGGGGCCGAACGCGGCGAAGCCCGGGCCGCAGAACGCCGCCCACTCGCCGAAGCCGAAATCGTTGCACTTACGGCCCATCCTCGCTCTCCCGTTCTTCCGACGGCACCCCCGCGGGGCGACCGTCGAGCCAAGTTACGATATATCGGTAACGAACGATAGCGATATATCGATACAACGTCAAGCGGGCCGGACTACATGGGCGGGCCAACTCTCCGTATCTTGCCGGGGTTGCCGCACGAGACCGAGATGGACCTCGACCGAAGGGAGAATCTCTTGCCGAAATTCGTCATCGAGCGCGATTTGCCGGGAGCGGGTAGCCTCACCGATGAGCAGTTCCAGAAAGTCGCGCAGAAGTCCTGCGATGTCCTTCGATCCCTCGGCCCCGACATTCAGTGGGTGCAGAGTTACGTTTCCGATGAAAAGCTGTACTGTGTGTACATCGCGAAGGAGGAGAAGCTGCTCCACGAGCATGCCGAACGAGGTGGGTTCCCGCTGACTCGCATATCGAGAGTCGAGCGGATGCTCGATCCCACGTCCGAGGAGGGAGCACCGGAAGCGACCGCGTAGCCAACCAAACCCGCCTACGACGCTCGGGACAGATCCTCCGTCTCACGCCGCTGGTGAGCGGAGGTCAACGGCAGAGTCCGAGAGCGCAGGAGCCATGATGAGCGACGACGCGAAGCTCCCACGATACAAGAAGACCCACATCGGGAAACATCGTCTTCGCCCCGAGAGCTTGATGATGAGCTACGGCTACGATCCGGCGCTCTCGGAGGGGGCGCTGAAATCCCCGATCTTTCAAACGTCCACGTTCGTGTTCGAGAGCGCCGAGGCAGGAAAGGCCTACTTCGAGATCGCCCTGGGGCTGCGCGAGAAGGGACCGCAGCCGCCTCAACAATCCGGATCTGGAGATCCTCGAGGATCGTCTGACGCTGTGGGACGAGGCCGAGGCCGCCGCCGTGTTCGAGAGCGGCATGGCGGCGATCTCCACCGCCCTGCTCGCCTTCCTGAGGCCGGGAGACGTGTTGCTGCACAGCGAGCCGCTGTACGGCGGGACGGACTATCTGGTGAACCACATCCTGCCCGAGTTCGGGATCAGGTCCGTTCCGTTTCCCGCCGGACGGCCGATCGCCGATGTCGAAGAGGGCATCCGCGAGGACGTGGGCGACGGTCCGCTCAAGGTCGTCCTCATCGAGACGCCCTCGAACCCGACCAACGCTCTGGTCGATATCGAAGGCACGGTCGGTCTGGCCCGCTCGGTGGGGCAGGACGGCGAGCCTCCGATCGTCATGGTGGACAACACCTTCCTGGGCCCGCTCTGGCAGCATCCGATGCGTCACGGCGCCGACCTCGTGCTCTATTCCGCGACGAAGTTCATCGGGGGCCACAGCGACGTGATCGCCGGCGCGTGCCTGGGAGGCTCCATGGCGCTCGACACGGTACGGACGCTGAGGACTTTTATCGGCTCCGGCGCGGATCCGTGGACCGGGTGGTTGCTGATGAGGAGCCTCGAGACGCTCAAGATGCGCATGACGGCGCAGGTGAAGAACGCCAGGTACGTCGCGGACTATCTGCACGACCACCCGAAGGTGCGCGGCGTGAACTACCTGGGCCTGATGACCGAGGATCACCCCATGTTCGACGTCTATCGCACCCAGTGTCTCGCTCCGGGGTCACTGATCTCTTTCAATGTCGAAGGCGGCGAGGAGGGTGCGTTCCGCTTTCTGAACGCCCTCAAGCTCGTGAAGCTGGCGGTCAGCCTCGGTAGCACGGAATCGCTGGCTGAGCATCCCGCGGCCATGACTCATGCCGACGTGCCTCCCGAGGAGAGGGGGCGGGAAGGGATCGGTCCGTCGATGGTGCGGATCTCGGTGGGTGTGGAGCACTACGAGGACATTCTGGCGGACCTGGAGCAGGCGCTGGCCGCCAGCTAGCGGCGGACGGCAGGGAGGAGCCATGGACGCGACGCAGGCCGTCCCCATCCGAGTGACGGTGAACGGTGAACGGTACCAGCGCTCAGTCGAGCCTCGCCTCCTCCTCAGCGACTTCCTGCGCCACGAGCTCGGCCTGTCGGGCACGCACGTGGGATGCGAGCACGGCGTCTGTGGCGCCTGCACCATCCTACTCGACGGTAAGCCCGTCCGGGCGTGTCTCGTCTTCGCCGTTCAGGCAGACGGCACCACCATCGGCACGGTGGAAGGGCTCGAGCGGGATGACGGCCTGCACCCGCTTCAGGCCGCCTTCAAGGAGGCCCACGGCCTCCAGTGCGGCTTCTGTACGCCCGGGATCCTCATGACGATGGTTGCGTTTCTGGACGAGGTCCTCGATCCGACCGAGCTCCAGGTCAGGGAAGCGCTGTCGGGTAACCTCTGCCGGTGCACCGGCTATCAGAAGATCGTGGAGGCGGTCGCGGCGGCCGCAGCCGACCTCGGAGGGGACCCGTGAGCTCGCGGTACTTCGGGGCGAGGATCCGGCGCAACGAGGACGAGGCGCTCCTCACGGGCCGGGCCACCTTCGTCGACGATGTGCAGCTCCCCGGCACGCTGCACGCCGCGTTCGTGCGCAGCGATGTGGCACATGGTCTCCTGCGAAGCGTGGACGCGGCGCCTGCCCTCGAGCATCCCGGCGTGATCGGGGTCTTCACGGCGGCCGACCTCGGCGAGTACTGGCAGCCCGGGCCGCTGCTCGTGCCTCCGGCGCCGATCGAGGGGCTGACCTTCGAGGCGCGGACACAGGTGCCGCTCGCCAGAGAGAAGGTCCGACACGTCGGAGAGCCGATCGCCGTCGTCGTGGCGGAGAGCCGCTACGTGGCCGAGGATGCGGTGGAAGACGTGATCGTGGATCTCGAGCCCCTGGACGCCGTGGCCGACGTCCGGGCCGCCCTCGCCGAGGGTGCTCCGGTCATCCACGAGGACCTCGGATCCAACCTGGCGGCGCACGCCGTTCAGACGAAGGGCGACTACGATGCCGCGCGAGCCGTGGCTGATCTCGTCCTCGGGCGAGATTTCACGTACGATCGGGGCGTCTCGGCGGCCATGGAGAACCGCGGGGTTCTGGCACACTGGGACGAGCGCTCGGTCCAGCTGACCGTCTGGGACACCACCCAGGCGCCGATCCCGATCCGCAACGGGCTCGCCTCGATGCTGGGTCTCTCCGAGTCGCAGGTTCGAGTCGTCGCCCCGTTCATCGGCGGCGGCTTCGGCCCCAAGATCATGATGTTCTATCCGGACGAAGTGCTCCTCCCCTGGATCTCTATGCGCCTCGGCCGGCCGGTGAAGTGGATCGAGGACCGGTTCGAGAATTTCTTCTCGACGACCCAGGAGAGGGGACAGCTGCATGAGGCCGAGATCGCGCTGAGCTCGGATGGGCGGATCCTGGGGGTGAGGGACGTGTTCGTACACGACACGGGCGCCTACAACCCGTACGGTCTCACCCTGCCGATCAACACGCAGTGCACGCTGCTCGGCCCCTACAACGTCCCGAGCTACTACAGCGAGTTCCGCGTCGCCTTCACCAACCGTCCGATCGTGACGCCGATCCGGGGAGCCGGGCGGCAGCAGGGCGTCTTCATCATGGAGCGTCTCCTCGATCTGGCGGCCCGTGAGCTGGGGCTGGATCGGGCCGAGATCCGGCGTCGCAACTTCCTCTCGCCGGACGCGTTTCCGCACGACAACGAGATCCTCTTCCAGGACTTCGCCCCGCTCGTCTACGACAGCGGCGACTACGAGCCGGCTCTTGACAAGGCGATCGAGCTGATCGCGTACGAGCCAGAGGGTGCGGCCCGGACCGAGCCGGGCGGAGGGAGCCCGGCCGCGGACGGGGAGGACGGAAAAGGGTCGTCCCGCCAAAAGCGCCTGAGGGGGACCGGGATCGTCTCCTACATCGAGGGCACGGGCATCGGGCCGTACGAAGGCGCCAGGGTCCGCGTCGAGGCGAGCGGAAAGGTCTGCCTGGTCACGGGCGTGGGCACGCAGGGACAGGGGCACTTCACATCCTTCGCCCAGATCGTCGCGGACCAGCTCGGTGTGGAGGTGACCGACGTCCGGGTCGTGACCGGCGATACCCGCGAGTTCCACTGGGGGACCGGCACGTTTGCCAGCCGCGGCGCGGTCGTGGCGGGAAACGCCTGCCACGCGGCGGCCGTCGCGGTCCGGGAGAAGATCCTCCGCAAGGCGGGCGACATCCTGGAGGTCGCGGAGGGAGATCTGGAGCTCACGGAGGGTGTGGTGAGGGTGCAGGGAGCGCCGGATGTATCGATCGGGCTCGGCGAGCTCGCGCTCCGCTCGAATCCCCTGCGCGGCGCCGTTGAGCCGGGCACCGAGCCGGGTCTGGAGGCCACGTCATACTTCGGCCCCCGGCGTGGCGCCACCGCGAGCGGAGTTCACGCGATGGTCGTGAGCGTGGACCCGGAGACGGCGATGGTCGAGATCGAGCGGTACGTGGTCGTGCACGACTGCGGCACGGTCATCAACCCGCTGATCGTGGAGGGCCAGATCCACGGCGGCGTCGCTCACGGAATCGGAAACGCGTTCTACGAGGAGCTCGACTGCGATTCCGAGGGCCAGCTTCACAACGCGTCCTTCATGGACTACCTGTTGCCGACGGCGACCGACGTGCCGCCGATCCAGACCGCGCACATCGAGACCCCATCGCCCCTCAACCCCCTCGGGATCAAGGGTGTGGGCGAAGCGGGGGCGATTCCGGTGGCGGCGCTGTTCGCTCAGGCGGTGGAAGACGCCCTGAAGGAGTGGGCGCCGGGACTGGAGGTCCGCGACATCCCCCTGAGCCCGAACCGTCTCTTCGCGCTCATCGAGAAGGCCCGTGCCGGCGGTGGGGAGCAGGGCGCGTGAAGCCGGCGTCCTTCGAGTACCACGCTCCCGATTCGGTCGAGGAGGCGCTCGCCCTGTTAAGGGAGCACGGTTGGGATGCGAAAGCTCTGGCCGGGGGTCAGAGCCTCATCCCGGCCATGAACTTCCGGCTCGCCAGGCCCGCCGTCCTCGTCGACCTGAACCGGATCGAGGAGCTGGCCTTCGTTCGACCCGCCGGGGACGAGGTTGGGGACGGCGGCCAGGGAGGGGAGGAGAGAGCTGCTGGCGGACCGGTCGCCGGCGGAGTGGGGATCGGAGCCATGACCCGGCAGAGGGTTGTGGAGAGAAGCGAGCTGGTGGCCGAGCGCGCGCCGCTGCTGACGGAGATGATGCCTCACATCGCCCACCCCCAGATCAGGAACCGGGGGACGTTCGGCGGAAGCGCCGTACACGCCGATCCGGCCTCCGAGATTCCCGCCGCCCTGCTCGCCCTGGATGCGAACTGCCGGATACGTGGGCCGGATGGTGAACGCTGGGTGCGCGCGGAGGAGTTCTTTCTCGGCCTCTTCGGCACGATCCTGGAGCCGGACGAGCTCCTCATCGAGATCGCCTTAGCCGGCCCACGTCCACGGACTGGGTGCGCGTTTCGCGAGATCGCCCGCCGTCAGGGCGACTACGCGCTCGCCGGGCTGGCGACCAAGCTGACTCTAGATGTCGATGGGCGCATCCAGGAGGCTCGCCTCGTCTATCTGGGCGTAGGAGGTGCCCCGGCCCTGGCCACGAGCGCGGCGGGCGCTCTGATCGGGGAGAAGCCCGCCGCAACGGTCATGGAGGACGCCGCACGCACCGCCGCCGGAGAGCTCGAGTCCATGGAGGACATGCACGCGTCGGCGGCCTATCGCAGCCGGCTCGTCGAGGTGCTCACACGCGAGGCCCTGGCCGTGGCCGCGGAGCGAGCCTCCGGCTCCGAACCGGTGGAACCTGGCCTCGCTCTGGGTCGCCATGAGCGTGTGCATCCCGACCTACATGCTCGCGGCCAGCATGATCGAGAGCGGGATGAACTGGTGGCAGAGCCTGATGACGATCCTGCTCGGCAACGCCATCGTGTTCGTTCCCCTGGCGATCAACGGCCACGCGGGCACCCGGTACGGGATCCCGTTCCCGGTGTACGCACGGGCCGCCTTCGGGCTGAGGGGAGCGCAGGTGCCGTCGCTGCTGCGCTCGATCGTGGCATGCGGCTGGTTCGGCATCCAGACGTGGATCGGCGGGCTGGCGATACACGTCCTCCTGTCGACCCTGTGGCCGACGTGGGCTCGGATGGGAGGCTCGTGGGAGCTCATGGGGTACGGCTTTTCGCACTATCTGAGCTTCCTGATCTTCTGGCTCATCAACATGTACTTCGTCTGGGCGGGGACGGAGTCCATCAAGTGGTTGGAGGCGCTCGCGGCGCCGGTCCTGCTGTTGATGGGCGCCGCGCTCTTCGTCTGGGCGGTGGGCCGGGTGGGGGACCTGGGCACGATCCTGCGAGAATCGAACGCGCTGATCCGCGCGGAAGAACCCCTTCCCACCTCTCGTTTCCTGCTCGTGCTCTTCGTGCCCTGGCTGACTGCGATGGTCGGATATTGGGCGACGCTGTCCCTGAACATCCCGGACTTCACACGCTATGCGAAGAGCCAAAAGGACCAGCTCTCGGGACAGGCGCTGGGCCTTCTGACGACCATGCCGCTCTTCGCCTTCGTGGGGGTCGCCGTAACGAGCGCGACCCTGGTCATCTACGGCGAAGCGATCTGGAACCCGATCGACCTCCTGGCTCGGGTGACGGCCGAGGCCAACAGCCGGCTCCTCGGACTCGGGGCCATGTTCTTTCTCGTCGTCGCTACGCTGAGCACGAACATCGCCGCCAACGTCGTGGCACCCGCCAACAGCTTTGCCAACCTGGCACCGCGCCGGATAAGCTTCCGGATGGGCGGAACGATCGCCGGGCTCATCGGGATCGTCATCGTTCCCTGGAAGCTGCTGGAGATGTACCAGACCTGGCTCATCAGCTACTCGGGACTGCTCGGCGCCGTAGGTGGTGTGATCGTGTGCGACTACCTCCTGGTCCGGAGGACACGGCTCGACCTGGCCGGCCTCTACCGGAAGGCGGGGCCCTACTGGTATCGGGGCGGGATCAACCGATCGGCGATCATCGCCCTCGTCGCCGGAATTGGTGTCGCTCTGATCGGAACCCTCGACGAGCGTCTTGCTTTCCTTTTCCAGGGAGCGTGGTTCTCGGCCGCGAGCGTGTCGTTTCTCGTCTATCTGGGACTGCAGCGCGCTGGCTCGGGGGGCGTCGATGCGCCAGCGTGAGCGAGCCGGTTGGATAGGAGCTCGATGAGAATGCCTGATGTCGGCTGTTTGACGGGTGCCTGAGGGGAGCTCGAGGGGAGAAGCCATGAAGGAGAGCCTTTACACGGCCTCGAGCCTCGCGATGGTGCGGAGTGCGACCAGGTTCGAAGGCCGGGTCGCCATCGTCGACCGTCACGGTGCCCACCCGTACGGCGATCTGTTGGGTGCCTCCGCCAGGGTGGCGGATGCTCTGCTGGGCGTGCGGCCGGACCTTCTGGAGGAGCCGGTCGCCTTCATGGTCCAGCCGGGCGTCGATTACGTTTCGGCCCTGTGGGGGATCTGGCGGGCCGGTGGCATCGCGGTGCCCCTCTGTCCGGACCATCCGGCTCCGGAGCTCGAGCACGTGATCCGGGACAGCGGAGCCCGCCGGGTCGTGTGCGATGCCCTCTTCGAAGAGGCCGTGGGGCCGGCCGCGGAGGCGACGGGAGCCCGCCTTCTACCCACCAAGGAGGCCAAGCGAGGGAGCGCTGCAGGACGCCGCAGGCTCCCCGATGTGGAGCCATTCCGGCGTGCACTCATCCTCTACACCAGCGGAACTACGGCTCGCCCCAAGGGCGTCGTGAGCACGCACGGCAGCCTCACGGCCCAGATCGAGACGCTGGTGGAGGCGTGGGGCTGGACCGCCGAGGACCGGATCCTCCATGCGCTGCCGCTTCACCACACGCACGGGATCGTGAACGCGCTGCTCTGCGCCCTGTGGTCCGGCGCTACCTGCGAGATGCTGCCGCGCTTCGATCCTGCCGTCGCCTGGGAGCGCCTCTCCTCGGGAGAGGTGACCCTCTTCATGGCCGTGCCGACCATCTACTTGAAGCTGATCGCCGAGTGGGAGGACGCGCCGGAGAGCGAGAGGGCGGCGCTGTCGAGGGGAGCCGCTGATCTTCGTCTCATGGTCTCGGGCTCCGCGGCTCTGCCGACGCACACATTCGAGAAATGGTTGGAGATCACGGGCCACGAGCTGCTCGAGCGATACGGCATGACCGAGATCGGCATGGCGATCTCCAATCCCCTGGACGGCGAGCGGCGACCGGGCTACGTGGGGGTGCCGCTGCCCGGCGTCAGCGTCCGGCTCGTCGACGATGAGGGTGAACGGATCACCAAAGAAGGAGAGCCGGGACGGATCCAGGTCCGGGGGCCGGGCCTGTTTCTCGAGTACTGGAAGCACCTCGAGGAGACGCGAGCCGCCTACCAGGATGCCTGGTTCGACACCGGCGATGAGGCTGCGGTCGAGGGCGGTTACTACCGGATCCTCGGGCGGACGTCCGTGGACATCATTAAGACGGGCGGCTACAAGGTCTCGGCTCTCGAGATCGAAAACGTGCTCCGGGTCCACCCGGCGATCTCGGACTGCGCGGTCGTCGGCGTGCCGGATCCCGAGTGGGGTGAGCGCGTGTGCGTGGCCGCCGTTCCGGTGGCGGCCGACGAGCGCGAGCCGGGGGAGCTGCTGGAGGAGCTCAAGGCATGGGCCGGAGAGCGGCTCGCCTCCTACAAGGTGCCCCGCGATCTCCGGACCGTTGTCGAGCTGCCGCGGAACGCGATGGGAAAGGTGACCAAGCCCGAGGTGCAACGGATGTTCGTGTCGAAGGGGTAGGGAGATGCCGGAGACTGAGCGGTACGATGCGGCGGTCATCGGCACGGGGCAGGGCGGCAAGCCGCTCGCCCAGGCGCTCGCTCGAGCCGGCCGTTCGGTGGCCATCATCGAGCGCGACCGCGTCGGAGGCAGCTGCGTGAACGTGGGTTGCTCGCCCACGAAGACAATGGTGGCGAGCGCGCGCGTCGCGTATCTGACGCGCCGGGCGGCCGACTACGGGGTGATGACCGGACCCGTCTCGGTCGACCAGGCGGTCGTGCGCGAGCGTAAGCGGCAGATCGCCGACAGCTTCAGCGAAGGGAACCGGCGCGGCCTCGAGAGAACGACGGGCCTCGACCTCATTCTGGGCGAGGCGAGCTTCGCCTCGCCGAATGAGCTGGACGTCCGGCTTCAGGGAGGCCGCCCGGCGCGGCTCGCCGTGGATCGGATCTTCATCAACACGGGCCTCAGGCCAGCGATCCCGAGCGTCCCGGGGCTGGAGTCGATCGACTACCTGGACTCGACGAGCATCATGGAGCTGGGTGAGGTGCCGGAGCACCTCCTCGTCGTGGGCGGCGGCTACATCGGGCTCGAGTTCGGCCAGATGTTTCGCCGCTTCGGAGCCCGGGTGACGGTGCTCGACCGCAACGATCGTCTCCTCCACCGCGAGGATGAAGACGTTTCGGAGGCAATCGCCGGCATCCTGCAAGAGGATGGCCTGGCGCTTTCCCTGGGCTCGAAGCTCGAAGGGGTCCGATCTGTCGGCGAGACCATCGAGCTCGACGTCCGAGATGGCCAGGGCGCGTGCACCCTTTCGGGCTCGCACCTTCTGCTGGCCGCGGGACGCCGCCCGAACACCGAGAGCCTGAAACTCGAGAAGGCGGGCGTTAAGGTCGGCTCGCGTGGCTATATCCCCGTGGATGATCGCCTGGAGACGAGTGTGCCGGGCATCTACGCGATGGGCGACGTGACCGGCGGCCCGGCCTTTACGCACATCTCCTACGACGACTACCGGATACTCGCGGCGAACCTTCTCGACGGGGCGGATATGACGACGCGGGGACGGCCGGTCCCGTTCACTCTGTACACGGACCCTCAGTTCGGCCGCGTGGGCCTCACCGAGAAAGAGGCGCTCGACGAGGGTCTGGATGTCCTCGTCGCCAAGATGCCGATGGCGCATGTGGCCCGGGCGCTCGAGTCCGACGAGAGCCGAGGATTCATGAAGGCCATCGTGGACGCGGAGAGCGGTCGGATCCTCGGGTGTGGCGTCGTCGGGATGGAGGGTGGGGAGCTCATGTCGATGATGCAGATCGCGATGATGGGCGATCTGCCGTTTACCGCCCTGCGGGACGCGATCTTCGCGCACCCGACGCTCGCCGAGTCGCTGAACAACCTGTTCGCGGGACTCTAGACGCCTGCGACGATGTAACTTCAGATGCGAATAAGTAACAGCTAACCAGGCAACGATATACAGGAGGAAGAATGAAGCTGTACGACCTGTCGCAACCGCTGAACGCGGACGTCTCTTTCTGGCCCTATTATCCGCCATTCGAGGTCAAGTACATAAAGCGGAAATCCGAGCACGGCGTGAACGCGCAGTACATCATGACATCGAACCACATCGGCACCCACCTCGATTCGCCGAGGCATTTCGTGACCGGCGGGATGACGATCGACCAGATCCCGCTCGAGTGGCTTTACGGGCCCGGAGTGATCGTGGATCTGAGCGACGAGATGGACGATTGTGGGGCGTACACGCCCGAGATGATCGAGGAGCGGGTCGAGATCAGGGATGGCGATCTACTGGTGCTGAACACTGGCTGGCACCGGTTCGCCCAGTTCGGGGAGACGCCCAACGAGGAGCGCTACATCCACCTTCATCCGGGCGCCCACCCCGATATGGTCCCCTGGCTGCTCGAGAAGGAGATCAAGATCTGGTCGGTCGACGCCGTCTCGACGGACCATCCGATGAACCTCCCCATAGGACGATTCCTCGGGAAGGGTACGTTCGGGCACTGCGACCGGGTCCGGGCTCTCTGCGAGCGCAAGTTCGGAGGGAAGGAGAAGCTCGACGAGCTGTTCCCGGAGGAGCACTACCA
Source organism: Gemmatimonadota bacterium (assembly GCA_039590175.1). Taxonomy (GTDB): domain Bacteria; phylum Gemmatimonadota; class Gemmatimonadetes; order Palauibacterales; family Palauibacteraceae. Next base: position 38,277 of record JBDHFW010000006.1, on the reverse strand, counting down.
GCTGACCCACAACGCACTCTTCACGCACGAATGCATGCACGCGGAGAACCTCGGCGGCGAGATCGGCGCGCCGGAGCTGCAGAACCGCCGTCTGACGATCGGCGTGTTTCCGTGGAATTTCAAGGGAGGCGAGGCAGCGTTCTGCCGCGTGATCGCCTTCGTGGAAGAGTGAACGCGGGCGGTGTCCGCCGAGATCGCGGGTTCACTCAGTAGTTGGTATATGTACGAGTTGTCTTGACTGCGGACCGGAGCGGCCGACCCGTCGCCCGCGCTCCCGACACGCCACGCAATGCAAGGAGGATCGATGCCCCTGATGGCCAAAATGCCGGCCAGCAGTGTCCTGACCGACGATATGCTGGAGCGGTTCTGGGAGCGCGCCCCCGGCTATGATCAGGAGAACCGCTTTTTCCAGGAAGATTTCGATGAGCTCAATGAAGCCGGCTACTACTTGATGGCCGTCCCGACGAAGCTGGGCGGCCTGGGCATGAACCTGGCCGAGGTCTGCCAGGAGCAGCGCCGGCTGGCCTATTACGCGCCCGCCACCGCGCTCGCCAGCAACATGCACCTTTACTGGACCGGCCTGATCGCGGACATCTGGCGGTCCGGCGACACCTCGCTCGAGTGGCTGCTGAAAGGGGCCGCGGAGGGTGAGATCTATGCGGCCGGCCACGCGGAGACGGGGAACGATGTCCCCGTGCTCTACTCCAGCACCCGGGCCGAGCGGGTCGACGGCGGCTACCGGTTTACGGGCCGCAAGTCCTTCGGCAGCATGGGGCCGGCCTGGACCTGGCTGGGGATCCACGGGATGGACACGGACTCGGCCGACGGCCCCAAGGTCGTCCACGCCTTCTTCCCGCGCGACACGGAAGGGGCGTCGTACAAATCGACCTGGGACGGCGTGCTCGGCATGCGGGCCACACGCTCCGACGACACGATCCTGGATGGGGTCTTCGTGCCAGACGAGCACATAGCCCGTGTCGTCACGCCCGGCTTCGGCGGCATCGATCTCTTCGTACTCGGGATCTTCGCTTGGGCGCTGATCGCCTTCGGCAACATCTACCTCGGCCTGGCGCAGCGGGTCTTCGACATCGTCGTCGCCCAGCTCAAGGGGAAGGCTTCCCTGGCCGTGCCGCGCGGCATGGTCCACCATGCCGAGGCGCAGCACGACATCGCCGACATGGCGCTCGAGCTGGAGCGCATCGCTCCTCACCTGGATGTCGTCGCGCAGGAGTACGCGGACGGAGTCGAATACGGGCCGGCCTGGGGTCCGCGGATCGTGGCCGCCAAGTACTGTGCCGTCGAGAGCGCCTGGAACGTCGTCGACAAGGCCTTCGAGGTGACGGGAGGGTTCGGGATCTTCCCGGCTTCGAATCTCGAGCGCCTGTTCCGCGATGCGCGCCTGGGCCGCCTCCACCCCGCCAACGCCCACCTGACCAGGGAGATCATGGCCAAGGCACATCTCGGCCTCGACCTGGACGAGCAGCCGCGCTGGGGGTAAAGACGGCGGCTCTAGAGATTGCCGATCTGTCGGCGTGCGAGCTGAGAAGGAGGATCGACCGGCGGGAGATTTCGCCGGTCGATCTCGTTCAGGCATGCCTCGAACGGGTCGAGGGGTACGGGGAGCGACTGAACGCGGTCGTTACCGTGAACGAGAGGGCCGTGGACGAGGCCCGCGATGCCGAGGCGTCCCTGGCTCGCGGGGAGCCGGCAGGTCCTCTCTGCGGCCTTCCCGTCGGCATCAAGGATGTGACACCCGTTGCGGGGATGCGCACGACGTACGGCTCGCCGCTCTTCGCCGACCACATCGCCGAGGCTGACGCCCTGGTCGTGGGGCGGCTCAAGCGGGCCGGCGCGATCGTTCTGGGCAAGACGAACACCCCCGAGTTCGCCGCCGGGGCCAACACCTTCAACCCGGTTTTCGGGCCCACTCGTAACCCCTGGGATCCCGCCCGCAGTGCGGGCGGTTCCACGGGCGGCGGAGCAGCCGCGCTGGCGAGCGGCATGGTGACGCTGGCGGAGGGTACGGATCTGGGCGGGTCGCTTCGTGTGCCCGCGGCCTTCTGCGGGGTCGTCGGCCTGCGGCCGTCGATCGGCTTCGTGCCCACCTACCCCAGCCACCACCTGTGGGACACGCTCCAGGCCACCGGAGGCATGGCTCGAACCGCCGAGGACGTGGCTCTGATGATGGAAGCGGTGGGTGGCTCGAGCCCGCGCGTGCCGATTAACCAGCCCGGTTCGGCCACAGGACTGCTCGACGCCGTGAAGCGCATGGCTTCGGGCCCCGCCGTCCTTCGGCTTGCCTACTCTCCCGACATCGCGGCGATCGGAGTGGACGAGCGGGTCGAGGAGACGTGCAGGGCCGCCGCGTTCGAGTTGAGCGGCGAGGGGGTGAGCGTGGAGGAGGTCGAGTTGGACCTCTCGTTCGCCCGCGAGGCGTTCCTGACGCTGCGTGGCTACTGGATGGTGGCCCACCACCAGGCACTGCTTGATCGGCTCGATCTGCTGGGCGAGAACCTGGCCGGTAACATCCGTGCCGGCCTCGAGGGTTCGCCCGAGCGGCTCGGAGCCGCCGAGCGCGCCCGTTCCCGGTTGTGGGAGCGGATGGGGGAGTTCTTCGAGCACTTCGATGCCCTGCTCACTCCCTGCGCCGCCGTGCCGCCCTTCCCGGTAGAGGAGAATTACCCCAGCACCATCGGCGGCCGGGAGATGACGAGCTACATCGACTGGATCGCCCCCACGTTCCTCCTGAGCCTCTCCGGGCTCCCGGCGGCGTCGGTGCCGGCCGGGCTGGATCCAGATGGGCTTCCGGTCGGCCTTCAGATCGCGGCGCGCCCCTTCGGGGAAGCTGCGGTCCTCGGGCTGGCCGCACGTGTGCAGGCGAGGCGCCCGATCGGCCTGCCGGAGCTGCCCGGGGTTTGATCGGGGTCGTCCTGGCAGCTGGGCGTGGCAGCCGCTTGCGACCTCTCACCCACGATTGCCCGAAGCCGCTGCTCGAGGTCGCGGGCAAGCCGCTCGTCACCTGGAGCCTGGGGACGCTGGCCGCACTTGCGCCCGAGCGCATCGTTCTGGTCGTCGGCTCGGGCCGAGAGAAGATCATCGCGCGCCTTGGGCACCGCTTCGCCGGAATCCCTCTGGAATACGCCGACCAGCCGGTCCCGACCGGATCGGCCGCCGCCCTGCTGACCGCCGAACCGCTGGTGCAGGGAGCCGATGTCATCTCCGTGATCAACGGGGACAACGTGTACGCGGGCGAGCTCGGACACGTCCTCCTTCGCCACGCGACCGATCGCCTGGATGCGACGTTGCTGGTCGAGCGCCTCCCTCCCGAGTCCGCGGAGCAGGGAGTGTGCACCGTCGGCGAGGACGGGCGTGTGAGCCGGATCATCGAGCATCCGACTGCCGTCCAGCGACGCGGGGGCGTCGTGTCGGCGGGCTTCTACGTCTTCCGCCGCTCGCCCCTCTTCACCGCCTGTCGCCGGGTTCGTCCCTCGGTGAATGGAGAGCGTGAGATCTCGGAGGCGATCGGCCTGATGATCCGCGAGGGTCGGAAAGTCGGCGCGGCATGTCTGGTGGGGAGGCGGATCAACGTCAACCGGCCGGAAGATCTGGAGCGAGCGGAACGGCTTCTAGCTCGTGGGCGCGGGCAGCCGAAACGGCCTTGAAGAGTGCCGGCACGCTGAGCAGGGCCATCGTACCCGCGGCGACCCACATGAGGGGATAGCCCCTGAGCTCGGGATCGAATCGTGCGCCGAGATCGATCACGGCCCCGATGACGATGGGGGCCACGACCCGCGAGACCCCCACCGAGACGATGAAGAGCGCGGTCTGCCTGCCCGGCGCCTCGTCGCCCGCGAGCTTCGCGAAGACGGGGAACGGCAGGGCGATGAAGGAAGCGGCGGCCAGGCCCGCGACGGCCAGCAGCCAGATGATGCCGGACGAAGTACGCGGAAAGTACGCCACGAGCATCGCGATGCCGCAGAGGCTGGCGGAGATCCCCAGCAGCCGGGCCCGGCCGATGACGTCGCTCAACCGGCCCACCGCCACGGCCCCGAAGCCGACGCCCAGGAGCAGGAAGACGAGGAGCCCGGACGTGCCACCCACCGAGATGCCGAACACCGCCCCGGCGTAGAGAAAGATGTAGGGCCGGATCCCATCGATCGCCCCGTTCCACAGCCCGTTCGCGATGAGGAACCAGCGAATCTCCGGCCGTTTGAGCAGACGTCTCCAAACAGGCCCCTTCTTCTTCGTGGGGTGCGTCGGTTGCGCGTGGCGGTCGCTCGGTGCGGAGAGCACCGTGAACCAGGTCGAAAGGAGTAGGACGAAACCGGCCACCACGAACGGCAACGGCTCCCAGAGCTCGAACAGGATCCCGCCCACGATCAGCCCGAAAGCGAGCCCCACAGCCTGGAAAGCGCCGCGGACCCCCTGGACCCTCGCCCGGCGCTCGTCCGGGACGGCGTCGATCAGCAGCGCCCAGAGCGGAGTGACGAACCCCTGAAGCGCGGCGAAGAAGAGAATCCCTGCCGCGGCCAGCGGCCAGAAACCGTGGATGAAGGGCACGGCCACGAGCGTGGCCGTCATCAGCGGCGCGGATATCCACAGGAAGAGTGCGCGCCTCCCGAACCGGCGGGCCAGGGCGCTGGGGAGGTGGTCGCTCATGTACCCGATCCAGTACGGCACCAGGATCGCCAACAATCCCTCGGCGCCGATCACGGCGCCGATCAGGGCGGCCGAGGACGTATATCGACCGAGGAGCACGGGAAGCAGGGCGATGATGAGGGTCTGGGCCGCGTTCGAGCCCATGGTTCCTATCGTCAGCCCGTACTCCCGGAGCCGAACGGCACGTTTTTCTTTCAACCGCTCCTCTCGTTCTGAAGGGGCCACGATCGTGGCAGGTGGCCCACTGTTATGGCAGGGTTTCGCCCTCGACTCAAGGGTTCCCGCGCAACAGGCTACCGCGGGAGGAGGGTTCGAGAGGGGTTACGGAGCCGGAAGCCGCCCCATGGCGTTCTCGGCGAGGCTCCCGAAATAGAGGTCGTCGCCGTAGCGCTCTACGCTCGAGATCTGCGCGAAGCCGCCATTCGGATCCTGGAGGTTGTGCACCACGTTCCCGTCGCCGTCCAGCCCGAGGACGAACGAATAACGCTTCGGCGCCGGCTGCAACTTGCGCGGCAGACGCGCCAGCAGCCTGCGGGCCGTCGGTCGGGGGAGGAGGTAGTCGATGGTTCGGTCCCGCGGCGATATCAGCGCCAACCAGTAGGTGCCCCGGCCATCCGACGATATCCCATCGGGAAAGCCCGGGAGGTTCTCGATGAAGATCTCGCTTTCGCCCCGGCGCGGGCCTTTCAGCCAGTGGCGCATGACGCGGTAGCGTCCGGTCTCGACGACGAGCACGAAGTCTCCCTTCGGGCTCACCGTCACACCGTTGGCGAAGTAGAGCGGGTACAGAACCGCTGAGACGCTGTCTGTGCGCGGATCGTACGAGAGAAGGCGGCCGTTGGGCTGGTGCTCCAGAAGGTCGAGAACGTAGTCGTTCAGGTAGAACCGGTCCGAAGCGTCGGTGAAGTAGATCGTTCCGTCGGGCGCCACGTCGACGTCGTCCGTGAGGCGAAACGGGCGCCCGCCGTGTCCCCTGGCGAGGCGGCGGATCGTTCCGTCCGGTGCGATCGACAGGAGGCCCTGGTACGCGTCGGCGACGATGAGGTTACCGGCGCGGTCGAAATCCAGACCCAGCGGTCTTCCCACCGTGTCGGCGAAGTCCTCCGCGCCGCTGCCGTCGGGGTTCGTCCGTACGATGCGGCCGTCGCTCATGCCGCCGTAGATCCGTCCGCGGCCATCCACCGCCACGTCTTCGGGCCCGATCCCGGCACCGGATCCCAGCCGCTCGATCGAAGCCAGGTGATCGTTCGGCGCGTAGGCTCCCTCGTAGGCGGGGGCCACCGCCGGCGTCCAGGAACTGGGATAGATCCTGGTCTTGGGAAGAAGGAAGTAGAACGTCGCGGCAAAGACGAGGACGACAGCTCCCAGCTGGAAGATGTGCTTGATGAGCAGCATTTACCGATACCTGGGCGGACTGCGTGGTTGCACCTGGACGCTCGCGCATCTAGAAGCTAGAGCTTGAGGGCTCCCGCTGGAAGCGCCGGTGCCACCTGGGCAACTCGAGGGGTGGGGAAGCCAAATGACGAAAGATGCCCGAGCGGAGGGCGATCCGGTCCGGTTGCTGTTCATCTGTTTCGAGAACTCCTGTCGCAGCCAGATGGCCGAGGCCTTCGCCCGGGCGCACGGCGCGCAGGGTACTGAAGCGTTCAGCGCCGGCTCGCGGCCCTCCGGCGTGGTCAACCCGAGGGCGATCCGCGTCATGGACGAGGTCGGTTACGATTTGAGCACCCATCGATCGAAGGCCATCGGTGAGGTGCTGGCGGTTTCGTTCGACGTCGTCGTCTCGATGGGATGCGGAGATGACTGTCCGTTCGTTCCCGCCCGCCGCCGCGAGGAATGGGAGATCCCCGATCCCAAGGAGATGCCGCTTCCGGAGTTCAGGAACGTGCGCGATCGAATCGAGAGGGAGGTGTCGGGGCTGCTGGAGAGCCTCGGGGCTCGCCGCTGATCGCCGCCAGAGTTGGTAGAGTCGGCAGATGCAAAACGGCCCCGGTCAGCGGCGTCACGCCGAGGAAACCGGGGCCGCGAAGGCGATGAGACTCGAGGCTCAGGGCAGGGTGTAGGGCGATCCGATCCCGTAGCTGGTACCGCCGCCGATTCGCCTGCCGGGCAGCCGCACGTTCGGTCCCTGGCAGCCGCTTCCGCCGCCACCGATGATCAGCGGGCCTCGTCCACCCGAACCCTCGGGGATCCGGAATCCGCCCAAGCGCTCGAAATCGTGGTCGTTTCCGCCACGGTTCGCCGCCGCCACGGCAGCGCCGAGACGGTCGTACTCGATGGCGTCCCCGACGTCCGAATCGTCGGCCTCGACGAGGCTGACCGCGATCATTGAGCCCTCGAGTGCCATGGCGAGCTTGGGCGGCTCGAGGTCCAGACTGGCCTCGACCGTCGATGTCTCGCTTTCCGGCGCCGGCGCCGTTTCGGCGACCACGTCGGCTTCGGCTACGCGCACGTCGATGAGCTCGACAGGCTCCTCATCCACAAAAGCCAGCGCGAGTTGCGTCGTGGGCTCTGCCCGGTTGTCCGAGGCGGCGGGTGTCACGTTCAGCCGGCCCCACGCCAGGATCGCCCCGTGCACCACAAGGGAGACGAGAAGTCCGATCCCGAGCACGCGCCGGTAGACCCGGTCGTATCCAGCCCCATCGCTCATCAGCCTCTTCCTCCATACAAGGCGTTTCCCCGCTCGGCGCCAGTCACACTACTCTGACGAAGGAACACCCAGTTGCGTCACACTAGTAAACGGAGCTTCGCGATGCCAGTTCCCGACGCCCGATGCCAGTTCCGGGCCGGCTCACCGCCGGCTCGCCTCTACTGCTTGGAACGACGAGTCGGCAGCGCGCGTGTCGGTCGCGCCGCCGCTGAAGCTCGTGCTTGTACCGCTCGGCGAGCCGCCGAAGCGGCCGACGCGCTTGCGCCGGTCTGTCGTGCGGCCGGCCTTGCCACGCGAGTGGCTCGGTTCGGAGTGCTCGGTCGCACCTGAGCTGCCCGCGAAGTAGAACGCGTCGGCGTCGTCCTCACTGTCGGTTGCAGCCGACGGGTTGCCGACGGTCGCGCCGCCCGTGACTCGGTCGGCCGTACCAGGGCCCGTTGCACTCTCTCGCGAATCGTGGCCGGCGCCGGATTCGCTGCCGTCGCCCTCGGGCCTTGAAGCTGCCGCGCCTCGGGCCTGCTGAAGGAGCTTCGACTCCTGCGGGTCCCGAACGATCTCGACGCTTCCTCGATGACGCGCGTGATGGCGGCGCCGGTGGCCGGCGTGCTCCCGGCTGGTCTACCGGTCACGAACGACGTCCCGCCGCTGCCGAAATCGCTGTCGTTCGTCCGGCCCAGGTCCGGAGCTTCGGGGACAAGGCCGCGTCCTCCGGAAGCGATGACGCCCGACGGATCGGCGGGCACGGTCGTCGGGATCCTGATCGTCGGCGCCCCGGCGGTCGGGTTGCCTCCCAGCGGCCCCGGGCCTTCCTCGACAAACCCGCCCCTGCGGGGCCCCGCGGCGATTGGGCCGGGCAGCTGGATGCCCGAGGTGCCCTCGCAGCCGCTACCTCCACCCAGGACGATGAACGGGCCGGGTCCTGATCCGCCTCCGAGGGCGATGCCACCTATGATTCCGATCAGCGGCCCCAGGCTGCCGCCGATACCGCTCAGCGGCCCTTGGCTGCCATCTCCCGATGCGCCGACTAGCGTACCGGAAAATCCCTCTCCCTCCGGTCGCGGGTCCTCGACCGCCGATCCGATGTCCGCTTCTCCCGGGTCAACGGGGCTGACCGCCATCTCGGGTGCGGCTTGCGCCATCGACAGCTCCGGCGTGGGCTCGATATCCACCGAGGCCTCTTCGCTGGAGGTCTGTTCCGCGGGAGGAGAAGGTCTGCTCTCGGGGGCCGCGTCGGCTTCGGCGACGCGCACGTCCGTGAACTCGAGCGACGCGAGATCCGCCTCCGCCAGGGCCAGTCTCGGCCCGGACGCCGGATCGTCAACGTCTGCCAGGTCCGCCACGCGACGAGCCACGTTGCTGCGTGGCACCGCCCCGGCACTGAAGTGGTTCCAGGATTGGACGGCCGCAGCGAGCGCCAACAGCGCCAGCAGTCCGGTCCCCGCGCGGCGAAAGTGAGGTCCGCGGTGTCTGGGCCCCTCCGGCATGGACTCCTCCCGTCGATCGGATCCCCGCTCATAGGGCACGCTTGGACGCGCCATCCCTTAGTGTTGACTTCCCCAATGCGCCCGCGGTCACATGGCAGGAAGGATCAGAGCCTCAGGATCTCCTGACGGGCGAAGATCGGGCCCACTTGGAGTCCCAGGGTCGGCTCGGCATACAGCTCCGACGGCACGCCGATGTCGGCTAGATAAAGCTCGCCGGCGCAGCTGGCTGCCGAGCGAAGGCCCGCTTTCGGGAGGGCGAGGGTGAGCGTCGCGTCGGCTAGGACGGCGGGGTCCTTCACGTCCCCGGTCGTGGCGTCGAGACCCGACGGGAGGTCCAGGCTCAGCACCGGCGCGGTGGACTCGTTGGCCCCACGAATGAGGCTCGCGGCCGCTCCCCTGGGGTCACCGCGCAGACTGTAGCCGATGAGCGCGTCGATCAGGAGGTCCGCGCCCGAGACCGGAAGCGGATCCTCCTGATGGTCGCACCTGACGTCGAGCTCACGGAGGATCGCCAGCTGGTGGGCCGGAACTCCCCGGTATTCCCGGGAAGGCCTGGATAGAAGGACGCGAACGTGACCTCCCCACGCGTGGAGCCGGCGGGCCGCTACGAGCCCGCCCCCACCGTTTCCTCCACTCCCCGCCAGGAGGACGACATCTCGGCCCGTCGGATCGCCGTCCAGGAACCGGTCGCGGGCCAAGGCGGCCAGGTGGCGGCCGGCGTTCTCCATCATCTGCACGAGCTCGATCCCGAACTTCTCCACCATCAGACGGTCCACCTCGCGCATCTGCTCGGTGGTCAGGTGGGGGAGCTCTCTCGACGGTTGCCGGGCTACGTCTCTCTGCATCTATCCTCCCGTTTCGATCGGCCGATATGGTACCACATATGGAACCAAGGCAGGGTACCGGACTCGGTACCATCTCATCGCGTTGAAACGAGACGCCTCCGGACGCATACATTCCACAACTCGGGGTCGCAACTTGCAGCCAGACAGCCAAGCGGAGACGTAGTGGATCACGCCGTAGCCCTCGTGCAGGCCTATCTGCACATCAACGGATACTTCACGGTGACCGAGTACCAGGTGCTCGAAGCACTGAGCGAAGGCGGGTACAAAACCGCGACGGATATCGATCTACTGGCGTTGCGCCTCCCCCATGCCGGCGGTCCGCGGCCGATCAGGGATGAGGAGATCGACGAGGGATTCGAGCCCGACCCGGCGCTCGAGACACAGGACAAGCGACCCGATCTCTTGATCATCGAGGTGAAGGAGGGAAGGGCGGAGTTGAACCCGGGAGCGCGCAGCCGCGAGGTTCTCGATGCCGTCCTGCGTCGATGGGGCTTCTGTCCGGAGGCGCATCTTTCGAAAGCGATCGATCGGCTGCGAAGGAAGGGCAGTGCCGACATCCCCTCGGGGCCGAGAATCCGCATGCTCGCCTTCGGCTCGGTGATCGACCCGAAGAAGGTCCGGGGTTTCAAGGCGATCTCGCTGGGCCACGTCATTTCGTTCCTGCGCGGCTACATCGAGGAGCACTGGGACCTGCTCCGCCACGCGCAGGTCAAACAGCCGGCCCTGGGTCTGCTGGCCTTGCTCGAGCAGGCGAGCCAGCGGGACAGAGAGTAGCTCAGGCCAGGTGGGAGCCGGCTCCCGGCGGCGCCTGCATGAAAAACCGAGGGATCGGGGCGCGAAAGACGGAGCCGTCCCGGCGTCGGAAGTGGTAGAAGCCCTCCATGTGGCCCATCGGTCCGTGCAGCACGCAGAAGCTGTTGTACTCGAACACGTCGCCGGGATCCAGCAGCGGCGTCTCGCCGATGACGCCTTCGCCTTCCACCTCGTGTTCTCCGGCGACCGGGTCGTGAATGTGCCAATGGCGCCAGAAGAGCTGCGCCGATTCCTTTCCCACGTTCTCGACCCTGATGTGGTAGACGAACACGTAGCGCCATCGATGAGGGTTGGACTGGCTTTCCGCGTACTCGGTGCGCACCGTGATCCGCATCTCGCCGGTCTCGATGGCCGGACCGTCCTCGATGTTGGCGGACGAGTCACTGAAATCGGGCAACTCGTGAGCGTGGGGGTCGAAAAACCCGTTGCCCGAGCCATTGGTATGGCCGTCACCCGAGCCGTTGCCGGAGCCGTTGCCAGGGCTCATGGTCTCTCCTCCGCCGCTTCGGCCGAGAGCGCCGAGGCGCCGCCGCGCTCCGCACGTACGCGCTCGGCAGTCACGACGGCTTCCGCGAGCGAATCCAGGTAGGGAGGTCGATGGATGCCCTGCTCGGTTACGATCCCGGCCACCAGATCGCACGGCGTCACATCGAAGGCCGGGCTCCAGACGGGAGCCTCCGCCGGGGCGGTGAGCTTTCCGAAGCCCAGCCGGATCTCGTCCGCGCTACGTTGCTCGATCGGGATGTCGGCGCCTGTCGCCGTGCCGAGGTCGACGGTTGAGGTAGGGGCCAAGACATAGAATGGGACCCCGTGATGCTTGGCGAGCACCGCCAGGCCGTAGGTGCCGATCTTGTTGGCCACATCGCCGTTGGCCGCGATGCGGTCGGAGCCCACGAAGACGATGTCCGGCGGATCAATCGCGAAGAGGGCCGCCGCCATGTTGTCGGCGATCACCGTGACGTCCACCCCCGCCTCGCCGAGCTCCCATGCCGTGATTCGGCTTCCCTGGAGCAGCGGCCGGGTCTCATCGGCGTAGACGCTCACCTTCTTCCCCTGCTCGGTGGCCACGTAGACCGGAGCCAACGCCGTGCCGATCCCTCCGGTGGCAAGCGCTCCCGCGTTGCAGTGGGTGATAACCGTGCTTCCGTCGCGGAGGAGCTCGGCGGCGTGTTCCCCGATCCCGCGGCACATCCTCCGGTCTTCCTCGAGGATGTCGTCCGCCTCGGCCCGCAGCCGGTCGGAAAGCGCGGCGGCGGATGCGCTGGTGGAGATGGCAGGCGCCGCGGCGAACGCGGCACCTGCGGCTCCGTCCGGCTTCTCCACGATGCCGGCCGTTCGGCGGAGACGCTCGATCGCCCACACCAGGTTGACGGCGGTGGGTCGGGCCTGCTCGAGCCGGTCGCACCAACCTCGCAGGCGCTCTCGGAGGTCCTCGGCGTCGAGCGCGTCGCCCGCGGCCTGGGCTTGGAGCACCGCCTGGCGCGCCAGAGCGCCGATCCCCATGGCGGCGGTGATACCGATCAGCGGCGCGCCGCGGACCCTGAGGCTCTGGATCGCCTCCTCGACGTCAGCGACCGTCCGCAACTCCTTCTCGACCCGACGGGCGGGCAGCTCGGTCTGATCGAGGATGACGACGGAGTCCCCGATCTCCGACCAGCGGATCTGCTCGGGCGGTTGGTATCGTGAAGCTCCAGACATCAAGCTCTATCCCTGGAAGGGGCCCGTACTCCGAATCGACCCCTCGCAAGATCTGTGGCTGGCCGGCTCGGGGAAAGACTCCACTCCCGGTAGGCAGCGTTGGCTGAGACCCCCAGGGAGACGTTCGATCCCTCTTCTTAATGGCCCGCGACCCGAAACTCTAGCGCTTGCCACTCCGTAATGGATTCCGAATAGTGCTGTCATGAACGTCCGACTCCGTTCCGGGCGTCACAAGGAGGAATCGAAATGGGCATCCTTTCCTGGCTGATCTTCGGCCTGATCGTCGGAGCGCTCGCCAAGTGGATCATGCCGGGCAAAGACCCCGGCGGGATCTTCATCACGACGCTGCTGGGAATCGCCGGCGCCATGGTCGGCGGCTTCCTCGCCTCGTTCATCGGGATCGGGAGCGTTTCCGGCTTCAACTTCGGGAGCATCATCGTCGCCGTTGCCGGCGCGCTGCTGCTCCTGTGGCTTTACAAGAAGTTCAAGAGCTAGCGCCCAGACCCGGACGCGATGATCGGGGTGAGGCCACGCCGGCCCGGCGTCCCAGTCTCGCGGCGGCTGAGCGCAAAGTCACGCCGGGCATCCGTTTAACACTTATATATAGCTATTAGCCGCTTCACGTCGGTATGGGACACCGGCCCAATGTGACAGGGCTCGGTGCGTCCGCTGGCTTCTGTTTCGGGCCGACGCCGCGGTTGGGGTGCAGTATTCCGATCCGGAAAACGGAGGTCTGTCGTGGCTCGGACCACTTCTTCGCGGCTTAGCGCAGGTCGATGGCCGCCTTCACGGCATCGTCCAGCGCCGTCACGGCGCTAGTGGCGGTCCTCGGCCTGGCGTTCGCCTGTTCGGAGTCACCCACCGAATCAACAGCAGGTGCGCCCGGGCCCCGGTTCGCCAAGCCGAACTGCGCCATCGACCCAACGCACTCGTCGTGCCGCCCGGAAGAGCCGGGAACCCTGAGCGCCAGGTTGTCGGATCCAGCTCGGGAACGGCCGGAGTGTTTTCGGATGGCAGTCCTTCCGCCGTATTCGCTTACTACGACGGGAATAACGTGACCGCCCGGTTCCGGCTGGTCCCGCAGTGTGCCGATGGGCTCAACGGGCGTCACATGTCTCTGCAGAACGTGGTCCTCCCCGCAGGCCTGCTGACCGACCAGTCGACGTGCAATGACGATGGGCCGCAGGGGGGTGGGTGTTTTTCCGCCTCCCGGACCTGCTGGACATTGAAGAGACGTGCTGGGGACAGCCGCTAGAGGAAGGTCAAGCGCAAGGAAACGAATGCCCGTTCCCGAAGATCCCGTCGTTTGATTTCTCGGTGAAGAAGAATGGCCGGGTCACCTACTCTGCCACGGGAGCCTTCGCTCCCAACGCGCAGAACTTCGTGAAGGATCTCACCAACGGCGACAAGATTCGAGTTCCTCTTCCAAGATGCGCGGGTGGAGGTTCAAGACGACGGTTCCAGGCGCTTCACGGCCAGTCAGGCCCATCTGTATGTCGGGCATCAATTCGTGTGTTACGGTGGGGACCCCGAGGATCCGAAGAACATCGACCTACCCGACGCCTCTTCACCATGCGTCGATATCGATCTAGACATCGACATCACGGTGACACCGTAGGAAGCGCGGGCTCAGGGCCTAAAAGAACCAGGCCGTGTTCGACGTCTGCAGGGCTGACTCGGATGGCGCGAAGCAAGCGGCGGCAGCTATGTGCTGGACGAGTTTCTCACGTATGGCAGTGGATGCGTTCAAGGTGGCCGCGTCCGTCTCATTCATAACGCAGCCGCCGGTACGCTGGACTACGAATGGTATCCCCCGAGCGGCGCCTTGGGTGCGATGGCCGAACTGGCTCGCAAGGAATAGCTGGCCACCACACATACAAACCGGTGATGATGTCACTCGTGTAGACGAGTCCGTTGCACGGCTCGCCTCGGGCCGCCTGTAACCTCCCGTGCCGTGACGTCGTCTACCCCTCAGGTGGGTGTGCTTTGGGGCTGAGCGCGCGGTCGCACTATGGAACCTCCCCGCTCAAGGGACGCGGCCCGCGCCAGCCCTTCTTCTTATCCTCGTATATTCTCCCTCATGACGCTGAAGAGCTACACCGGGCTCTCGGCGGCCTCGTACGATCTCTGGTTCGGCGACGAGGGGTTCGAGGACGTCGACTTCTTCCGCGACGCCATCCGAGATGGCGGCGAGCCGGCGCTCGAGGTGGCCTGCGGCACGGGCCGGCTCCTGATTCCCTTCGCCCGCGAAGGCCTGGATGTGGAGGGGCTCGACCTCTCCGAAGAGATGCTCGGCATCTGTCGATGGAAGGCCGAGGCGGCGGGAATCCGGATCAGGTTGCACCGGGCGGCGATGGAGGAGTTCGCCCTCGATCGCCGATTCCGGACGATCTTCGTTCCTTTCGGATCGTTCATGCTGCTCGACGACCTCGACAAGGCGCGGCGAGCACTGAGCTGTTTCCGTGCCCACCTGGAGGAGGGAGGCCGCGTGCTGGTTCCACTCTACCTGCCGTGGCTCCACGACGTCGGCGTCGAGCCCGCGCCGCCCGGCGAGTGGAGGCTGCGCCGCGTCGCGACCCGCCCGGAAGACGACGCCGTCGTCCGCTGCTTCGAGCACACGAGCTTCGACTTCGACCGGCAGGTCCAGGGCGTAAAGCTCCGCTTCGAGGTCTTGCTCGCCGGAGAGGTGATCGAGCACGAGGAGAGCGAGCAGCGGCTGCGCTGGTACACGCAGGATGAGTTCGCCGGCCTGCTCCGTGAAGCCGGCTTCAGCCACGTCGCAGTCCTCGAAGCATACACCTGGAATCCGGCACATACGGACAGCGCAAGCTTTATTTTGGTAGCCAGTTAAACACTATTACATAAGGTCACATCGATGCCTGGGACGTCACCCTCGATCACTTCCATCGAGTGGGGCCGCATCGAGGTAGCTGGAGGCCTGGGTCCGTTCAAGGACGCGAAGCTTTTCCCTGGCGGCGCCAGAGAATGGGACTGGCGGGAGACCGGTACGCGCCACTCACCAGGCATTCAGCCGGCGGACGTGCAGGAGCTCCTGGAGAACGGAGCGACGAGAGTCGTCTTGGGCCTGGGCGTGTGGGAGCGGCTCGGAGTCTGTGCCGAGACCAGACAGCTGCTTGAGGAACGCGACGTAAGGGTCGAGGCGCTGCAGACGAGTCGAGCGGTAGAGCGTTACAACGAGCTTGCCGAAACGGAGCCGGTCGGCGCTCTCATTCATTCGACTTGCTGACACGGGCTGGCCTCGCGTCGGCAGGCCGCCTCCGGCTCCCTCACCTCAGGCGGCGTCGTATCCCTCCAGGATCGCCAGCATGGAGTCCGTGGAATCGAGCCGCAGCTTGAGGAGCGGCGCGTACTCCTCGGAGTCGTAGAACTCCTCCGCCACCGCGCGGGACGGAAACTCCAGGATCACCACCCTGTGGTGGTCCCACTCTCCTTCCAAGACCTCGACACCCCCTCCGCGCACCAGGTAGCGGGCGCCCCATCGCGCCAGCATGGGGCTGACCTCCCGGACGTAGCGCGCGAATCCCTCGGGGTCGTTCACATCGATATCGACGATGACGTAGGCAGGCATCGATCGGATCTTCCGTTGCGGGCGAGCGGCTCTGGGTCTTGAGAAGACCTGTCCAATCTCGGGATCTCATCCCGCCGCATCAAGCGGTGGCCGCATGGCTCGTCCTGCGATCGACAACCGTGGCGCCGTGCGTTCAGCCGACGTCGAACAGGCCGAGCTGGCCGCCCAGCGACGGCCGCCGGAAGTGGGCGGTGGAGAGTGGCGGCGCGTTCCTGGCCAGCCCGAGCCGGTTGCAGCTGATCTCGAACATCTGCTGAAGCTGCTCGGCGAACGGCCCCTCGCCCCGTTGCCGGCGTCCGAACTGCGCCTCGTATAGCTTCCCGTCGCTCAGATCGCGAAGGCGGTTCAGCACCTTCTCCTTCCTCTCCGGGAAGTGCCTCTCCAGCCAGGCCTCGAAGAGAGGGGCCACGGTCCAAGGCAAGCGAAGCATGATGAATCCGGCACGCGTCGCCCCCGCCTCGGCGGCCGCGGCCAGTATGTCAGGCATCTCGTGATCGGTGAGACCGGGGATGACGGGTGCGACCATGACTCCGGCCGGGATCCCGGAAGCGGCTAGCTTTCGAATCGCGTCCAGCCGGCGCTCGGGCACCGACGTGCGCGGCTCCATGACCCGCTGGAGCTCTCCGTTCAGGCTTGTTACCGAGAGGCTCGCCGCGATCGCCCCATGCTCCCTGAGCCGTGCGAGGAGGTCGATGTCCCGGGTCACGAGGTGGTTCTTGGTGATGATGGCGGTCGGGTTTCTAGACTCGACGAGGACCTCCAGGCATCGGCGGGTGATGCGCAGCCGGCGCTCGACGGGCTGGTAGGGGTCCGTCACTCCGCTGAGGGCCACCAGCTGCGGCTTCCACCGCTTTGACGAGAGCTCACGGCGAAGCAGCTCCGGCGCATCCTCCTTCACGAAGATCTTGGTCTCGAAGTCGAGCCCGGCGGAGAGGCCCAAGTACTCGTGGGTCGGACGGGCATAGCACCACGCACAGCCATGCTCACAACCCCTGTAGGGATTGATGCTCGCGTTGAATCCGACGTCCGGACTGTCGTTGTAGGCGATGATCGAGCGGGAGTCGTCTCGGAAGAACCGGGTTCCGGGCAGGGGATCGTCCGGACTCCTGTCATGGCTTTCTACCGAGATCGGCACGAAGCGGTTCGGCGGGTTCTCGGCGGCTCCTCGTCCGCGGATGGGAAGCGGCTTCATTCCATGGGCTACACGCCCGAGTAACATAGGTTCGGGGTTTATTCGGTTTCAGGATCGGCCTCCACCGGTGGGTGCTTCTTCCGGGAGGGGCGAGGGGCGCCGCCTGCAGCTCCGCCGGGCGGCTCTACAGGCCGCGCCTCTCGCGTTGCGTTTACCGAGTTCAACTCACGAGGCAGCTTTTCGAGGTGGTAGCTGAAGGTCGACAACGACGCCGGCATGATCGGACGGCCACAGACCGCTCGGCGTTCGGTCCGACTTCCGGGCTCCGACCAGCTTCGCGTGGGCCGAGCCACGAACGCCCGGCTCGAACAGCTGGAAGCCCCGCAGAAAGACGAGGTCGAATCGGCGGTCGAGGCCCGAGACCGGGCTTCTGAGGCTCGGCTCCTGACAGCAGGTATAGCCGCCACCTCTCGGTGCCCAGGCATCCTCGAAGCCGGCTTCCAGGAACGAACGGGCTGCCGGCGTTGGGGTTCCATCGGGTGAAGAGTTGAGGTCCCCCACGAGCACCGTCGGCGCGGTCTCGGCGCTCAGGGCTCCCTGCAGCTCGGCTGCCTGGGCCACCTGTACCTCGGCCGCGAAATCGGCAGGTTCCAGGTGGGTGTTCACGAATAGGAAACTGAAGCCTGCAACGGTCGCTCGAATCGAGGTCCAACCGCGTTCCAGCTCGAGAGACTGCCCGGCGACTTCCACCGGCAGGTTGACGCCGTAGTTCGACCCGTCAGGCTCCGTGTATGCCACATCGGAGCGTACGAGTATCACGTCGTAGTCGGTGAGTCGGATGTCCGCGAACGGCAGGGCGCCCGCCTCCGGATAGTACATCGGCACCTCAGCGTCGAAGTTCTCGACGCTGGATGCCACGTCGTAGTCGAGCCCCTTCGCCGCGAGCGCGTCCAAGAGGATCGAGAGGAAGTCGATCACCGGCTCGGTAGCCGGGGCCGCTCCTCCCACCACCGCGTCGCTCGGCGACTGCAGCCGGAAGAGCGAAACCTCCTGAAGTCCGATCACATGCGGCCGGTTGTCGACCACCTCTTCGGCGATCGCGGCGGCGCGCTCCACGAAGTCGGTCGCGAGGATTTTTCCGAAGAGCTCCGCGGCCTTGAAGGGCATCTCGGCGAGGGGAAGGTCGGGGCTGAAGATCTCTTCAATCGCAGCTCCGACAAAAAGGTTCCGGGTCATCAACGTGATCCGCGTGGGCTGGCCCGGCTCCGCCTTGCCAGCTCCCTCCGCTCGAGCATCCGGCTCCAGCGGCGAGATGCCGTCGCACGCCAAAGCGAAGAAGGCGGTGGCCGCCATCAGGAACACGATCGGCGTCCACTTCGAACTGATATTGCCGTAAGGAGACATGAGGTCACCCCCCTGGCTGGTATCTGGCGACTAGGCCTGCAGCGATGCGCTCGGCATTCGCCAGAATCGTGAAGCCGGAGGTCACGGCGAGAGATCCGGGGGACGGCGGCTCCGTCGGAGATTTCCCTCTCTCCCGCGTGCACCCAGCCGGGTCGAGGGAATCGTCATCCAGTGCGGTCAAGTGGCGATAAAGCAGCGGAGCCAGCCGGAGGCAGCCAGCTGCAGGAGGTCGACGGTCAGGGAAGGGCTTTCTCTAGCGCTTTCTTCCGGATTCTCTCCTTCTGGCCGGGGGTGAGCATGTCCCGGGCGATGACGCGGCGGACGACGCGAGCGACGAAGCTGTAACCCCTTGGATCCGCGGTCAGCCACCGGTGCCACTCAAGCTCGTCGAGCCCTTGAACCACGGCCTCCTCCTCCAGCCCGGTGGCCCTGGCGAGCGTCCAGGCATCGACCCGGTCGTCGAGGGCGGAAGCAGCGGCCAGCACCCTCTGGGCGGGTTCCTGCAGTCGCCGAAAACCGATCCGGATCGCCGCCACGACGGAATCCGGCAGCTCGGACGGAAGCGTTTGGTCGAGCGTTCGGTCGGCCTGAGGCCAGGCGGAAGGCTCGTCGCTGAGCTCCAGGCCGAGGCGGACCGCGTTCAGGATCTCCACGGCAAGCAGGGGCAGCGCCGCGGAGTCCGCCTGCAGACGGCGGACCAGGCGATCGGTCTCCTCTCGGGTGTACTCGGGCAGCGCCCAGCGTGAAAGTCCAACCAGGCCATCGGGCGTGAGCGGTCCCAGCGCGATGGTCATCCCTGGTTGATCCCCTCCGATGTGGGAACGGAGGTTCTCCAACTCCGCGCGGCGTGGATGCGGCGCGATCGCGAGGAGGAGTGCGAAGGGAAGCTGACCGAGGTCGCGCAGAGCTCCGGTCAGGGCGAGGGCGGATTCCCGATCCAGCCATTCGGCGTCATCAACGAAGGCCACGAGCGGCTGCTCCTCGGCGGCTACGCGGAGCAGTTCGCTGAAGGCCTGGCCAAAGGGGGCCGGCCTGGCCGCGCCGATCTCCACAGCGAAGCGCTCACGCCAGCCGCCGACAGATTCCGCGAGTGCGGCAAGCGCCGTCGCCGGCGCTCCGACCAGGCCCGGCACGTCTATAAGGCCGGCCCGGCACAGGGCGAGGAGACCGCTGTACGGTGTGTCGCGGTCCGACGGAACGGATCGCACCCCAATGACGACCGAACCGTCCAGCCTCGCGCGCGAAAGGAGCTCCTCGGCGAGCCGGGTCTTGCCGGTGCCGGGATCGCCTTCGAGAAGGAGGGTAGTGCTCTCTTCGTCGGAGCGGCACGCGCCTAGTGCCTCCAGCGCGGCCTGCAGCTCGTTATCTCGTCCGATCAACGGTGCACGTTTGGGAGACGGTTCTTCCTGCTCGACGGCCTTCGGCAGCCGCCACGTGCGCTCGCGCCGGATCCGGTCGGCGAGACGCACCGTATCGGCTTCCGGCTCGATGCGCAGTTGCGCGGAGAGGCGGGTCTCGAAGGACTGATATAGGGACAGGGCTCCAGCGCGGTCGCCTGCGAGCGCCGCCACCCGCATGGAGGCCCGCACCGCCGCGTCGCTCAAGGGATCCAAGCCGAGAGCTCGTTGTGCGGCGGCGGATGCCGCGCTGGAGTCGCCGCACGCGAGCCGCGCCTCACCGTACCGGACCAGCACCTCGACGGATCGGTGGAGCCATGCCCCGCGTTCGGCCGACATCCAATCCTCGAAGTCCGATGAGTCCGGAACGCCGAACCCTTCCAGGAAGACGCCCCCGACTAGCGATGCCGCTGCCTGCCAATCCTCGTCGGCGATTCTCTCCTCCAGCTCGTCCGTATCGAGGACGACCGCTTCGGGCGACATGGTGATCTGCTCTCCCTCCGAGGACAGGACATCCTCCCCGGCGAGACGTCGGATGACTCGAACCGCCTCGTTGAGGGAGTGGCGGGCCGCCTCTTCGGGTTTGGAGCCCCACAGGAGCCCCCGGAGATGTTCGCGTGTCCGGCGCCGCCGCGGCGAACGAGCGAGGTATACGAGAAGAGCGAGGTTCTTGCGCCAGAGGAGCTCTCGGGGAGCGGGAGAGCCATCCACCCTCAGCTCTGCAGTGCCGAGGGTCCTGCAGTGGATCAAGGGCCGCACGCCTCGTCTCGAAGCCGGCGCGCTTCCTGCGCCAAAGACTCCAGCGCGGGCTCCGGCCGATTCCAGAAGCGGGTCACGTCGGAGGCGTGACGGCAGGCGCTCTCGGGGTCGTCCATGGCGAGGGCGAGCCGAGCGCGCCGGAGTCGGGCGTACGTGCCGAGCGCCCAATCCACCTCCGCCGCCTGGGCGGCACCGCCCGGCAGGCCTTCCAGATCTTCGTTCTCGTGCCATACGAGCTCGCTGGCGGCGGCGGGAAGGTCGCCGATCCTCTCATGCCATTCAGCTCGCAGCAGGTGGACCGCGGAGCGGGCGAACGGCCGGCCCACCTTGCCCAGAGAATCGTACGCCAGGAGGGGAGCGCTGGCGGCGAGTGCCGCCTCGTAACGTCCGGTCGAGGCTTCGAGCGCCGCGTCGAGGAGCGTGGCCATCCCGGCGTAGCCGGTCTGGCCGGCCAGCTTTCGGAGACGATCGGCCCGGTGCCGCGCTGCCAGGGTGTCTCCGGCTCTCAGCTCAGAGAGGCCGAGCGCCCATGCCGCCCGGATGGCCCGGCCCGGGTCAGCAGCGGATCCGGCAGAGGCGGCGACTGCTTCCAGGGCGTTCCTGCCCGCCGTCCGTTCCACTTCCGTGATGCCCGCGAGACCGAGGGCACCGGGCAGGACCCGCCACTGGGCAGCCTGGAACCTCGCTTCTTCGCCGCCGATCCCGGCGGCGGCATCGAAGCGGGAGAGCGCCTGCTGCGGCCGGCCCATCGCGAACGCCGCGAGCCCCTGCGCCACTCGACCGGTGACGTGCTCGCTCGCATAGCCTTCTTCGGCCTCTGCGAGCATGGCGCCGAGGGCCTCCTCGGTTACGGCGAGGTCGAGCGACAGGCCCCTGCGTGCGGCCAGCGCGGTGGCCAGCCGGTCCGGCGGGGTAACCACCCGAAAGACCTCGGAGCGCCGTGCTGCCGCCGCCTCCGGCTCGAAGCGCTCCAGGTACGCCTGCTCCCATAGAGCCGGCAGATAGACGTCCACGTCCGGCGGAATCGCCGACATGCTGAAGAGGTGCTCCAAGGCGTGACGAGCGCTGGCGCTGTCGGCAAGCTGGATGTCGGCCTGGACCAGGTGGTCGAATGCCGGTACGAGGAACGTGTCGATTCGGGCGGCGTGCCGCAGCACCGTTCGGGCACTGTCCAGCGGGATCCCCCAGAGCGGCCCTCGATGGAACAGCTCATCCCCGTAGATGAGCGTGGCGTAGGCATCGCGGGGGTACTCCCGGACTATCGCCTCGTAGGCGTTCAGCTGCTGTGGGCTGTGGCCCATCAGTCGAGCCTGCAGAAGCAGCCGGTCCACTTGCCCGAGCTGTGACGCTGCCGCCGAGTCCAGGCCTCGGAGATCGGCGGGGGATGCCGTGATCGTCCAGCGGCGGACGTCGGCGAGCCGCCACTGAGCGAGGACGAAGCTCGAGTCGATACTCAGGGCGTCTATGTAGTGTCGTTGCGCCAGCGCCCAGGCGCCGCGCTGGAAGGCCGCCTCTCCTGCAAGCAAAGCCCGGATCGCCTCGACGTGGTGCCCCGAGAGTGCCCTATACCCGAGATCCGACAGCACGACGGCCGGCCGCAGCGCGTCGACGATCGCGAGGGTGAGGGAGTCTGCAAGGCCTACGGGCGTGCTCGTCGCGGGCCCGCCGACGACAGAGGCGTGCTGCACGTTTCCCGACCGGTCCACCAACTCGAAGCGGGCCTCGAATCGATCCGGGGACGTGCGCACGAGCGTGCACCTAAGCACGCGCTCGGCGCCGAGCGCGCCGGCCGCCTGGCTCCATCGGTCAGGGGTCTCATGGTGTGCGTCCCACCACCGGAAGCCGGTGTGGACCGGTACTTCCCTCAGATTCGGGATGCCCTCGAGGTTGAGGGCCGTCATCCGAGCGATCGCGCTGGCGGCGCCGCTGTCCGCGGGCATGACGGCGCTGCAGGGAAGCACGGCGATGTCCGAGACGACGCTCGTCGGACCGCCGGCTTCTTTGCCGGGTTCGCCTACGAAGCGCCACGCGAGGGTGAGGGCGAGCACGAAGGCCAGGGCGAGGAAGACCCCGGCGGCCATTCGCTGCCGCCCGGAGGGCGTCGTGCGCAGCTCTTCGGGATTGGCGCCGGCCGCGAGCGCGCTGCCGAACTCCGTGGCTGTGGAATACCGGTCCTCGGGGGACTTCGACAGGGCCCGATGCACCGCCGCCTCGACAGGCGGTGGAACTCCCTCCACCTTGCTTCCCAGAGGTGCAGCCTCCTCTCGCAGGCTGCGCGCGATCATCTCCAGGGGCGTGGTTCCCGTGAACGGTGGCTCGCCCGCCAGCATCTCGTAAAGAACACAGCCCAACGAGTAGATGTCGCTGCGTCCATCGATCTCAGGCTCCCCTCGCGACTGCTCCGGGCTCATGTAGGCCGGCGAGCCCAGTGCGGCACCGGTCTGCGTCATCTGGTCGCTGCCGGCTTCACTGAGCGCCTTGGCGATCCCGAAATCGGCGACGACCGCCTCTCCGGCCGACAGCAGGATGTTGCCGGGCTTGATGTCCCTGTGGACGACGCCGTGGCCGTGGGCGTAGCTGAGTGCGGATACAACCTCGCGCGTGATCTTCAGCGCTTCGGCCGGGGTTAGTCGGCCCTCTCGCTGGAGCCGCTCCTTCAGGGATTCGCCCTCGACAAGCGGCATCACGTAGAAGAGGAGTCCGTCCGCTTCGCCCGAGTCGTGGATCGGCAGGACATGTGGGTGATTGAGGGGAGCGGCGATTCGGATCTCGCGCTTGAACCTCTCCCAGCCGATCGCGGAGGCGAGCTCCGGGCGAAGGACCTTCACGGCGACGCGGCGGTCGTGCTTGAGATCGGTAGCCAGATACACCGTAGCCATACCGCCCCTGCCGAGCTCGCTGTCGATGGCGTAACGGTCGGAAAGGGACGACCTGAGGCGATCCAACTCGATGGGCATGGTGCGCCGCTCCGAAGAGGATAGAAGTCAACAACATAGAGAAGCCATAAGCGTGCAGCCAGACTCATCTTGACTCGATTGAGGTCAGCCTGCGGGGCTAGTGAGCGGAGAGGCGCGTAACCGGTCCCTGGAGGGAAACGAGCGAGCCGGAGCCTCCCGCGACGGAACAGGAGCCGTGCCTCCTCCGTATCTGAGCCCGGAAGAGGAGACATATGGAAGACGCGATCATCGTTGGCTCGGGGCCGGTGGGCCTGGCCTGCGCGGTATCCGCCAAGCGAAGAGGTCTGGATCCGCTCGTGGTGGATCAGGGTTCGATGTGCGACTCCATCGTGCGCTACCCGATCGGAATGACCTTCTTCACGACGCCGGAACGGATGGAGATCGGCGGGCATCCCCTGACCTGCGCCGGTCAGAAGCCCACCCGTGAGGAGGGGCTGAAGTACTACCGCGGGGTCGTGCGGAGCGAGGGGCTCCGCGTCCGCACCTACGCTCGAGTCGCCACGGCTAACCGAGACGAGGACGGCATCGAATGCCGCCTGGAGACGCGGTCGGGTCCCGAGTCGATCCGCTGCTCGAGGCTCGTGTTGGCGACGGGCTACTACGACCACCCGAACTTGGTCGGCGTTGTCGGCGAAGATCTCCCGCACGTCAGCCACTACTTCGACGAGGCGCACCGAAGCTTCGGGGAACGGGTCGTTATCATCGGCGGCAAGAACTCCGCGGTGGAGGCGGCGCTCGAGCTGTATCGCGCCGGGGCCCACGTGACGCTTGTGAACCGGCATGCCGAGTTCCGGCCGACGGTCAAGTACTGGCTCGTTCCGGACGTTCAGAACCGAATCGCGGCCGGAGAGATCGAGGCGAGGTTCGGGGCGGAGATTCTGCGGATAGCCCGGGCGGCCGTCACGATCCGAAACGCCGACGGCCAGGCCGAGGATCTTCCGTGCGACAGGGTGTACGCACTGACCGGGTTTCACCCCGACTTCGATCTGTTTCGCCGCGTCGGTATCGAGCTGGACCCCGACAGCCGGCAGCATCACGCACGGCCACAAGACGTCCGAGGTCTTCATCGAGAACGGCCGCTTCGACGGGGAGAAGATCTTCGCCGACGTTGTGGGAGGAATTTGAGCCGGCTATCTTCTGCTGCTGTTTTTCCCACGAACAGGTAAACGGAAAGCACGATGCGAACAGGTATACATCCGGAGTACAAGAAGACCTTGATCACCTGCGCCTGCGGGAGGGTCTCGGAGACGCAAGCGACGGTGGACGAGCTCCACGTGGAGATCTGCTCTCACTGTCATCCGTTCTTCACCGGCCGGCAGAAGCTGGTGGACACGGCGGGCCGCGTGGAGCGCTTCCGAGCCAAGTACGGTGCCGGTAGCGGGCGGGTGCCCGCCGCGGCGGAGGATCGGGAGGGCGAGCTGGAGGCCGCCTCTGAGGCCCGGCCGACGGCTGAAGTTTTGGAAGCCGTTGAGGCCGATGAAGCCGTGGCGGAGGAAGCCACGGAGCCCGAGGTCGCCGAAGAGCCCGAGGCCCAAGCCGCCGCCGAGCCGGCGGCTGCTTTGGAGGCGCAGGCGTCCGACGCAGAAGCAGCTGTCACAGAGCCCCCGGCTGCGGACGAGCCGGAGGAAACGACCGAGCCAGACGAAGCGGACTCCGAGAAGAGCTGAGCGCCGACCGCATTTCCGCCCGCCGGCGCCCTCTCGGTGGGCGTCCGCGCATCGTAGGGCGACATCGCCGCGCGAACCACGATTCCCATGAGTGACACCGCCGCACTTCTCACCAGGCAAGTTCAGGAGCGGAGCGTCCGCCATCGGGAGCTTGCCGAGCTCATGGCTGATCCGGCCACTATCGGTGATCCCTCGAAGTTGCGGGACCTCGCGCGAGAGCACTCGGAGCTCGCGCCGATCGTGAAGGTCGGCGCCGAGTACCTGGCCGTGTTGGACCAGCTGCAGCAAGCCGAGGAGCTGGCGGCAGGCTCGGAGGATCCGGAGCTGGTCGAGCTCGCCCGGGCCGAGTCGGAGGATTTGTCGACCCGCAGGGATGAGCTCGAGGAGAGCCTCCAGCAGATGCTCGTGCCCAAGGACCCGCTGGACGACAGGCCGGCCGTGCTGGAGATCCGCGCCGGGACGGGAGGGGACGAGGCCGGATTGTTCGCGGCCGACCTCTTCCGCATGTACAGCCGCTACGCTGCACAGCACGACTGGAACGTGGAGATGATCTCCTCGACGGAGGGGGCGCTCGAGGGCCTAAAGGAGATCATCTTCGTGGTTCGCGGTCGTGACGCCTACGGCCATCTTCGGTACGAGTCGGGCGTGCACCGGGTGCAGCGGGTTCCGGAGACCGAGAGCTCGGGTCGGATCCACACATCGGCGGCGA
Organism: Gemmatimonadota bacterium; assembly: GCA_039590175.1. GTDB lineage: Bacteria > Gemmatimonadota > Gemmatimonadetes > Palauibacterales > Palauibacteraceae. Next base: position 12,514 of record JBDHFW010000006.1, on the reverse strand, counting down.
CCGTCGCGGTCCTGCCCGAGGCCGAAGAGGTGGACATCGAGATCGATCCCGCTGATCTGAAGGTGGACGTCTTCCGGTCATCCGGTCCCGGCGGGCAGTCCGTGAACACGACCGATTCGGCGGTGCGAATCACCCACGAACCGACCGGCCTGGTCGTGACCTGCCAGGACGAGAAATCACAGCACAAGAACAAGGCCAAGGCGCTGAAGGTCCTCAGGAGCCGCCTGCTGGACCTGAAGGTCGCCGAGCAGGAAGCGGACCGTGCCCGCGAGCGGCGGACTCAGGTGGGGACCGGCGACCGGTCCGCCAAGATCCGCACCTACAACTTCCCGCAGAACCGCGTCACCGATCATCGAATCCATCTCACCCTCCACCGACTCGAGGCGACCCTGGGCGGCGATCTGGACGAGCTCGTCGAGGCGCTGCGGGTCGCCGGAGCGGAGGAGCGCATGGAGGCGGTCACCGAGGCGTGAACCGCGGCGACGCCGAGGGGAGGGATCTCCTGGGAGCCAGCAGGCCCGGCGGTCCCAGCCGCCGCCAGGCGCTGGAGGGCATCGCTCGCGAGCTCGCGGCGGCCGGCATCGAGTCAGCGCGGCTCGAAGCCGAACGGCTGCTGTCGCTGGCTGTCGGAATCTCGAGAGCCGACCTCCAGCTCTCGCTCGAATCCGAGCTCTCTGCCGAGGACGCCCGCACCCTGGCCGAAGCCGTCCGCCGCCGGTTGACGGGAGAACCCCTTCAGCACATGGAGGGCAACGTCGAGTTCCGGGACCTCGTGCTCGCCGCCGATCGGCGGGCCTTCGTTCCGCGACCCGAGACGGAACAGCTGCTCGACCGAATCCTCGAGTGGGCGCGAGAGCGGCAGCGGACCGTGAGCTCCCAGGCCGATGCACGCCCCGCGGATGTGGAGGGGGTCAGGATCGTCACTCGACCTCCAAGCCGAGCGTACGTCGACGCGGCGCTCGACGTCGGCACCGGATCCGGAGCGATCGCGCTGGCGCTGGCCGACGAGCATGTCGCCGCGGGAATCGTCGCTCTCGACCGATCTCGCCAGGCGCTGGAGCAGGCGAAGGAGAACCGGTTCAGGGTCGGCCAGACGGAGGCGAGCGTCGAGTTCCGTCTCGTAGAAGGCACGCTCTGGGAGGCCGTGGGCGAAGGGGAGCGCTTCGATCTCATCGTCTCCAACCCGCCGTACGTCTCGACCGCCGAGATGGAGCACCTCCCCCCCGAGGTGCAGCACGATCCCTCGGAGGCGCTCGTGGCGGGCGAGGACGGACTCGACGTCATCCGCGAGATTCTGGCTGGCGCCTGGGATCACCTGAAGCCTGGCGGGGCGCTGTTCCTCGAGATCGGGGAAGGGCATGGCGAACGGGTCGAAGAGCTGCTTGCGGAGACCGGTGATTGGGCCAGAACCGCGATCCAGAAAGATCTGGCCGGGAAGGTGAGGTTTGCCTTCGCCGAGCGTGCCCGACTCTGAGTCGCACCGCCAGCGGACGGAGCGACCCGTGAGGTGAGGCCGCTCCTTCGGCCACAATGCGTGACGCTTTTTCTACCTGTACACCTGTACATGTAGAGGAGCGGGATACCGGCAGCCCCGAGGCGCGGCCAGGACTACCATGCGGCCACGAATGGTGCGGTCGCGCCCGGATTATGGCCGGGTTATACTACCGGCTTGACCTGAACCTCCTTGCGTGAAGGCTACGTCCGCCGACGCGCGGAACCCCTTGGAAAAGCGGACTTCGATGGCGACCGACGACCCGCGTGAGAGGATCATGGAGAAAGCGGAGGAGCTCGGCCGCCTGATCTCACAGAGTGCGGAGTACAGCTACCTGAGCGCCGCCAACCGGGACCTGGCCGACGACCGGGAGGCCACGGAGACGCTCAACGAGATGAGGGCGCTGCAGGAGCGGCTACTCGGCCACATCTCGCGCGGAGAGGATCCGCCCGCGGAGCTCCAGCAGGAGTACGGGGAGTTCCAGGAGAAGGTACAGACGACCAGCCGCTACCAGTCCCTCATCTCCTCCCAGCTCAACTTCGACAAGCTGATGGACAGGGTGCACCACTCCATCGGCGATGGGATCAAGAAGGGGCAGGAGAGCCGGATCATCATCCCCTCATGAACCGCATCCGCGCGGTCCTGGAGAAAGGTCTGCGCGCGACCGTCGAGCCGATCGTGTCCTGGCTGACGAAACGCCGCGTCCACCCCAACATCCTTTCGACCGCGGGATTCCTGATCACGTGCAGCTCCGGCTTTTTCTTCCATCAGCACCACGTTCGAACGGCCGGCTTCCTGATCCTCCTGGGGGGCGTGTTCGACATCTTCGATGGGACGGTGGCCCGTCGGACGGGGCTCGCATCGCCGTTCGGGGCCTTTTACGACTCGACGCTGGATCGCCTCTCCGAGATCATCGTCTATCTCGGGCTGTTGTCGCTGTACAACGACTATCGACTCGAGCTGGGCGACGTCGGCATGATCTACTGGGTCATGTTGGCGATGGCGGGCTCGCTGATGATCAGCTACACGCGGGCACGGGCGGAGGGCCTGGGTGTGCGCTGCGACGTCGGCATGATGCAGCGCGCCGAGAGAGTGATCCTGATCGGGTTCGCGGCACTGATCTTCGGAGAAGCCACGCTACTGGGCGTGGAGGGTCTGGCCCTTCGCGTCGTGATCATAGGTCTCGCCATCCTCACCAATATCACCGTGGTACAACGGATCGTCTGGGTGTACCAGCATTCACGACCCCACGGGCGACCCGAGCCGGAGGCAGCGGTACGCCCGCCGGCCGACGAGTCCCGCTTCGCCGACCCGCCCGACGCTTGACGGACTCGAGCACTTCACCAGGCAATGACCATAGCGGGGAGAGAATGAACGATATGCAAGGAAGTAGCGGGTCCGGTTTGGAGATCGCTGCCGCCGAGGGCAAGCTCGGCGTCATGTTGGTTGGATTGGGAGCGGTATCGACGACCTTCATCGCGGGCGTCGAGAGCTTTCGACGGGGCCTGAGCCGGCCCATCGGGTCGATCACGCAGATGAGCACGATCCGACTGGGCAAGCGGACGGATGCCAGGGCGCCTCTGGTCAAGGACTTCGTCTCGCTGGCGGCGCTGGAGGATCTCGAGTTCGCCGCGTGGGATCCGATCCCGGACGACGCGTACGATTCCGCCAAGACGTGCGGCGTGCTGAAGCCGGAAGACGTGGACCCGCTCGCCGACTTCCTCCGGAGCATCCGGCCGATGCCGGCCGTGTTCGACAAGCGCTACGTGAAGAAGCTCGATGGCACCAACGTCAAGAGTGCCGAGAACAAGCTGGAGCTCGCGGAGCAGCTGCGGGAGGACATTCGGCGCTTCAAGGCGGAGAGGGGCTGTGACCGGCTGGTGATGGTGTGGGCCGCATCCACCGAGGTGTTCATGCAGCCCAGCGAGGTGCACGCGACGGTGGATTCGTTCGAGAAGGCGATGGCCGAGAACCACGACGCTATCGCGCCCTCGATGGTCTACGCCTACGCCGCCCTCAAAGAGGGCGTGCCGTTCGCCAACGGGGCCCCCAACCTCACCGTCGACGTGCCGGCGATGCTGCAGCTCGCCGACGAGGCGGGCATGCCGGTTTGCGGGAAAGACTTCAAGACGGGCCAGACGTTGATGAAGACGATCCTCGCGCCAGGCCTCAAGGCGCGAATGCTCGGCCTGAACGGCTGGTTCTCCACCAACATCCTCGGGAATCGCGACGGCGAGGTGCTGGACGATCCGGAGAGCTTCAAGACGAAGGAGGAGTCGAAGCTCGGGGTGCTCGAGTACATCCTCCAGCCGGAGATGTATCCCGAGCTCTACGACAACATCTACCACAAGGTGCGGATCAACTACTACCCTCCTCGCGGCGACAACAAGGAGGGATGGGACAACATCGATGTGTTCGGCTGGATGGGATACCCGATGCAGATCAAGATCGACTTCCTCTGCCGGGACTCGATTCTTGCCGCTCCGATCGTTCTAGACCTGGCGCTCTTCATGGACCTGGCGGCTCGAGCGGGCCTCCACGGGATCCAGGAGTGGCTCTCGTTCTTCTTCAAGAGCCCGCAGGTAGCGCCCGGGCTCTATCCGGAGCACGACCTCTTTATCCAGCACTGGAAGTTGAAGAACACGCTGCGCTGGCTGATGGGTGAGGAGCAGATCACTCACCTGGGGACCGAGTATTACGCCGACTACCAGTAGGCAGTCGGAAGGGCCTTCTGGCCGCGGCTTCTTTCTCGTCTTCGAGGGGGTCGAAGGGGCCGGAAAGACGACCCAGGCCCGTCGCCTGACGCGGCGCCTCGAGTCGGCCGGCGTACGCTGCCTGATGGCCCGGGAACCGGGGGGCACGCAGGGCGGCGAGCGGATTCGTGACGTGGTGCTGGATCCGGGGCTGGATCTCGGCCCGGAGGCGGAGACCCTGCTCTACCTCGCTTCGAGGGCAGAGTTCGTCCGGCAGATCGTGCGCCCGGCTCTCGATGAAGGACGGATCGTCGTGGCCGACAGGTACGAGATCTCGACGCTCGCCTACCAGGGCATCGCCCGCGGGCTGGGTTTGGAGACGGTGCGCCGGCTCAACTCGTGGGCCACCGGAGGGCTCGAGCCGGATGCGGTGATCCTGCTTCGGATCGAGCCATCGGCCGGACGCGACCGGAAGGAAGAGGAGCCGGACCGGTTGGAGCGCGAGTCGGGTAAGTTCTTCCGCCAGGTGGCCGAGGCCTACGACTTGCTTGCCTCCATGGACACGAGGATAGTGGCCGTGGATGGGCAGGGGTCGCCCGAGGAGATCGAGGAGCGCGTGATCGCCGAGCTGGTCGGGCGTTGGCCTGGAACATTTGAAGTGCTAAGGCGTTAGCAATCAAGAACTCGCGGTTTCACGGGTCCGGACATCGAGCTCGTGTCGGACGGTGGTCGCCCAGGGATACGGAGGCTGAATGAGGCTCAGGCGAACGTGGCTTTCTCCGCTGGCCGTAGCGTTGATCGCGTTGGTGAGCGGTGGATGGCTGCTACAACAGGGCACCGCGAACGAAGATGCCTACACACAGTCGAAGCTGCTCGACGAAGTCCTCCGCCTGGTTGCCGAACGCTACGTCGAGGAGACTGAGCCGGCGGAGCTCTACCGTATGGCGATCGACGGTCTCATGACCGAGCTCGGTGATCCCTACACGGACTTTCTCGACCGCGATGAGTGGAAGGACCTGCAGCTCAGCACCACGGGGAACTACGGTGGCCTGGGGATCCGGATCGACGAACAGGACGGCTGGATCACCGTGGTCGCCGTCCTGCCGAACACGCCTGCCGAGAAGCGCGGGCTGATCACCGGCGATCGGATCGTCGAGGTCGATGGCGAGCCGGCCGAGGGGTGGAGCACCAACGATGCGGTCCAGGTTCTCCGCGGACCCAAGGGTAGCGCGGTACTGCTCCTCGTCATGCGGCCCGGAGTCGATCGCCCGATCGAGGTGGAGATCGAGCGCGACGAGATCCACGTCATTTCGGTCAAGTCCTTCATGGTCGACGACGACGTAGGCTTCGTCCGCCTCGAGCAGTTCAGCCGGGCGGCGCGGGGAGAGCTTCAATCCGCGATCGACCAGCTGCTTTCCCAGGGAGCCGAGTCGTTCATTCTCGATCTGCGCTCGAACCCGGGCGGGCTCCTGGAGGAGGGGATCGCGGTTGCCGACCTCTTCCTTCCGCGTGGGGTGGAGGTCGTCGAGACCAGGTCGAGAAACAAGAACGAGAACCAGGCATACGGCGCGCCGTCCACCGAGCAGTATCCCGGCCTCCCGTTGGTCGTGCTCGTTAATCCATACTCGGCCAGCGCCTCCGAGATCGTCGCCGGAGCCCTGCAGGATCACGATCGGGCGCTCATCATCGGAACGACGACGTTCGGCAAGGGCCTGGTTCAGACGCTGTACCCCCTCTCCGGGGGCAACTACCTGAAGATGACGACCGCCCGCTGGTTCACGCCGAGCGGACGCTCGATCCAGAAGCCCTTCCGGACCGACTTCGCCGCGCTCGCCGGGGAGGCCATTTCGATGGAGGGCGATCCGATTCACGTCGTGGACGTGACGGACCGGAAGACCTTCTACACGGACGCTGGGCGCATCGTCTACGGGGGCGGTGGCATCACGCCCGATATCATGGTGATGCCGGACACGCTCACGTCGACCGAACAGGTCTTCCGAGAGGAGCTCGCCGAGAGCGAGCTCGCCTTGCGGGATGCCACGTTCCGCTTCTCGGTCCAATGGGTCCATGACCACCCGGATCTTCGCGAGGACTTCGAGATCACGCCGGTCGTCCGAGATGCGTTTTACAACTTCATCGTCGAGGAGAAGGGGGTCGAGGTCGACAGAGACCTGTTCGACGACGCCACCGCTTGGATCGACTGGGAGTTGGGAATCCGCATCGCTCAATCGGCGTTCGGTGAGGAGGCTTCCCTGAAGCGCACCCTCCGCCGGCAGCCGCAAGTCACCAAGGCGATCGCGCTGCTGCGGCAGACGGACACGCCGCAGGATCTGATCGCCTTGGCGGCGAGCGAGACGGCGGCCGTGGAGGGGGTGGACGCGGGACCGACGCCGACCCCCAACTAGCAGACGCGCCGGAGCCGGGTGCCGCCCGGCTCCGTGCCCTGGCTAGCGTCGGTCGGTCTTCACCGTAGCGATCCGGTGCCACGCCGCCGGCTCCTCATCTTCGCCAAGCTGCCTGAGCCTGGCCGCGTCAAGACGCGGCTCATCCCGAGGCTCGGACCCGACGGCGCGGCACTCCTCTACGAGGCCTTTCTGGACGACACAATCGCTCTCTGCCGCGGCCTAAAGGAGGTCGGCCTCGAGGTCTGGGCGGCCAGCGGCGAGTCGGCGACGGACGACGCGAGAGGGGGTGCCGCCTACTTCCACCGACGTCATCCGGGCCTGCGATTCAGGTATCAGGTCGGAGTCGATCTGGGTGGCCGTTTGCGCGGCGCTTTCGAGACCGCCTTCGAGGAGGGTTGTGATGACGTCGTGGTCACCGGAAGCGACCATCCGACGCTGCCGATCGGGTACGTGAGGGGTGCATTCACCGCGCTGACCGCGACCGAGGTCGTCGTTGGCCCGTCGGCCGATGGGGGGTACTATCTCATCGGCCTGCGCCGCCAAACATGGCCGAAGGCCGCCGGTCTGTTCGCAGACGTGCCCTGGTCGACGCCGGAGGTGCTCGCCGCGACCCGCGAGCGGGCTCGGAGCTTGGGACTTCGTCATGTGGAACTGCCGGAGTGGTACGACGTTGATGATCCATCGGACCTTCCGCGGCTCGGCCGCGATGCAGACGCAGGCAGCCACACCGCCCGGACGTTGGTGCGGCTGACTGCGGGCGACGAAACGGGTAGCGGCCCGAGAGGGACAGGGAACGATCCGAGGTAGTCTTCGCGCCGCACCGGTTCTGGCCCTCGGCCTGGCCGGGGTCTCGGTCTCGGCCGTGTTGGTGCGCCTGGCGGAGGCGCCGGTCAGTGCCATAGCCTTCTGGCGGCTTACGCTGTCCCTGCTCCTCATCCTCCCGCTCCTCGGCCTCTCCGGCCAGTGGCGAGAGGTCAGGTCTTTGAGTCGCTCTGAGTGGCGCTGGGTCGCCCTCTCCGGCGGTGCTCTGGCCCTCCATTTCGTGACCTGGTTTCTCTCGCTCGACTACACGAGCGTGGCGAGCTCCACCGTGCTCGTGACGGCTCATCCCCTTTACGTGGGGCTGCTCTCGACGCTCTGGCTGCGTGAGCCGCCATCGCGGCTCGAGTGGGTAGCTATCCTGGTCGCCACCTCGGGCGCGGTGTGGATCGGGTGGGGCGATTTCCGGCTCGGCGAGGGTGCGTTCATCGGCGACCTGCTGGCCGCACTGGCCGCCTTCTTCGCCGCCCTCTACTTCATTGCCGGCCGCAGGCTGCGCCTGCGCCTGGGGCTGTGGAGCTACGTGGCGCCGGTCTACCTGCTCGCGGCGCTTCTCACCGGCATCTCCATGTGGGTGCGGGGAGTGCCGACGACCGGCTATTCCCCCGCCACTTGGGCCCTCTTCGCCGGGATGGCGATCGGACCCATGCTTCTCGGTCACACCTCCTTCAACTGGGCGCTGCGCCATGTGCGCGCATATGTTGTCAGCCTTGTCGTCCTGCTGGAGCCCGTCGGAGCCACCTTGCTGGCCGTCCTCGTACTCGGCGCTGCCGAGCGGCCTTCGATGAACACGGTGACGGGGGGCATCGCGATCCTGATCGGCATGGCGATGCTCGTGCGCGAGCAGGGGCGGAGGTCGTCGACCCCGGCGTCCCCGATCACGAACAACGGATAACGACGGTACGAGTGATCAAGAACCTCGACTCGGACGAGGAAGCCCAGTTCGGAGACTCGGAGCTCCTCGCCTTCTGGCGCTCCGCGATGAAGCCGTTTCAGGCTCTTCCGCTCGTAACCGATGGAGTGACCGAGACATACGGTTTCGGCTCCACGGAGCTCGCGATGTGCTGCGCCTCGCACGACGGTACGCCCGCTCAGGTCGAGATCGTCAGTGCGATGCTGGCCCGCCTGGGCCTGTTCTCCGGCCAGCTCGCCTGTGGGGTCCACGCGCCGTACGACCGGCCTTCGGCGGACGCCGTGATTCGCTCTGGCGGCCACTTCACACCGCTTCACAACAACTGCTCGGGCAAGCACGCCGGCATGTTGGCGCTCGCTCTGCATCGAGGATGGCCGCTCCGAGGATACACGGAACGCGACCACGCCGTGCAGCGGCGGATCTGTCGTGAGCTCAAGGAGTGGCTGGATGTGGATCCCGAGATCCTGCGCTGGACGGTCGACGGATGCAGCGTGCCGACCCCCTATCTCTCTCTTCGACAGATGGCGCGCGCCTACGCGCGCCTGGGTCGAGCCGCCACCGCAGGCGAGAGGGGCGCGATGGAGGTTGTAAGCGCGATGACGACCCATCCGGAGCTTATCTCGGGCGAGGGGAACGTCGCCACGCGGCTGATGCAGGACACGAAGGGTCGGATCGTTGGCAAGGAAGGTGCCGAGGGCGTGTTCTGTGCGGCGGCGCCTCAGTTAGGGTGGGGGCTCGCCATGAAGCTCGGTGATGGGAACGCGAGGGCGGCCGGGCCCGCCGTCATCGGGATGCTGGAAGCGCTGAGCCTCCTCAGCGACGAGGAGTCCGAGAGGTTGGGTGATGTGCGAGAGCCGCTCGTCATGAACAGGTTGGGCAGGAAGGTGGGCGTCATACAGGCGGACATGTATCCCCGGCTGGTTCCGGAGACAGCGCCCTTCTGAGCGACGAGGAGATGAACGGGTCGACGCCGGCGGCTGGCGGCCTTCCCCCGGAGCGGGAGGCGCTCGTGCTTGTCTCAGCGGCGCACGCCTCTCGCGACGAGGCGGCGTTGCGCAGGGTCCTGAGCGAGGCCGCCGCGACGGTGGGTCCGGAACCCGTCGAGGAAGTGCTTCTTCAGGCCTATCTGTTTCTGGGCTTCCCGGCGGCGATATGGGCCTTCGGCATCTGGCGCTCGCTCGCCCCGGGCCGCCGCGCGGAGCACGACGATCACGACCGGCTGTCGCTCGAAGCGGGCGAAGGCGCGACCGATCTCGCTTCGACCTGGGCGCGGGCGGGTGAGACCGTGTGCGCTCGAGTCTACTCCAGCAATTACGAGAAGCTCAGAAGGAACGTCCGGGCTCTGCATCCCGAGCTGGACCGCTGGATGATCTTGGAGGGATACGGGAAGGTCTTGAGCCGGCCGGCCATCGATCTTCCGACGCGGGAGCTGTGCATCGTTGCTGCAATCGCCGTGACTGGTTGGGAGCCGCAGCTGCACTCGCACCTGCGGGGAGCGCTCAACGCCGGCGCTGAGCCGGCCGAAGCCGAGGCGGCTCTCGAGGCGGGTCTGGTCTACGCCCCGACCGAGGAGTGGCGCCAACGAGCGCGGACACTCTGGCAGCAGATATTGAGGCGTCATGTTCGTTGACCAGGCGACGATCCACGTGAAGGGCGGGGCCGGCGGCGCCGGTGCGATGGCCTTTCGTCGCGAGAAGGGTGTTCCGTTCGGCGGACCGAGCGGAGGCGATGGAGGCGACGGGGGCGACGTGGTGCTTGCGGCCGATTCTCAGCTGCACACGCTTCTCGACTACAGCTATCGGCAACACTACAAGGCCGGGCGGGCCGGGCATGGCGAAGGCTCCAACCGCCACGGCGCGGACGGAGAGGAGCTTGTCCTGCCCGTACCGTTGGGCACGGTGGTAAGGGACGCAGAGACGGGCGAGCGACTGGGGGAGCTTCTGGAAGCCGGTGATCGGCTCGTGGCCGCGCGAGGTGGGCGGGGCGGCCGCGGAAACGCCGCGTTCGCCACGGCGACGCGTCAGGCGCCGCGGCACTGGGAGCCCGGTGAATGGGGCGAAGAGCGAAGCCTCGTGCTGGAGCTGAAGCTGATCGCCGACGTCGGGCTCGTCGGCGAACCGAACGCCGGAAAGTCCACCCTGCTGGCGGCGGTATCGGCTGCCCGTCCGAAGGTCGCCGCGTACCCGTTCACGACTCTCGAGCCCAATCTGGGCGTGGTGCAGCTGTCCGATGCGCGGCGCTTCGTGGTCGCCGACATTCCCGGACTCATCGAAGGGGCTCACGAGGGAAAGGGGCTGGGCACGCAGTTCCTGCGGCACATCGAGCGCACGAGAACGCTCGCGATGCTGATTCCGATCGACGCCGGGGACATCCAGGGAGCGTACGAGCTCCTCAGGCACGAGCTGCTCTCCCACGACGCGGCTCTCGCGGGGATACCCTTCTGCGTCTTGATCACGAAGATCGATCTCGTCCCCCTCCCCCGGGAGTTGGAGTTGGAGGCCCCCGACGCATGGGGCGTCTTCCAGATCTCGTCGGTCACCGGGGAAGGCCTTCCGGACGCATTGGAGGCGCTCTGGGCGCGTGTCGCCAAGGAAAAGGATGCTCGGAACGGCGGGGAAGAGGAGCGCTTCCCGGAGCTCGAGGAGTGGACACCGTAGCTCGAGGAACGGACACCCTGAGCCACGGCGACCGCGGCAGCGAGGGCCGGGGAACGGATACCGACGTGCAGGAGCTGGCAGCGGCGCTGGCGCTTGCCGAGGTGCCTCGGCTGGGCCCGGTCCGCCTGCGCGAACTGATCGATGAATCCGGCTCGGCTCGGGAGCTCCTGCACCGAGCGCGAGGCTCAGGGCCTCCGCTTGCCGCGACGGTCCGGCGACGCCTGGCCGGCGTCCGTCCAGTATCGGTGGAACGGGTGCGAAAGCTGGCGCATCGCGGGATCCGGCTCCTGGTCTATGGCTCGGACGGGTATCCTGAGCGCCTCGAGCACCTCTACGATCCGCCCCTTCTCCTCTACCTCCGTGGCTCTCTGGATCTCGTGGATCGACGCACCCGGGGCATCGTCGCCATCGTCGGTACCCGACGAGCCACTCCCTATGGCCGACGCATGGCCCGTGAGATCGCTGCGGGCCTGGCGGAGGCCGGCTGGGGAGTCGTCAGCGGGATGGCTCGAGGAATCGATGGGGAGGCGCACGCCGCCACGCTGGATGCCGGAGGCGCGACGATCGGGGTTCTTGGGTCAGGCCTGGACTTCGCCTACCCGGCGGTCCACCGGCCGCTCTACCGGCGGATGGTCCGACGCGGACTCCTGGTGAGCGAATTCGCCCCGTCCACGCCTCCGGCGCCCGGCCTGTTTCCCCGCCGAAATCGAATCATCGCGGCGCTCGCCAACGCGGTAGTCGTGGTCCAGGCGCCCGCCCGAAGCGGAGCCTTGATCACGGCCGACCACGCCCTCGACCTCGGTAGGGATGTTCTGGCTGTCCCGGGTCCCGTCGGCCTCGAGCCGAGCGTCGGTACGCATCATCTGCTGGGAGAAGGAGCGGCGGTCGCCACCTGTGCCGCCGACGTCCTGGAGCAGGTCAAGGGGCCGGACGGCGGCGCGGTCTTCGGGCAACCAGGGTCTCGGCAGAGCAGGGGCGAGCGCGAGCAGGAGCCGGAGGTGCGCCACGGAGTATCGGCCCGCCGGGTCCTGGCGCGGCTCTCCACCGGACCCGCGAACGCAGACGAACTCGTCAGGGAGTCGGGCCGGCCTGTTCCCGAGGCTCTCGCTCTGCTCGGAGGCCTGGAGCTGGAGGGAATCTTGCAGCGGCAGGGGGACGGCAGGTACGTCTTATCGTCACGTGATCACCGTGCGGGCGACAGGGAGCTGGAACGCTTTCCAAGCTGAACGCGTATCGAAAGGCGATCTTTAACGCCTGTCCGCCGTTCTGTGCGGCGGAAGCAAGGATAACCGAGCAGCGAGTCCATGTTGCAGAGTCTGACCGATCGCGAGAAAGCCGTCCTGATCGCCGTTCTCGAGAGCTACATCGAATCGGCGGAGCCCGCGGGCTCGCGGACCATCGCGAAGCAATACGCGCTGGGCGTCTCCCCCGCGACGGTGCGGAACACGATGGCGGACCTCGAGACGAAGGGGTTTCTCACCCACCCTCATACCTCGGCCGGGCGGGTACCTACCGATCTGGCGTACCGTTACTAC
>JBDHFW010000005.1:0-30589 GCA_039590175.1 Gemmatimonadota bacterium | reverse complement strand
CTACGCCTTCACGCGCACTGCGATCGCCGGCCCCAGAGCCGCGCTTCTTGTGGCCGTCACGTACGCGATCTACCCGATCGCCATACGCAACAGTCTCTCGGTCCGCTCCGAGGTGCCCTTCGTGCTGCTCCTCCTTGGCGCGATGGTCTTCGTCGAGTTGGCGCGCCGCGACGGGGGCTCCTGGAAGCACGCGCTCATCGCCGGGACGTCGCTCACCCTTGCGGCGATGCTTCGTTACGAGGCGTGGATGCTCATCCCATTTCTCGCGCTGCTTCTTTGGCGAAAGCCGCGGCTCATGGGCGTGTTCATCGCATGCGCCATTATCCATCCGGTTTTCTGGATGGTGGGGAACGGCATCCATAGCGGCGACCCGCTCTACGGCGTCAACGTCGCGACCAGATGGGAGCGCGAGTCAATGGGCAGGGCCATGATCCCGTTGAGCACTCGTATCCTTCAGGCCCTCACATATCCCGGCACGGTCCTCAGGGGCATGACCTTCCCGGTGGGCGTCATCGCGGTAGCGGGAGCGGCAGTCGCTCTGATCAAGCGCGAGCGTTGCCGAGCTTGGCTGCTGCCGGTGGCAGGACTCGCGCTGTTGTTGATGTGGAGCATCGCCCGCGGGGCGCTCGTGCCGAAGATCAACTATACGGCCACGATCGGGACGATGTTGTTTCCGTTCGCCGCCGTGATCTGGCGCCGCCTTGGCGTCGAGGGCTGGCCGGTAATCCGAGTCTTGGGGCTGGGCGCGGCGGTTATCGGGCTGATGGTGTTCTCCACACGCTGGAGCTGGATGAACGCCGTCGGACTCGCAGAGCTGAAAAGCATTGATCCCGTTCCCACTATCCAAAACCAAGATACAGCCCTGACCTTGCCGGCAATCATCAACCGTCACATGCCGACCGAGCCGGCGCTCATCAGCGACTTCTACGGATGGGGGGCTCGCTCCTACGTTGCTTTCCTCACGCGGCTCGAGCCTGATCGGATACTGTTGGTGCAGGGCGCGCCAAACCGCGACATCGATCTCGAACGGATGTCGGCCTTCCTGGCGCGCTACCCGGAAGGCATCCTCATAGCGCTGGAGGGCTCCCGGCTTTCGAAGGCCATCGGAATCGGAACCGGTGAAACGGCCAGGGTCGGCGAGCTTACGCTTCTCCTGGAAAGGAGGCATCGAGTCCCCTGGCCGCCAGGCAAGCCCCCCCCAAACCTGGACGTGTTCCGATATCGGCTCGACGCCGAGGGCTCAGAATGAGGCGGAGCAGGGCGGACAGCGACGGCCCGTGACCGATAGCGCGCCTGCACTCCGCCCGGGAACGGGCACGGTCGCGGCACTCTTTCTCCTTTGCATCCTGATCCGTCTACCCTTCTGGTTTCCCTCGACCATCGACTGGGACGAGAGCACCTTCATCCTGATGGGGCAGGAGTTGCTCGACGGCAGGCTGCCCTACGTGGAGCTGTGGGACAACAAGCCTCCGCTCGCGTTTGCCGCGTTCACGGTGTTCATCGCGCTTCACCCGTCCATCGTCGCGGTTCGGGTTGCCGGCGCGTTGTGCGTGTTCCTGTCCGCGTTGCTCACCTACTCGGTAGCGCGGCGGATCGGAAACGCGACCGCGGCGGCTCTGGCTGTTGTTGGTGGGACTTCTGTGGCCGCTCGCGCCGGTCGCGAGGCAATACGTGATGTCGGTCGACTCGCTTCGAGACAACGGAACGCTACTCTCGGATGAAGGCTACCGCTTGGCCGACTTCCTGCAGGCGCACAACGTGGAACGGCGGCCGGTGTTCCTGATGACCCACCACATCGCCTACTGGCTGACCGGCACTCGGCCTCCAACGCGGTTGACCACGCACCCGTCGAACATCGCGAAGGAGAACCTGTTTCCAGCGGTCGTTGGCCCTTCGGAGACGGCCGCGAGCCAGATGAGAGCTGTCTTCGAGAGGGAGCCCCTGTTCGTCGTGAAGGCCCGAGAACCTTGGTACCTTGTGAGGAGGCCGGAGGCCCTGGCCGTCTTGGAGAGGGCACTCGGCTCCGACTACGAGGTCGTCTCGGAAATCAACGGAATGCTCATCTACAAGCGGTCGAGCGAGGGGCCTAGCCCGCGCTCGGGAGCTCGAGGGCAGATCCCGTAGGGCCTGTGTCGAACGTCGACGCCTCAGACCGAGTAGCGATTCCACCGGTCCGCGCCCGGCAGCGCTCGGTGTTAGTCGTTGCGCCTGAGCCTTTCTACGAGGATCGCGGTACGCCGATCGCGGTGCGCCACGTGCTCGAGGCTCTGGCGGAGCTCGGCTTCGAGATTCACCTCTTGACTTTCCCGGTGGGCGAGCCCGTCGAGCTCGATGGACTCTGGACCCTTCGCTGCTCTAATCCGCTTGGTATTCGATCCGTTCCCGTGGGCTTCTCGCTGCGAAAGGTGGTGTTGGATCACGCGCTCACGGCCTTGCTCTGGCGAAGGCTCCGGCGCGGGCGCTACGCCTGCATCCACGCGGTCGAAGAGATGGCGCTGCCTGCGATCGTCATGGGCCGCCGGGCCGGCATTCCCGTCATCTACGACATGCAATCCAGCCTGCCCGAGCAGCTTCGCGATCACCCGCTGCTCGGCCTGCCACCCAGCCAGGCGCTGCTGCGCCGGGCCGAGACATGGATGATCCGCAACGCGGACTACGTGGTCAGCAGCACCGGACTCGCGGAGCGAGTGCTCGCCCGGTCCACCTCCGGACGGCACCGTGACTGGGTGTTCCCGGGTCCCGAGTTCGTGGTGAAGGCCACTGCCGTAGATCGTCTACGCCGGCGTCTGGACATCTCCTCCGGCAGCTTCGTCGTTCTCTATGCGGGCAACTTCGAGGAGTACCAGGGGGTGGACCTCCTGCTGGAGGCGATCCCCGGCGTGCTGCGGGTGCGCCCCGATGTGGTAGTCTTGCTCGTCGGAGCCAAAGAACGAGATGACTTTCGGCTGCCGAGTCGGGCCGGCGTTCCTGAAGAAGCGATCAGGGTGCTGGAACGCCAGCCCAGGGATGCGCTCGCGGCCTTGTACGAGCTGGCCGACGTGCTCGTATCACCCAGAGTCGTGGGCAGCAACATTCCGCTCAAGGTGTTCGACTACCTGGCCAATGGGGGCGTCATCGTTGCAACGGACATCGCGGCCCACCGCACCGTACTGAACCACGACAGGGCAGTCCTCGTCGCTCCGACCCCGGAAGGGATGGCCGACGGCATCCTGCGGGTCCTGGAAGATCCGGAGCTGGCCGATTCGGTACGCGCTTCGGCGGAGGCTTTCGGCGACAAGCACCTGAGCTGGGACGGCTTTGTGGAGTCCGTCCGCGATGTGTATCTGAGGGTCGGAGCGTTCGATTGAACGGTGACCCGATTTCGCCGCGTGGATCTTGCACGAGGGAGCACGCCGACCGACCGATCCGCGTGCTCCACGTCGTCGACAAGCTCTCGGCCAGCGGTTCGACGGTGCACGGTCTGACGCGCCTGCTGAGTTGGTGGATCCCTCGCTTCGATGCTGAACGCACCCTTGCATCCGTTGTCTCCCTGCGGGGGCCCGACCCGGGCCAGGATGTCCTCAAGAAGGCGGGCGTGGAGTTCCGCTATGCGGGCAGCTCCAAGTACGACCCAAGAACGCTGCCGAACGTCGTGCGACTCGCCCGGGCCTGGAGGGCGGACCTGCTCCACCTTCATGGGTATGGCGGTTCCACGATCGGACGCGTCGCCGGTCGGATCACCGGCATCCCGTGCGTGATCCACGAGCACGTCTGCGATGCCGGGATCGGAATGGGCCAGCGCTTGGCCGACATGATGCTCAGCCGGCAGACTGCCCTCGCGATCGCCGTCTCAGGACCGGTGCGGGACTTCCTGGTGGCCAAGAGATCCGTTGCGGAGGACAGGGTAAGGATCTTGTGCGGCGGGGTGCCGGTCGAGGCGTTCAACGTAAGTCCGAGCGGTGAATGGCGTCGCCGCCTGGGCATTCCCGATGATCTGCTGATCGTGGCCACGATCGGGAGGCTCCACCCTTCGAAGGGCCTCCCGGATTATCTGAAGGCCGCACGTCGGATCGTGGACACATTCCCGCGGGTGGTCTTTCTTGTCGTCGGAGACGGGGAGCTGCTGCGGGAGCTCGAACGGGAGGCGCGAGAGCTGGGGCTAGGGGAAGCGGTCATGTTCACCGGCCATTGCGAGGATGTGCCGTCGCTTCTGGCCGAGGTTGACGTGGTCGCGATCTCTTCCGTCACCGAGGGCGGTCCCCTGACGCTATTCGAGGCCATGGCGGCGGGCCGGCCTATCGCAGCCACCGCCGTGGGCGCGGTTCCGGAGGTGCTCGGGGCGGAAGAGGCGGGGCTGGTCGTACCTCCCGGGGACGTGGAGGCGCTGGCAGATTCGTTGCGCCAGCTTCTCGAGGACGCCGACCTGAGGCGTCGCCTGGCGAAGCGCGCACGGCGAGCCGCACTGCGGTACGACGTCGAGCCGACCGCACGTGCGCTCGAGCACCTCTACCGGGAGATCCTAGGCTGCCGCATGGCGCCGGACGACCACATGGCGCCCGACGACCACATGGCACGCGACGACCACATGGCATCCGACGACCGTTGAAGCCGGAGAAGCGGCGGTGAAGGTCCTCGTACTTTCCTGGGGCTTTCCAAACTCCCGACGACCGGTTCACGGCGTGTTCGTCCGGGAGCGGATCAAGGCGTTGGCTCAACTTTGCGACATCATCGTCGTGGCCCCGGTGAAGTGGTTCCCCTTCGATAATCTCCTGGCCGCCGAGACCAGGCCGCGCGTGCAGCGCACGGAAGTCCAGGAGGGTCTCGACGTTCATCACCCGAAGTACCTCAGCATCCCGTACGTCCTGAGGTCTCTGGAAGGCCTGTTCTATTTCGTGTCGGTGTTGCCGACGTTATGGCGAATCCGGCGCCACTTCGCCTTCGACCTCATCGATGCCCACTTCGCGTTCCCAGATGGCTTCGCGGCCGTTCTCCTCGGAAAGGTGTTTAGAAAGCCGGTGGTCATCACCCTCCGTGGGACGATCGGTCCCCACTCTCGGCGCCGCCTTCGCAGGGCCTTCATCACGTACGCACTTCGGCGGGCGGATGGCCTCCTGGCGGTCAGCGCCTCGCTGAAGCAGCAAGCGGTCTCGCTCGGCATCGCGCCCGACCGGATCCGGGTGGCCAGCAACGGCGTGGACATCGAGCGCTTCCGGCCCCTACCTGAGTCCGAGACGCGCTCCAAGCTGGACTTGCCGGTGGATCGGCGGATCCTGCTCTCCGTCGGTCACCTCACGGAGCGAAAAGGGTTTCATCGCCTTATCGGTGCCTTGCCGGACCTTCTTCCCCGTTTCCCGGATCTTCTTCTGGTGATCGTCGGGGGCCCGACGTACGGAGATTCTCACCAGCGCAGGCTTAAAGGCCTTATTGCCGAGAGTGGGCTCGAGGAGCACGTGCTCCTGGCCGGAACCCAACCGCACGACCGCGTGCCGCTTTGGCTGAGCGCGTGCGATGTGTTCTGTCTGTGGACGCACGGAGAGGGCTGGGCGAACGTCTTCCTCGAGGCCATGGCATGCGGCAAGCCCGTCGTGACGACCCGCGTAGGAGGCAACGAGGAGGTTGTGGCCAGCGATGACCTTGGAATCCTGGTGGAGCTGGGGGACACGGCCGGCATGGTTCGGGCACTCTCGGAAGCGCTGGAGCGACAATGGGACCATGCGGGGATCCGTCGATATGCCACACGGCACACCTGGGATCGTGTAGCCGAGACGGTGTTCGATGCCTGGACCGACGCGGTGGCTGTAGGATCACGCGAGCCGAAGGCCATCTAGTCGGACGTTCCGACCGGTCTCCTGAGCCAGAGGGCGGCCGCCGTCGAGAGCACCTCCTTCAGGGCATTCCTGCCACCCGGAAGAGCCGTCCACAGGACGAGGTACGCCACGCCGAACACCGCGAGCTCGAGTAGCAGCGAACCCGGCAGGGCATCGAAGGCAGGCAGCGCGTGCACGACGAGAGATAGCGCCGAAGCCGCTCCGACCGATGAGACTGCCGGGCGCCAGGCGGCGCCCAGGACATCCCTCATTCGCAGCACCGACGTATTCAGGCAGTAGGCGAGCGTTGGGTAGGCCATCAGAGCCGTCGCCGCCGAGAAGCCCACTGCCACGCCGTATGCACCCCATCGGGATCCGATTCCGATCGCCGCCAACACCACCGGCGTTCGAACGAGCGCCCACTTGAACTGACGCGCCGTGGTCCCCTCTGTGAGGTAAATCCAATTGCTCACCTGGCCGATCGCGCCGAAGAAGGACGCGATGCACATGAGCCTGAAGAACGGCACAGCTCCGAGCCATTGCCCTCCGAGAAGCAAGAGGATGACGTCTCGAGCACCGACGAACATGAACGCGGTGGCGGGCAACGGCATCGCGAGTAAGGGCAGCAATCCCCTTCGGCAATAGCGCCGGTACCGAGCCGGCTCATCGCGGACTCGACTGAGCGTGGAGACCGCGACCTCCCTCAGCGGTATGAACACCTGAGAAAAGGGGAAGAAGGCCCAACGTCGAGCATTGTGGTAGAGGCCGAGAACGCCCGCGCCCGCGAGGGTGCCGATGAGCAAACGGTCCATCTGTTGGCCGAACCATGACACGAGGCGGTATCCGCTGAAGCCCATGCCGTAGGAGAGCATCTCTCGGACCTCTCGAGCCACCTCGGCGGTTGGCCGAACCCGGCGCGTCGGCCGCCAGCCCGAGAGCGCCCAAATGGCCGCTCCGCGCAGCCAGTCGCCGATCACGATCCTGACGACCAACGCCCAGTGCCCGGCACCGAGCAGGGCCGCCGCGATGGCGGCAGCCACGGCCACCGCCTGTGAGCCCGTCTGTGCCGAAACGACGGTCCCGAATCGCAGCCGACGCTGCAGCAGGGCCTCGTGCAGGCCGGCTGTGCTCAACCCGTAAAGTGAGGCGGCCCACACGACGGCGATGGCGGTTACCCGCGAGTCACCGTACAGCCACGCCAGCAGCGGGCCGCTCAGTGCCAGCCCGGCGTAGACGGCACCGTTCAGCTTGAGGGAAAGCCAGAACAGCGAGCTGAGCAGCGGCTGGCTCAGGCGTCCGACGTGGAGCACGGCCGGCTGAAGGCCCAAGTGGGCCACGCTTCCCGCGAGCAGCGTGACGGGAAGCACCATCGCGATGAGCCCGAAGTCCGTCGGAGTCAGGAGACGGGCGAGGATCATGATGGCCCCGATGTCAAGCCCGATCCGGAGGCCCCGGGCAACGAGCGCCGCGAAGCCCGAGCGGACGGAGAGGACGCTCAACTCCTCCTGCAGCGGCTCCGTTCGAGACAGCCCCTCGAGATCTGTCTTGCGGGATTCTGAGCTCGTCGCTCGCCTCCGTCGGCCGTCAGCGGGACGGATCGCGGTCGATTTGCCACGGGACGACTCTGGTGGCCAACCGATACAACCCCGTGTTTATGGCGAGTCCGACCACGGCCGTGACGGCCATGGCTGCATAGAGGAGGTCTACGCGCAGGATCTCCCAGGAGAGCCATATCAGAGCGCCGAGGCCGCGTTCGGCAGCCAGAATCTCGACGGCGATGGTAATCAGAAACGCGACATTCGCCGAGAGCCGAACTCCGCTCAACATCATCGGCATCGACCCGGGCAGGAGGACTCGCGAGAAGATCTTGCGCCGGGACGCCCCGTAGCTCTCCGCCACCTCGAAGTAGAGAGGACTGATCTGCCGGACGCCCGCCATCGTGTTGATCACCATCGGGAAGAACGCCGCGATCGCGACGACCAGCACTTTCGACGCCTCACCGATCCCGAAGAAGATCATCAGCAACGGCAGAAGCGTGATCTTCGGCATCGGATGGATGGCGGCCACGAACGGGTCGATCGCCAACCGGAGCCGGCGCGACGCCCCCATGGCCAAACCGAGCAATGCGCCGGCGAGGCCGCCGAGAGCCAACCCGGGCACCACCCGCAGCAAGGTGGCGGCGAGGTTGCTCGGCATAACGCCGTCGACGATGGACTCCCACAGCGTCCGCGCGACGGCGCTCGGTGCGGGGAAGAGCAGTGATGAGATGACCCCCGCGCGGGAGAGCGCCTCCCACGATACGAGGACTGCGAGGAGGATGCCGGTCGGCAACCACCCGGCGCTCGCCCCGAGCAACCGGCGGCGGCTCCCGGCGGCAGTCAAACCTGAATCGACAGTCCGCGCCGCACGTCCGCTTCGAGCAGTTGCCAGATCTGCCATCTCAAATCGCTTACGGCGATGCGGTCCCGATCGGGATCCCGCGGCCGCTCGAGTTGAATCGTGAGCTCCTCACTGATCCTCCCGGGTCGCCCCGTCATCACCAGAACGCGATCGCCGAGAAGAGCGGCTTCCTCGATGTCGTGCGTCACGAAGAGGACCAGCTTCCGATCTTGACTCCAGATCCGAAGCAGCTCTTCCTGCAAGCCGCGTTTCGTCTGTGCGTCCAGCGAGCCGAAGGGCTCGTCCATGAGCAGGATGGGGATGTTCGAAACGAACGCCCTCGCGATTCCCACGCGCTGCTGCATGCCGACCGAGAGCTCGTGAGGGTAGTGGTTCTCGAACGCAGCCAGCCCGACGCGTTCTACGAATGCGTGGGCCCGCGCCCGCCGCTCGGGCCGAGCCACACCCCGCATCTCCAGCCCGAAAGCCACGTTGTCGAGGACATTCAGCCAGGGAAACACGCCATGCTCCTGGAAGACGAGACCCGACTGGGGGGAACCGCGCTGGCGATTCTCCTCGAAGACGACGCGGCCGGCTGTGGGCCGCAGGAGCCCGGCTATGATCTTCAGGAGCGTGGTCTTTCCGCAGCCGCTCGGACCCAGGATGCACACGAATTCATGGGGCTTGGCCGTGAAGCTGATCTCGCCCAGAGCTTCTACGGGTCCGTTTCGCGAGCTGAAGCTGTGCGAGACACCCTGACAGCTGAGAGCTACGGCGGAGTCGGCGTCTGTCACAGCCGAACTCGAAGTCCGATGTTGATGAGGCGCGGCGTCCCGTGCCGAATCAGCCCGTTGGTCGCCACGGCGACCTCGTAGTCCACATCCAGAAGGTTCTCCACGCTCAGAAAAGCTTCCAGGTGCTCGAGGAACAGGCGTGAGAGCTGAAGGTCGAGCGTGAAGAAGCCTCCCTGCTCGAGCTCGTTCAGGTCGTCCTCGAACCGAGTGCCGACGTACCGTCCCACAATCGATCCCTCGATGATGGCTGGATTCGCGTAGCTGGCCCTCACCACGAATTGGTTCTCGGGCGACCTGGGCACGGAGGAGCCCACAACCTCCGGTCGTCCCGGTGCCTCGAGCACTTCGGTCGGATTGAAGAGATAGCTGGCGCCGATCAGCCAGAACGCATGAGGCGAGTACTCAAGCTCGGTCTCGAAACCGACACTGCGAAGGGTTCCGAGATTGTCCAGCTGGCGGCACACGCCGTTGGCCGGCACTCTGCCGCACGGCTCGATCGTGGCCGGGACCGAGTCGGCCAGACCGATGGTCGCTTCCGCGATCGCGTTCTCGAGCAGATTCCAGAACGCCGTCACCCGGGCCGTTAGAACCCTCGAGATCTGATAGTCGGCTCCGACGTCGGTGCCAATGAGATCCTCCGGATCCAGACCGGGGTTCGGCTCGGTCACGATGCCACCGGACGCCCGGAAGGGCTTGTACAGCTCGTTGAGAGTCGGGGCTCGGAAGCCCGTGTAGAAGCTGGCACGCAGAGAGAGGCGGTCATTGGCGAGGTACCGCGTACCGAGCGTGTAGTTGAATCTCCACTCGGTTCGTCTCGGATAGGTCTCGTCCAGCCTGATCTCTTCGGTCTGGATCTGGGTCTCCAGCCTGGTGCCGCCGTAGCTCCGCCACAGGTTGAGTCGGCCGCTCGCCTGCATTCGCCACTTGGGTCCCAGAGGGAAGAGGTCCTGAAAGTAGGCGCCGCCCAACTGCTGCTGT
Organism: Gemmatimonadota bacterium; assembly: GCA_039590175.1. Classification (GTDB taxonomy): domain Bacteria; phylum Gemmatimonadota; class Gemmatimonadetes; order Palauibacterales; family Palauibacteraceae. Next base: position 20,652 of record JBDHFW010000005.1, on the reverse strand, counting down.
CCTCCAGCCTCGCGGAGCCGGGTGAAGTCGCCGTCAACGAAGACGTAGTGCTCGTTCGTCTCGCCCTCGATCCACTGGAAGTCGAGCCCGCCGGCGAGCTGATGCGAGCCGAACGAGGTCCTGGACCACTGCAGGTTGGTGCCGATCGAGGTGGACGGGACATGGAACTGATCGAGGGTCGGCGTCTCGGTGCTTCGGTCCGGTGAGGCGGAGCCGATTCTGTTGAAATACGTCTGATCGCGGCCGAACAGGCCGAACTGCCAGCTTCCGCTGCTCGTGGAGAGGTCGGCACCTGCACGCAACGACCCGATTTCCATCCCGTTTTGCCGCTGCGGGGTGCCGAGGTTCTGATCGTTGTCGAAGTAGCTCCCCCGGAAGTACAGGTCGAGGCTCTCCGACGCGGCATACTCCAGCCTCCCTCCGAGCGTCACGTGCTTCGAGGTCGCGTTGCCGTCGATCAAGCCGCGCTGCTCCGCTGGGACGACCGGATAGCCGTCCGTATCGAAGATCTCGCCACCCGCCAACACGCCAACGCGATCCGATTTGTAAGCTCCCGCGCCGAAGCCCCGGAACGTCGCATAGCTGCCACCCTGCGCCGATACCCTCATCCCGGTCCGCGTCGGCTTCTGGGTGATGATGTTGATGACGCCGCCGAGGGCCCGGTTGCCCCAGATTCCCGAGCTGCCGCCCTTGACGACTTCGATGCGCTGCACGTTCTCGAGGGGAATGCTGCTCCAGTGAATCCACCCTCCGAACGGGTCATTCAGAGGCAGGCCGTTGACGAGCACCAGGGTGCGGCTCGCCGAAGAAGCGCCCAGGCCACGCATGTTGAGCGCCTGGGCGCCGGGATGCGAGACCACGGAGCTGGCCTGCCTGGAGAGGTTGAAGCCGACGACCCGGCGCAGGTACTCGTCGACGGTCCTGGAGGCCGATAGGTCGATGTCTGCCCTATCGAGGACGGTCACGCGCACCGGAAGGTCGAGAAGCCTCTGTTCCGTGCGCGTTGCCGTTACGACGATGTCGGACACCGCTACTACGCTGTCCCCGTCAGGAACGTCGATCGTGTCGGCCGGAGCCTCCTTGGCCTGGATCGCCGGCGCCACGACGTTCGCAGGGGCCGCAGGGGCGAAACTGGGCGTGGCAAACAGGAGCAGGGCTGCCCAGCCGGCCCACGCGGATCGATGACTACGAAGCGTCGTGTGGGGCTTACTACGATACATCACGGATCCTATTCCTCCAGTGCCTGATTGGCGTATTCGGTGAAGCTAGGCTCCCAGAACTGCTGCTCCGGAACGGACACGTCGATCAGGCCCCGGTTGACCAACCAGCGTTGGAAGTCGATCACGCTCTCGGCGTTGATTCGGCCGTCGTCCCGGAAGCTGGGCCAGCACAGGCGACGAAGCTCTTCTCGGTCGAAGCCCGTCGCGGCCTCCAAAACCTCCAAATTGCGTTCCGTCTTTCCCTGATTGAGCTGCCGGATCCCTCGCACATACGCCACCATGAAACGACGTCCCAACTCCGGTTCTTCCTCCAGCAGTTTTTGCCCGTATACGATCAGGGAATACTGCATGTCCGGCACCACGTCCTCGAGCTCCACCCATACCGCCCCATCTCCCCCCTCGACCAGCCGGCTCTTCCAGGGGTCGCTGATGAACGCTGCGTCGACGGCCCCGTCCCTAAGGGCATCCAACTCCGCCGCAGCGGGAAGGTATATCCTCTCGACCTGCTCGAGGCTGAGGCCTCGCGACTCGAACGCCTTTGTGACGAGGAACCGGAAGAGTGCCTCCCTGCTGGTGGAGAGGCGGCGAATGGAGGGTGCGTGCGACGCACCGTCGCTCGGCGTCTCCCCGGACCCCTCCGGCTTCAGCAGCTCTCGCCGCACGACGATGCTCATGTGGCTGCAAGAGCGGCTCGCCGGCAGATGCCCCTTATCAGCGACGAACCGGACGGGACTTCCGCGCCCTATCGCATTCAGCAGCGCCGGCGAGGCCGGTGTCGGCAGCACGTCCAACTTGCCCTGCAGCAGGAGCGGGACGGTCGAAGCCGGGGTGCCGAGCCTGTAGAACCGTACGTCCAGCCCCTCGGCGGCGAAGAACCCCTCCTCCTGGGCGATCAGCAACGGGGCGAACGTCAGGTGCGGCAGCATCATGACCCGGAGAACGGCCGGCTCGTCGGTCCCAGGAGCGTCTTCGGAGGTATCGCAGCCCGGCATGGCGCCCGAGATCAGAGCCAGCCACGCGGCAGGGACGCTGCTGCATCTGACGGGTAGGCCTCTCATGACCGGCTACCGGCTCGCGAGAGTGAGCCGTCGGCCGCGGGTCGCTCTTTTCGTTCCATCTGCAGCGGCACCAGCTTACCGCGTCCCGTCCAAATGGGCTCCATGCGCTTCACTCGCAGGGTGCCCGCCCGGCTCCACACGGCCCCGCTCACGTCAGCGCCAAGGCTGCCGCCGCGAAGTGCCGAGACGACGGTGTCGATCACGGCCTGCTCGTCATCCAGGCTTACCTTCGGGCTGACGACGACGCTGAGGCGGGTAAAGCCCCGTTCATCCTCCTCCTCCAGAAGCTGGTAATCCAGCGGCGTTCCGCCGAATCGCTCTGGAAGCACCTCCTCCAGGATCCTCTCCATCTGGCTCCCCAGGAGGGTGACGCCTTCGCCGGTCAGCTTTCGGAAGCTGCGAATATGCCTGATGTGCTCGGTAAAGCCGAATTCCTCCCATGGACAGCCACAGGCCCGAGTCTCTACCAGGCCGCAGTCGTCGGACTCGACGTTCAGCAGGAGCTTTGGAGCCGTCGGAAGCAGGGTACTGAAGTAGAAGGCGTCGACGGTTTGCTCGAAGCCCGGCACGGGGCGTGGATGCTGGATGAGCGCGAGGCGGTCCTTGAACAGGTGCTGGTCGTTGGTGTCGATCGGGTTCACGCACGACAGCCCGACGGCTCCGACTTCCGTGAAATGGTAACCGGACAGGAATCGGGCCCCGGTTCGCTCGATCTCGCGTACTTTGGCCTCCGTCGGAGGCTCACCGCCCGCCGAGATCACGGCGCCCGTGAGGTCGATGCCCAACTCACGAGCCGCGATGCAGACACGCAGGGCCTTGCTGACGTGCGTTCTCACCACGCACGCGCCGTGCTTCTCGAGCGTCTCCGCGGCCCAGCGGGCGATCACGCCGGCTTGGTTCATTCGCAGCAGCTTGGGGCGCGGAATTGGCGCGCCGGAGAGCCGTGCCGTCTCGACGATGATCCGGTTGGCGAGCCGGTACTTCATCGCCGGCTTGAGATCCGAGCTCGCGATCGGCGAATACCAGCGCTCGGGGATGTTGCCGTAGGGCACGCGATTCAGGACGCTGCCCAGGCCCGTGCCCGGCATGATGTCGAACCAAAGAAGGCAGGGTACGCCGAGCAGACCGTAAATGTCTTCGGCCACCATGTGCTCGGCAACGCGATCGGCCATTGAATCGAGGTCCACCATCACCTTCCTGGCCTTGCCCGTCGTGCCTCCGGTCGAGACGCGGTAGTAGCTGGACAACAGGGGGTTGTCGAAGTCCTCCGGTCGCGCCTCGATGACCTGTCCGTCGCGGACGATCGGCTGCAAGCCCTTGAACTCCTCGAAGGTGACGTAGACACCGGCAGCTCTCAGCGCCCGCAGCGTGGCCTCTAGGCCATCACTGCCAACCATCTGCCGAACATCGGCGAGATCGCATCCTGCCAGCTCGAGGAGTGCGCGATAGGGACTCCTCTCGCACTCGAAGACCCCGCGCTCGAAGCTTCGGAGGAAGTTCCGCTCCCGCTCCGCGAAGCGCCGACGTAGGATCTCGCGGGCTTCCTCGAGGGTCATAGTGCTCCGTACGAAGGCCGGAAGTCCCAGCACGAAGCGGAGATAGGTTGTGAGCTGCGGAAGCAAACGCACTACGTCTCACCTTGTTGTCGTGAAAGCAGGATAACAGCGGCCCAGTCAATCAAGGGGGAGCAAATCTCGCGCCGCAAAAGGGCTGAGGGTGTGTTCCCCGGCTCACGGGACGAGGATGGCGCGGCAGCACGCGTCGTGGGGGTCGATCGGGATGAGAGCAGGCCTGGACAACGAGCGATTCGTAGAGCTCTCAGAGCTCCGTTCGGGCTTCTGTGGTGGCCTCGCTACAGGCAGCCGGTGTCGATCCAATTGGCGATGTTGGCCGGAGTGGCCTGGACCGCCAGCCCGGCGAGCTGCTAGAGCACGTCCCCGATCACGAGTAGCCGCGCGCCCGTCACCGCACATTCCGCGCTTTTGTGTACATTGGTGCATCGTCGCCGCGGGGAGTTGCTAGACTCCGCGCTCTCGCCGGCGCACGGCATTGCCGCCGGGCATTTCATGGAGGACACCTTGACCGCGCAGCTCAGCTTCCTCGACCAGGTGAATCGCAGCTTCGACCGGGCGGCGGCGCTCGCGGGCCACGACCCGCATCTCATGAACCAGATCAGGGAGTGCAATAGCGTTTACCGACTGACCTTCCCGTTGAAGCGGGATGACGGGTCGATGGAAGTCATCGAGGCGTGGAGGGCTGAACACAGCCACCACAAGCTCCCGACGAAGGGCGGAATCCGCTACAGCCTGATGGCCAGCGAAGACGAAGTGATGGCCCTCGCGGCCCTCATGACCTTCAAGTGCGCCATCGTGGACGTGCCGTTCGGCGGGGCCAAAGGCGGGATCCGCATCGACCGGCGCAACTATTCCACGGGCGAGCTCGAGCGGATCACGCGTCGCTACACCTTCGAGCTGGTCAAGAAGCTGTTCATCGGCCCCGGGGTGGACGTGCCGGCTCCCGACTACGGCACCGGTCCGATGGAGATGGCCTGGATCGTGGACACGTTCAAGTCGCTCAACGGGGGAGAGCTAAACGCCGAAGCGTGCGTGACCGGCAAGCCCATCGCCCAAGGAGGGATCCGCGGCCGCCTCGAGGCTACGGGCCGCGGCGTGTACTACGGCGTTCGCGAGGCATGCGGAGTCGAAGAGGACATGAAGGCGCTCGGACTGTCGCCGGGCATCGAGGGCAAGCGGGTCGTGCTCCAGGGGCTGGGCAACGTCGGCTACAACACGGCGAGATTCCTGGCGAACGACGGAGCTCTGTTGGTCGGCCTCGCCGAGTATGAAGGCGCGATCGCCGATCCGGACGGACTCGACCTCGAGGCGGTCGTCGAGCACCGTCGCGAGACCGGCTCCATCCTCGGGTTCCCGGGTGCCACCGATCTACCGAGCTCTGCCGAAGCTCTGGAAATTGACTGCGACATCCTGGTGCCGGCAGCGCTCGAGAACCAGATCACCGAACAAAACGCGGGCCGGATCCAGGCCCGCCTTGTCGCCGAGGCGGCGAACGGGCCCACGACCGCTGCGGCAGATGAGATCCTGCTGGAGAAGGGTGTCACCATCCTGCCGGACCTGTACCTCAATGCCGGTGGCGTGACGGTCTCATACTTCGAGTGGCTCAAGAACCTCTCCCACGTCCGGTTCGGACGAATGGAGAAGCGGTTCGACGAGACCGCCCAGCGACAACTCCTCTCCGCGGTGGAGCAGGCGACCGGTCAGACGTTCTCCGATCGGGACGTCTCCCATTTCGCCAGTGGCGCCAACGAGGAGGACCTGGTGAACTCAGGCCTCGAGGAAACGATGGTCAACGCCTTGCACCAGATTCGGGAGGTGCAGAAGAGTCACGGGAGCGACGTGGACCTGCGGACGGCCGCGTTCATCAACGCGATTGACAAAATCGTCGTGTGCTACGAGGAGCTGGGGATCTTCCCCTGAGCCTCGGACAGCCTCGTGAGGCTTCGGATCATCGGACTACTTGTAAGGCCTACCTCCTGAAAACCCGAAAACCGCGAAAGGCCCATCCTACAAGGCTTTAGGGCCGTTGATTGTCATTCCTGAGACGAGGCTAGGTTGAGCTCGGATTCGAGCAGGGCAGGCAGGCCGCCCCCCCCCAGGGCCATCGCGGTCGCCGGTGGAGGTGGACCCGGTGACCACGCTCCAGTAGCGTCGCAGAGAGGCTCCCGGGCGAAAGGAGGAGGACAGCCAGTTGAACAAACCGATCGCTGTAGTGGCATGGAACGCCGCCCTCCTCCTCGCTCTCTTGTTCGTCGTCGAAATCGGCTTGCGTATCGCCGGCCTGCCGTTTCACAGCGACTGGGTACCGATGGAAACCGCTATTGCCCGCTTTGACGAAGAACTCGGCTGGTCATACATCCCCAACCTCTCCAAAACGCAGCGTTACAGGAGGGCGAACATCGTCCGCACCGTTCATTTCGACGCCCGCGGGATACGCGTACCCGAACCATCGTTCCGCTTATCCCCCGAACGGCCGTCCATGCTGTTTATTGGCGGTTCGAATACGATGGGCCATGGGTTGTCCTTCGAGGAGAGTTTCGTAGGACAACTTGCGGCTGCTGTACCGGAATTCCAGATGGTCAATCTCGGCGTACAGGCCTATGGGACAGACCAGGCCCTGCTCACGCTGAAGAAGTTCGCACCTCAATTCGACACCAAGGTGGTCGTTTACACCTTCAGGGACGACCACATTCCTCGCAACGGCAACTACGATCGACGCACTTTGGTTCCTAATGCCGAGTTCCTCGGCACGAAACCCCTCTTCGAGCTGGACAAAAACGAACGCCTTCATCTCGCCAAGCGGCCCCTCCTATACGAGCATTACAGACACTCGTTTCTCGTTGATCTCATCAAGATCAGGCTTGGCGGAATGCTGGCCCTCTACCCTCCGTATCCCGTTGAGCTCACCAAGGCCTTGATCCGTGAAATGCATGATTACTGCTCTGCTCGTGGTATCCGGTTCATCTTGTTGAACTGGCACTGGGGTGATTGGGACTATGTTGATCTCACTGATCTGGATGTGGAGATGATCGATACATTACAGGACGCGCCCCCCGGGTGGCACACGATGCGAATTCCGAACGATGGGCACCCCGACGCTCGCGCAGGCAGACGCGTCGCCGATCTTCTGCGTAACGTCCTCGTCCACCCGGCGGCCGTAAAGCGGGTTGGTTACGGGCTCCGCAGCCGCCTTTCCGGCCAGCGAGGGTCGTGATTCGCCCGCTCTAGAGAGGGCGGGAGGGACGCGCGCATCTCCTCCCGCGCTTGGTTAGTTCTCCTCCGCCTGCTCTTGGCCAAGCCGGACCGACTCCCAGAACTGCTCGGCGGTGGCCCGCTCACCGTGTACCGGCAGCACGGTCGCCAGATCCAGATCGAGTTCCTCCAGCTTCTCAGCGAATGCCAGCGCGTTCTGGTTGGCCGGGTTCACATCGCCCTGAAAGCTGAAAAGGTCAGCGACGAACAGCAGGTCCAGGCCGGGCAGGTAGGCGACGATGATCTCGTCCACATGGGGGTTGGGCCCGACATCGTAGAGCTCGACTCTTCGCGATCCCTCCCCGAAGCTCCGGCTCCCCACGAACGTTTCCACGCTCACGTGATCCACCCCCCCTCCGGGAGAACCGAGCGTCCGCGGAGCGGCGGCCACTTCCCGGACAAATTCCTCGTTGCCGGGCGTCGTCACGATCGTGACGCCCTCCCGAACATAGCCGTACAAGCCGCCCGAGTGATCGAAGTGGTAATGCGTGGGTACCGCCCAGCGGATGGGGACGTCCGGAAGCTGCTTCCGAATGGTCGCGATCACCGCCTGGCTCACGGCGGGCGTCTGCGGCGTCTCCAGCACCAAGATTCCATCGTCATACACGACGAACATGGCGTTGTAGTTGGGCGCCGCATTCGGAACGAGGAAAACGCCTTCCGCCAGCTCTTCTACCTCCAACTCACGCGGTCCGGTGGGCGGAAGGGCGATCGGCTGGCCCTCCGTAGCATCCTCTGGCTTCTCGAACAGCGCGGGATCGGCAGTTACCCCGAATTCGAGGGACGTGAGCGTCGTCTGAGCGGCTACCAGATCGCCCTGCCGACGCACCAGCTTGTGGGGCACCTGAAGCCCGTCCAGATCCCGATAGTCGGAGAAGTCGACGGCCGTCACCTGGTCACCGAACTGCGCGTGATCGGCGACCGTCTCGGCTCGTGACAGCAGCCCGCTCGAGGCGTCGAAGTAGAGCGTCACCTGACGGCCCACCGGGTCCGCATACGTCACCACATCGAAGGTAGATCCGGCTGACGACTCGCTCCCAAGGGAACGCAGGGCCTCCGGCCGCTCCGTCGCCTCCCGCACGATCATAGGGCTCAGCGTGACGCGCGAGAGGAAGGGAATAGCCGCGGCCAGCTCCACCTCGTTGACCGTGTTGGGCCCCGAGATGTGCGCCCAGGAACCAGCGGGATCTCGAACGAACCGAAACGTGAGGTTTTCGCCCTGATAGTTCTCAAAGACAGCCCGTCCGCCCTCGGCGTGCATGATCACGCTACCGGGCGGCTGCTCGGCCGGCGGAGTGCCGGGTGTCGCTCCCTGGCCGACGTTGGCCAGAGTAGAGGCGAGCTCCACGCGAGCGGTCTTCAGTCGACCGATCGCCTCCGGGCCGCCAAGCGCCCCAACGGCCCGATCCAACACCTCCTGGGCCTCTCGCTGCTTGCTGAGCGCATCGGATTCCTGAGCGACGGCAGGCGTTGGGCGAACGACGGACAGAGCTGCGGCGACAGCGATCGTGGCCGTGCGGCAATAACGCTTCATCTTCATCTCCCATGGTCAACAACGGAGGGCTCGCTCCGGAATCACCTAGTCGTCGTCACCCACCGGAGCAAAGTTCGCGTGCACGAGCCGCCAGGCTCCGTCTATTCGCGCGTACACTCGCGTCGACTTGGCGAGCGACGTTTCTACAGCACCATCCTCCTCGACGAGACCGATATAGTTGTAGCTCAGAATCGCCACATCACCGTAGACCTGGACTCTCGGATTAGCCATCTCCGCGGCTATGGTTCGGGATGGGTCAGCCGAGAAGGCGTCGCTGATCCTCATGTTTACGTCCTTGCCGTCAACCCGCGTCGGAAACTCGGGGCTGAACACCGAGTATTCGTCCGCCACGTCCTTCATGATGGTAGCTGCAGGCTGATTCGCCATTTCCGCCGCCCACTGGGCCTTGGCGAGAGCGATCACTTCGGCCGCGACCTGTTCATCGGTTTGTGCGATCGCATTCCCGCTGATCAAGACCAACAGCAGACCTGCCAAGAAAGGTGCTACTCGTCGCATCGGAGCCCTCCTTCGGAAGAGTGGTACGCGGACCACAGCTCGGCCGCGCAGTGAGTTTAGAATGGCGTCCAAGTCGTGCCCGGAGCGCCTACTGTTGTGCCGTCGGCTGGATGTTCTGGTTCAGTCGGAAAAAGTTGTCCGGATCGTACTTGTTCTTCAGCAGTACCAGTCGTTCCCAGCTCTCACCGTATGCCGCTCCAACGCGGTCGCTCTCTTCCTCCGTCATGAAGTTCGTGTAGACACCGCCCGTCGCGTAGGGGGTGACGGCTGCGAATAGCTCACGGCACCAGGCGACCCCGCGCTCGTCGTCCGCCGGGTCGTCCCAGCGCCCATGAACGTTCATGATGAATTCCACGTCGCGGTGCGGATACGCGGTCGCGTCGATGGGGACCCGATTGGTGGCCCCACCCATCTGAGCGATGAAGATCTCGCAGCCGAAAGTGGGCAGCGAATCCACGTACGGGAGCACGGTGTCGATCAATCCGTCGCTCAGCTCCAGGAAGTCGTGTGACTTCCAGTAGTTCCTGGCGCCCGGCGTGAGAAGCGGGTCGAAGGCTGACTGGAAGTCGACAAACGCGTGCGGTGTGATCGCGTCCCCGACCGGGTTGCCGAACGCCCGGAGCGGCGCGAGGGCGGCCTCCGCCTCGGTCATGTCCCCTGCGTAGAGCGCCGCCAGGATGATCACCGGTTGGAAGTGCACGTCCTCGGGCAGGAAGGGCAGGGGTGGCGCCTGGCGCAATACGATCCAGACGCTCAGCTCGTCGGGTGCCTGGGCCGCGAACTCCCGGTAGTGGCGGAGCACCGCCGGCGCGTCAGCGAGGGAGTGGACGATCAGGCCGGATAGGATCTGAGGCCCCACGGGGTGCGCCTCGAACTCGAACGAGGTCACTATGCCGAAGTTCCCACCGCCTCCCCGTATGCCCCAGAATAAGTCGGCATTCTCCTGATTGCTCGCTGTGACGATGTCGCCATTGGCAGTCACCACTTCCGCCGACACGAGGCTGTCGACGGTCATCCCGTGCTTGCGGCTCAGCCACCCGAAGCCACCGCCCAGCGTCAGGCCCGCGACGCCGGTTGTCGAGTTGATGCCGACGGGTACGGCGAGGCCATGCGTCTGGGTCGCTCGGTCGAGATCACCCAGCGTGGCACCCGGCTGGACGCGGACCCGGCAGGTGCTTGGATCGACCTCGACCCGGCTCATCTTCTTGAACGAAACCATGAGCCCGTCGTCAGCGACGGCGTTGCCGGCGATGTTGTGCCCGGCTCCGCACACCGAGATCAAGAGCCCGTGCTCGCGCGCGAAATCCACCGCTCGCTTCGCGTCCCCGGGACCGGCGCACTCAACAATCAACCCGGGGCGTCTGTCGATCATGGCGTTCCATAGCTCCCGGGCCTCGCCGTAGCCCGGCGAGTCAGCCGTAAGAAGATCACCGCTCAGGCCCGAAGCCAGTGCTTCGACGCCAACGGTCGTTTGGCCTCCATCGAGCGTCGCTAAAGTCACATCGGCCATGGTGTTCTCCTCTAAAAGAGTCGTTTCCACCAAAGAACGTCGAGCAGGCGGACTGTTCTTTCGGCGCCAGGCGCGTAATTGTCGCGGTACCTGGCCTCTCAGGCAACGCACATAGGCGTGCCGCTGCTCTGAGCCGGCTGCCTGGGTAGCCCTGAGCGCGATCGAGCCCCGAGACACCTGATTGATCCTCCCTTGACGTAGGAACGCGAAGCTTCCTGGGAGCCGGGCGGTTGCCCGCATCCGCCGGAGGTATAATGTGTCTCGTATGGCACTCGCACAGATCACCTGGCAGGACGCCCAGCAGCTACCCGACGACGGCCGGCGCTACGAGGCGATCGGCGGCAAGCTCTTCGTGACGGCAGCACCGTCCTTCAGGCACACGCGAATTGCCCATCGCCTCGCCGTCGCGCTGGATCGTCTTCTCGAACAGCCAGGCCTTGGCATCGTCTCTCAAGCACCGGGCGTCGAGTTTCCAGCGACTCGCGAAGGCGTTCAGCCGGATCTTGTCTTCCTATCGAGGGCCCGCCGTGGGATCGTGGCCAAGGAGGGTCTGCGGGGCGCACCGGACCTGGTCATCGATATCCTCTCACCCTCCACGGCCGAGCGGGACCGCGGCCTCAAGCTCGACCTGTACGAGCGACAGGGGGTGGCCGAGTACTGGATCGTCGACCCGGAGGAAGAAGCCGTAGACGTATGGCGGTTCGAGGGCGGGCGCGCCTTCGAGCGCTACACCGACAGGCTCCCGGTTCGGCTGGGCGATGAGAGTGTCGGCGAGGTCGACCTCGAGGAGGTCTTCCGGCGGTCCTGACCGCAGAACGAGGCCCGGTTCTTCCCCCCCGCACAGGGGCTCTCGCTGCACCCTCATCACAGCCCCTCAGCCTAACGAGCGGCGGCTCAGAACCCGGTTCGCCCCTATGTACTGGCGGTCCCCTGAAACACCCTTGAATCCACATCGAAAGGCTCGGGATCGCTGAAATCCAGCTTGCTGAAATCCTTGTGCTCGGGGTTGATCAGGAAGTTGTATTCGTGTGTAATGATGGTGCTCGGCGTTCGAAGAACGGCGCTTCGGCCGCTGGCGATCCAGCCATCTCCCAACGCTCTGTTTGACGCCGGAGAGGGGTAGTCTCTCCAGGTCGCGGGCAGCTCCTTCTCTGCAAGCTCCTCCACCAATGCGTCGGGAATCTCCACAGTAAAGACCGAGTAGGCCGGGATTAGTGAGCTCGCATGGAGGTGGACCAGAACCTCGAGTGTCGCCAGCGAAAGGCTCTCCGAGGCATGGATGACTCGGAAGCCGGGACTTGTCCATCGGCTTCCGTGGCGGCGAGCTCCCTCACCCTGAAGCGCTTGCGATTCGTACTTCGTCTTTGTAATGCGCCAAGCCTGGGGCATTACGATGAGATGCCGTACTCAAGGCGGCCTATCAGATCCTCAACTTCCCGTGCGCCAACCTCCGTTGCCGCATATTCCAGGGGCTTGTCGCCACCCAATGCCGGCAGAGCTGTTGTCAACCACCGCCGCGCCGCGTCAGCATCGCCTTCAAACAGTGAAAGAGCGGAGGCAAACACGCGAGTCGCTCTGAGAAGCCGATCGGACTCATCGGGATGGAAGCGGCCCTCCTCTTTCCTCCTGTTTAGAGTCCTTGGGCTGATCTGTACCAGGGTCAGGAGCGCATCCGGCGGAAGCTCTGTATTGCTCCTTAACCTTTCCCAGGTGTGATACGACAACCCTTTTTTGACCCTCTCCAAGAGACCTGCGGTGTCGAACGTTCGCAGGCCGAGCAAAACGACGTATGAGTGGCCGGGGCTCTCGGCCCCGAGGTTTGCGAGAGAACGCCGAGTTGTCGAACGTCGCCTCTTGTGCGTCTTGGTTGTCGTAGCCATCTGGAGCCTCTCGTCTGCATTCAGTTGACGCCATCTGGCTATATTATAAGCGCCATATGGCGAGACAGCAAGTATGCCTTCCTCGCCGACCGCAGAATTCAGCCCGGCGACCGGATGTTCTATCGGATAAGCGGGGACACGCTACGCACCGTGTTCCAAAGCGGAGGGGGCGAGATCCTGCTGGACCAGGTGGACGTGGGTCCCGAGAGACGCCTCTCGGTTCTCGGCGGCTACTTCGCGCCCGATTCGGATTTCCGGGACAAGCTCGTGAGGTCCCTACTTCGACGGGACGGTTGAGCCTCCCGGCTCAGACTGTATTGGAGGATTGTCGATTACGATGGATGATTCTCTAGAGCTCGACGCTCCGTCCTGCCGCAGTGAAGCGACATACCACCCATAGCTGAACCGCGTGGTAGGATTGCGGTTCACCACATGCCGGTGTCAGCAAGGTACATATACCCACCAGTGATTCCCCTCGACGTGCCGGTATGTTCGCTGCTTCTCACCGCATGCTCGGTCGCCCCGGTAGGAATACGGGAAGATAGAGCAGAACCGAGCCCCGGCCACGCTCCAAATCTCGTTCTCGTAGAGCCGCATCCATACGCCACCGAATAAAGGATTTCCTGACTTGCGGGACTGGAACACGCACTCCAGTGTGCGCACAAGGTTGTGAAGCGAAGCGAGACCAGCCAAGAAAAAAGCGAAACGCGAAACGCAACCTGTCCCGGCTCGGCGATCTGGAGTATGTCGCCGAGTTGACGCCCGCCAACCGGACGCCTGCCCGACGACCCGGATCGCCACCGGGGGCTTACCTAGAAGCGGCACGTCCTGGCCTGGAGGCCCCGATGTCCACTGCCGATCTGCGCCTCGTCCTTCTCCTCGTGTTCCTCGTTGGCACGTTCTTGATCTTCACGACCTGAAACGACGCTCCGGTCGCTCCAGAGGGTGCATCGATTAGTACGGAGAGAGGGCGGGATACCTGGCCCGCCTCCCTATTCCAAGGCAGGCTTCAGCATCGTACGCAGTGAACCTCGCACGGCTCGTTGGAGCAACGTTCCGTCCCTGATATCCTCGGTATCCTTGGCTTCGGCCCCTACGCCTTCCACTCCGATCAGCTTCCTGGCAAGCTTGCGCACGTCTCGAGCGAAGGGAGAACCTTCGCGCACGGGGTTGCCCGTGTTGATCGACTCGATGACGGCGGCGTAATCGTTACGTATGGTCTGGCAGACCTCGAGGCGGAGCGCATCTCGGACATCGTCCACCGTGATGAGGTCGCCGGGACTGTAACGATTGACCACGAGCTTCAGCCGAGTTTCGGTGCCGAGCGCGAAGAGCCGACGCAGCAGTACTTGGCTTCGCGTCGCCTTTTTCAGAGACAGAATGTCGAGAAGGGTTACGAGTAGGACCTCGTCCGCGACCTGGAGAGTGGTCGCGGTACTCGTCACGAGCGATTTCGGCGTGTCGACGAGCAGCCAATCGTAGTAGTCACGCAGGGCCTCGAGGACCGAACTTATCTCCCGGCCGCTGAGCAGTCCCACCTCCTGCGGGTCCTCAGGCGCTGTGAGCAAATGCACCCCTGACTCATGTTTGGCCACCAACGAATCGAGCAGGCTGGGATCGAGCCGGCCTAAGCTCTTGGCGAGGTCGACCACACCGAATCTCGGTTCCACTCCCAAAAGAAGCGCGGCATCACCGGGCTCTGGATCCAGATCGAGGATGAGCGCGCGCCCGGCTTTCTCCTTGGCAAGCGCGATTGCGAGGTTGGCGATGATCGTCGTCGTTCCCGATCCCCCCTTTGGGCTGAATAGGTGGAGTATCCGTCCACTGCACGGCAGCGCAGTCTCGGGCTGCAGGTCCAACTGCTGGCTGAGAAGCCGGCTGAGCATCGACACGACCGCCTCACCTTTCAGCGGCACCTCCAGATACTTAGACACATCGGCCTGCATGGCGGCGATGAACAGGTTGGGCGGCAGCTCGGGCCCCATGCCGATGACCGTGGCGGTTGGAATCGTGTCCGCCAGGTACTGCGCAGTGCTGACGCCGAACTCAGGCTCCTGCGAGAAATCGAGGAAGATGAGATCAGGCGAGGCCTGTGGTAGATCAGCAAGCCCCATGCGGGACACCAGCTCCAGCGACACCGTAGTGGCTTCTTCTAGCGCGATAGGAAGACCTGCATCGGTCAACATGCCCCTGAGCGTCGACAGGAGCTCGCGATCGCTAATGAACGCAAATGCCCTAAGCATAGGCCTTTGCGGTACCTCGTACTTCGAGGTTTGTGCTTCCGTCATCTCTAGCCCGCAGGCGGCAGGTGCGACTAGTCCGCTTCACGTCCCTCACCAATCAAAGGCACATCACATGCCAAGTGCGACCCGACCAGCGCCGGGATCCGATGTCCTACGCAAGTTGCCACCACTCATACTCTTGCACCCCTCAGGAACCCACCTGTAATCGAGATTGCACAAGAGGTTGGCACTTCGAAAGCGGGACCGCCGGCGACTCGCGGCTTTACATGGCGAACTACGGTGGCGCCTAGGAGGACACGCCTCCTCCTCCCAGCGCGCGGCGTATGGAGGCATGCTAGGTCTAGCGAGCCGAGTAGACGACCCACCCGGGTGCCTACTCGTGCCCTCCCGAGCACGCTGCGTGCACTTAGAGAGGCAGTGATCTTGTAAGTCTATGGGCGAAGCAGGACTCGAACCTGCGACCTCCTGCTTGTAAGGCCTACCTCCTGAAGACCCGAAAACCGAAAAAGGACCGTCCTACAAGGCTTTCCGGAGATTCGCGCTCGACCAAAAGTGTTCCGGTTCGACCGATTCTGGGCCCGAACCGGAACACAAACCGGAACACGTTTTTAGAACCAAATCAACCCACCTAGAGGCCAGCCTTCCGAGCAGGAGGCCTTCGTCTCGTGGATCTTCATCGCTGCCTCGGCACGGGCGCTCTGTTCCTTGACCCCCCCATACCGGTGAGAGCAGGGGGTAGGGTACCTCTTGCAAGGGGGCCCCAGCAGATTCTTCTCGCGTGCGGGCGTGAGTCTCGAGATATGCCCGACGCTCTGTGCGGATGTTTACGGACGGCGGATTCTAGGGGAGGGCACAGCACGTCGCGGGCGATCGGAGGATGTTTACCGAGCCCTCAGGGCCCTTGATGGTCATTCCTGAGACGACGCCATGTTGAGGCCAGATTCGAGCAGGCGGTGATGTTCGTGACCAGCGTCGTACCCAATTAGGATGTGCGGCATGAAGATCCTCTATGATGCCTCCAGCCTCGGCCGGGGCTTCGGATCGGAGCTTACGCGCTCGGGCATCTTTCGTGTGACCCGGGAGTTCATCGGTGAGATCCTGGGTCGTCGTGATCTCGACGTGCACTTCGCTGCATTCCCGTCTCTCGTCGACGAGATCCAGCTCGCCAGGTATGAGAGACAGACGCACTTCCCCCTGGGTGACCGGCTTCTGAGCGTTTGGGAAACCGGGGATCCTGTGGAAGAGTGCATCGACCTGGTCGATCGAATAGACGAGGCTGGTCCCGATCCCGACAAGCTCGCCATTGCGAAGCTCAAGCTCCTGGACAGGACAGCCACTCCGCTCGCGCCTCCTGGCCGCTTCGACATCTACCACTCGCTACGCCCACCGCTCGCCGCCTCGTCGCGCGTACGTGCTGCGGCGCGGGTGGTTACCATACCGGACGCGATTCCGCGACTTTTTCCCGAACTCTGCGGCGAGGGATTCGTGCCCGCTTTCGACAGGCTGCTCGACAGCATCGACGCGACGGCAGATTGGATTATGTGCAACTCCAGTGGGACGAAGGAAGATATTTGCGCCGCGCTCCCTATGTTGCCGGAGCGAGTCCATGTTATCCCGCTGGCAGCCTCGTCGAGGATCTTCTTTCCCGAGCGAGAGGACCACCGCATCCGGGGAGTCGCAGCCCGATACGGAATCTCCGACGCCGGCTACGTGCTGAGTCTGGGAACACTGGAGCCAAGGAAGAACCTACCTTGCCTCATTCGCGCTTTTACACGACTGGCCTCCGAGCCGCGGTACTCGGAGCTTCAGCTCGTACTCGTTGGCGCGACAGGTTGGAAAGCGGAGGCCATCTTCGCGGCTATTGAGGCAAGCTCCGGGTGTAGGGACCGGATTGTGTTGACAGGCCACGTGCCGGATGCGGATCTGGCCGCGCTTTACGGCGGGGCTCGGCTGTTCGTGTTTCCGTCGCTTTACGAGGGCTTCGGGTTGCCCGTTCTGGAAGCGATGCAGTGTGGTACGCCCGTCGTCGCCAGCAACGTCAGCGCCATACCTGAGGTGGTCGGAGACGCTGCCCTCTTGGTCGAGCCGGACGAGTGGGCCCTGCAAGAGGCGATGCTCAAGCTGCTCGGCAATCCGAACCGGGCCGCCCTGCTCGGGCAACGAGGGGCAAAGCGCGCGGCTCTCTTCAGCTGGGCACGTACGGTGGATGAGACGTTGGCGGCGTACCGGCGGATTCTAGGTTGACCAGGACGGCTGCCACAGAGTCGTCCCACGTGAAACTGTGGTGGGCTATCGCGACCCCGGCGTTAGCTCTGCGAGAGATCCTTGCCCCATCCCCCTCGTACAGTCGCCTGAGAAGATCCGCCAGAGGCTCCAAGTGCACCTCGCAAAAATCGACTTCCTCCACTTCCTCCGAGAACCCTAGGCCATACTCGTAGCGACTCCTGACCGGCAGCTGCACGCGCCGAACCGGAGCGAGAAAGGAAGTGGCGTCGCTGCAGTAGTCCAGGCAGGCGCCGAAGTTCGGCACAACGGAGGGCATTCCGCATGCCATCGCCTCGAGAATAGGCACACAGAAGCCCTCTGCACGGTATGGGAAAACGCCCACGTCACAGGCCCGGTAAAGCGCCGCTAACCGATCCTCCGGCAAGAAGGCGTCGATGTACAAAATCTCGGGCGACGCTGGATTCCGAGACTCCTTCCCCAGTTGGTCGCGAAGGGAGTCGGTCTGATAAAAGACGTCGCCAGAGTTGTCCTTGATCACCAGACACACGTCATCCTTGGGGGAGAAAGCCGCGGAGTAGGCCGCCAGAAGGACGTCCGTTCCCTTGCGGGCGCTTACTCCCCCGACGAAAAGGAACTTGAATCTCCTGTCCGTGGCCAGCTCCAGCCGCTTGCCGATCGGGCAAAACACCTCTTCGTCCACACCCAGGGGTACGACACGTGCCCGATCCGGCCGCACGCCCGCTTTCACCGCCATCTCCCTCGCCCACCGACTCGGAGCCCAGAGTTGGTCGAACATCGTGTTTATGTGCTCGACCCAGGCGGGGGGGTAGGGCCCGAAGTCCCAGGGACGTGCGGCGATTGACGTGCCGGCGGCCGGAGGCAAGTACGCGAGGAAATCCTCCTCGAAGTTATGGTGAATCGCGAAGTCAAGCGGAGTGGGAGGGGCGCCGTCTTCGACTACCACGAATCTGCCCGTATTGCGGATCCCGGCGACCCACCGACGATTGATCAAGGCGTAGGCCGATGTCTTCGATGCCCCACTCGGAAGATAGACCGTCGGGTGCGGCGATCCCGCCGGAGAGTCGGTGAACGGTTCCACAACGCTCACGCGCCGGGACCCGGTGCCATGAGGAACTCGACCAGCAAATCGAGCTTGTTCAAGTCGGGACTCAGCTCGACCTGAAAGCATGGCACCGTCTGGACGAAGTCGGCGAGGTAGCCGAGGTACTCGCCCTGGTCGCGCCCGCTTGCGAAGCGCTGGAGCTTGCGTGTGGAGTCAAGCAGGCCAACGAGGGCCGACGGGCCTGGGATCGGCGTAGCCGAGAAGCGCGTGCCGATCTTCACGAAGCACAGACGATCCGCACCGAAGTCGCGGTACGGCATCGACTCGAAGTAATCGGCGACGCGGATCTCCTTCTTCTTCAATCCACCAAGCTCCCGCACGGGCGCCTCAATTGGGTTCGGGAAATAGTGACGTTCCGTCTCTTCTGCCAGCCGCGCATGCTCATCGCACCCGCTCACGAGAAACTGACCCGAGACTCGACTGACAAGGACATGGTCCTCAGCCAGGATTGCTCCTCCGGCTCGCGCCACGGCGATGGATGACGTCGTTTTTCCAGCTCCCTTTTCGCCGACGAGCAGGCTGACGCGGTCCGCGAGCCGAACCGCAGCCGCGTGCAGGATGAGCCTGTCCATGAGAAACAGGAGCTTGTGCAGAATCACCGTCAGATGGACGGCAAGCTCGAACTCCGGCGCAAGCGGTTCGCGGACATGCAGCGTTGCGCGAACGGGGCTCTGCTCCAGATCGAGGACCACCGAGAAGAGCTCCGTGTGCAGCTTGGGACGGCAGGAGGACGCGCTGAGAACCAGCGCATCTGGTGGGATCTCCGGAACGGACGCGAGGCCGACGTCGTCCTCACGAAAGACCATCTCCGCATCCACGTCGGCGGCATCGAGCTCCGCTCCGGAAAAGAACACCCCGAAGCTCTCGGCA
This sequence comes from Gemmatimonadota bacterium, assembly GCA_039590175.1. GTDB lineage: Bacteria > Gemmatimonadota > Gemmatimonadetes > Palauibacterales > Palauibacteraceae. The sequence goes on along the minus strand of JBDHFW010000005.1, from coordinate 1,646 downwards.
AGGAGCCGATGGTAGATCGGCCGGTCCGATACGAGGCGTGCCGTGAAACTACCCACACGGAGTAGAGAGGCAAGCAAGGTGCGTGAGCTGCCTAGCTTCTCGCGAAGCCGATAGTGTTTGCGGCTCGGCGCAATCGCTCGGCGAGGCGCCCGGAGTAGTACACGGAGAGCTCTCGCAAACGTTCGCGCCGATAAGCCTTCAACGCTTTTCGGGTCGCAGTCGTCCACGCGGGATCGGTGTGCCGCAGCCAGCGCCCGTCCCGCCTCCTGGCTACGCCGCGTCCGAGCACGTCTTCACGGGCAGCTCGAAATCGCCGCGTCGGCCAGTTCTCGCACCAGAGATCGAGATAGTCAGGCGTCTTCCTGACAACGCGCCGAGTGGGAAACTTGTCCTCAAGACGGTAGGTAACCACATCTCCCGCGCGGATGTCAGCCCACGCGATGCGATCGACGATTACTTCATCCCCCTCCTTCAGGAAGGGTCTCATGCTCTCGCCGTGAAAATGAAGGGGGCGCGACACCGACGAGAGTTCGAGCTGCATCTCCTTTGCTGCCAATCGCAGCCCCCCAGCCTTTCGAGCGCCCATCCGGCTACTCCCCGCTGAGTATCAGCTTCTCTAGCTCCCCGAAGTGCTCGAGGGCCGGCGGCTCGTAGTCGCTCTTGTTGGCGCCGAGAATCACCTTTCCTTCCGGCCTTACCGAACGGAGTTGCGCCGTGCATTCCACCAGATCCTCCTCAAGAAGCGCCTGAAGGAACGACTCGATCTCCAAGGTGAGCTTTCCAGCCTCGAGCGCGTATCGTTCGCGCATGCTCTCCGCAAGGTGCTCCGCCGTCACTCCTTCGTCACACAACGCAACCCAGATCGACGTGCCCGTCTCGTTCAGGCTGTAGTATGCGGATGTCTCAGCGTGAACCATCACGGCGCCGTCATCCACGATTCTCCAGGCTACCTTCTCCTCGTTCACTCGATAGTAGTGCATAGACCATTCATCCGATCGTAAGCGATGCCACCGCACACGCGGTTCGCCAGGCCGCACATGCAAGTCCTCGTGAATCTTCCGCAAGATGCCCGCCGGACCTCACCGGACCGCAAGTATCTGGACAGGAGGGACTTGCCGGCGCCGAGGCTGCCGGAGTTGGCCAGTCGTTGAAGACTGGCTACAACTTTAGGACGTTCCTTTCGCATATAGGGCGTGAACTCAAGACACCGCCGGGGAGCCTCGAGAGGATCCTGCCTCGTGAGCAGGAAGTCGAGTCCCCACTACCCCCATCCCGGCAAGACTCCGGGGGATAGGGTGCCTCTCGCAAGGGGCCCCAGAAGGGTTCGGCCACGCGCGCGGACTTGAGCCTTGCTGTGCTCGCCGCTCTGTGCGGATGTTTACGGCCGTCGGATTCCAGGGGAGGGCACGGCATGTCGCGGGTATTCAGAGGATGTTTACCGAGCCCTCAGGGCCCTTGATGGTCATTTCTGAGACGAGGCCCGGTTGAGGCCCTGTTACGTCCTATTAGCCTTGAGTCGCTCAACCGCGCCGCTTCCTCATATTCTCTTCTGTTGTAATCACTTACAGAGTGGGCGAAGCAGGATTCGAACCTGCGACCTCCTGCTTGTAAGGCAGGCGCTCTGGACCAGACTGAGCTATTCGCCC
>JBDHFW010000004.1:0-49628 GCA_039590175.1 Gemmatimonadota bacterium | reverse complement strand
TGTTGAGCCCCGAGCGCGAGCCCCTCCCTGACGGGAGGCCTGTCGTCTACATCGTAGACGAGCTCCTTATGCACGCACGACGCGCGTGGCGAAGATCTTGTCGTGCCAGGCCTCGCCGTTCGCGTCGAATGCCGCCCAGATGAAGCCCAGACCGAAGAAGAAGCCGCTCACCGCGTAGCCGCTCCACAGGTAGCCGAAGTAGATGAACTGGAGCAGTATGAGGATGGGAAACATGATGAGGAAGGCCAGGCCGGTGAGCAGCCCCAGGACGCTGCTCTCGGTCGCCGAGGCGAGCCCCGCCATCATGCCGAAGGGTATCAGGATCACCCAGGCGAGGACGACCAGCGCGACCTCGTCGATAAGATAGGCGATGAATCGGGATCCGAAGCTGGCGCTGTCCATGAGCTACCCCCTTTTTCTGTGTGTCGCCGGGTGGAGAAAGACCCCGAGCCGTAAGCAGGATCTCTGAGGATGCGTGATCGGCGCCCGTTCTTGCCAGTGCTGCCCCGCTTCCGCGAAGCTAGATTGGGGAGCTCCAGAGCGGCCTTCCTCGCCCTTTCCGTATGGGCGTCTTCCCCCGCCGAAGCCGCGGGCCAGGAGACGCCTCCGCCCGACCCGATCGACATCGTGGACCGAGGTCTCCCGATTCCGGACGGCTTCCAGCAGGACAACGTCGCGCAGCAGCGTGCCTCGCTCTTCGGGATCCGGCCCGCCTTCACGATCCGCTCGTGGGAAACGAACCCGTGGGGCCTGCGGGCCCGCCTCGCCGTTCAGTTCGCGGGGCTGGACTTTCGTTCCGCCGACGGCGTGGATCTGGAGAAGGTGTCGCTCGCCGCGATCGTGCCCGGCGTCGAGTTCGTCTTCCCCACCGGCCGTCGCTCGCTCTTTCGCCCGTTCCTAGACGTCGGCGTCGGCTCGAGCACCGGCCTCGACAACCCGGCGCTCATCGCGGCCGTCGGCGCACAGCAGGAGTTCGTTTTTCCAGCCGGCCGCTTCGAGTTGAGTCTGGAGCCGAAGCTCGAATACACGAGGGCGTTCGTGAGCGGGGCCAGAGATGATGACTACGGGGCCCTCAGTGCATACACGGACGCGCGGCATCCACTCCCGTTCCGGATAGGCGGCCGGCGACCCGAGCTCGGGGTCTACTTCAAGGGAAGCTACCTCTTCTCGCCGCTTGACTTCAGGTCTCTGGACGGGGAAGGAACCTCGGTGGAGTACGAGTTCCAGGTGGGCGCGCTGTTCAGCTTCAAGAAGCCGCCGAAACTCTGGTTCATCCCGGTGCCGATGATCGGATTCGGCTGGGCTTTCGGCAACGACTGGAGCGGCATCCGCATCCGGCTCGGAGGTGATCGTCTTCTCCGGCTGCCCCCGGAGAGCGGCGGATAGGCTTCCGGTGGGTACTCAGCCCGCCGCTTCGAGGTTCAGAGGATAACCCTCGCGAATGAGCCCCTCCACATCCGGAGGCCCGACGGGGCCTGAGAAGTAGAAGCCCTGTGCCTGCGAGCAGCCCGTGGCGCGCAGGTGCACGAACTGCTGCCTCGTCTCGATTCCCTCGGCGATAACGTCGACATCGAGGTTGTTCGCCAACATCACGATCGTCCGCGCGACGCCGCCGCGACGAAGCTGCTGCTGAGCGCGGCTCACGAAGGAGCGGTCGATCTTGAGCGCGTGCACCGGAAGGGTGTGCAGCAAGCTCAGCGACGAGTATCCGGTGCCGAAGTCGTCCACGGCTACCTTGATGCCCATATCCTGGATGAGGTCCAGGACGCGCTCCGCGTTCGCCGGGTCCTTCATCAGATCCGTCTCGCTTATATCGAACCTGACCTGCTGGCCGACGATTCCGTTCCGCTCCAGGATGTCGCGCACCCGACCGGCGAACTCCTTATGAAAGAGCTGGCGACCAGCGACGTTGATCGCGACGGGCGGAGGGGTCTCGGGCGCCAGATTGTCCTGCCACCGCCGGATCTGCTGGCAAGTTCTCTCGATCACCCAGTATCCGAGCTGGTGAATGAGCGGAGACGCGACCGCGACCGGGATGAAGATGTTCGGGGGCACGATGCCCATCTCGGCGTGCCGCCACCGGAGCAAGGCCTCGAGGCCGGTGATCCTGCCGTCCTCCAGCGAGACGATCGGCTGGTACTCGAGAAAGAAGTCCTTCCGCTGAAGTGCCCCGGCAAGCTCGCTCTCGAGCTGCCTCCGACGCTCCTCGTTTTCGTCCGATACGGCATCGAAGAGCTGAACACGCTGGCTGGACTCTCGCGCCCGACCCAAAGCGATCTCGGCATCGCCGAGGATCGCGTCGACCGTGTCGTACGCGGGCCCACCGAACACCAGGCCGATGGCCGGGTCGAGCCTCACCTCGGTCGAGCCCACCGGGAACGGCCGCTCGAGCGCTTGGTGCACGCGGTCGGCCACCTCCTTCGCCTCCTCGACCACCCGAATCTCCTCCAGGACCGTGATCAGACGGTCACCGCTGCGGGCCAGGGTGTCGGCCGGCCGAAGGAGTCCGGCCAACCTCCTCGCCGCGGCCAGCAGAACCTCGTCCGCCCCGTCCCCGCCGACCGCGTCTCGCACGCGCTGCAGGCCATCCGGTTGAACGAGCAGAACCGCGAATATTCGGCGCGAGGAGCGGAGGCGGCCGCGAATCGACTGCCGGATCCGATCCTTGAGGATCGGCGCGCCCGGGAGACCGGTGAGAGGATCGTAGAGCTCGGACTGTGACCGCAGCTCTTCCATCGAGGCGATCATCGTTCGCGCGTGTTGGGCGACGTTCTGCACCGCCTCGCGCATGCGTCCCAGCGACGCGTTCTGCCCGAGCTGCGCCGTGAGGATTCTGAGAAGCTCGGGCACCTCTCCGCCGAGAAGCACTCTTTCCGTAAAGACCTGCACGGCAGCCACGGCCTGTCCTTCCGCGAAGACCGGCAACGTCGCGACGCCGTGAAGGTCCGCCAACCGGAACGCGTCCATGACGTTCCAGTCCGACAGATCCGCCACCGCCTTCAGCTCCAGCGTATCGGGGATCTCGAGCTTTCCGTCGAGTCGGTCGCGGGCTTGATCGATCTCCAAACCGGGCTCGATCCGCCATCGATCGGCCGCCGAGCCGGGCCGATGGATGCGCCCGACCGGCGAGCGAAGCACATCCCCGAGCCCGGCGAGGACCGACTCGAGCGCCTCATCCAGCGTTACGCCGGGGGCACCGACGGCCGAGATGAGGTCCAGAAACCGCTTGCGGGCCTCGGGGTCCAGCGGTCGGCCGCGAACACGAGTCGAGGAGGCCTCCCCGCGAGAATCCTCCATGGGAGGCTCGGCATCGGATTCGTAGGACGTAGCGGTCAGGAGCTCCTCGGTTGGCGAGGGCGTGGATCGATTCCGGTTCACCGATTTATCCTCATCGCATCACGATTGAAGATCGGGCCTTTCGGGAAGCCCAAATTTGGCAGGCGCCGTGCCAGTATCGGCCGGTGAACCCGGGGTCTTCGCATGCTTTAGGGTGAGATCCCTAGAAAATGGACGATGAAACGCTGATAAGCGACTGTATCGTGGGATGTTAGATCGTTACGTACTCGGCTGGCGAACCGGTGACCTCGCGCCCGTGTGGGGCGCGCGGATCGAGCGAGCGACATGCCAAACGCCGGTAGCCCGTTGGAGCCATCCGGGCGTTGCGCCCGGCCTGTGGCACTTCCTGCACCCTGCTGATCCGCGAGGCGGGCGCACCACTCCCGCACACCGTACGTTACGCTGCTGACACTGCTGACGATTCCGGAATCGAGAGTGACCATGGAGATGAGAACCCTACTTGCTCGCTGGGCAGCCCTGGGAGGGGTGGCTCTTTCCGCCGCCTGCGGAGGCGCCGCCGATGGCCCGGCAGGGGAGCAAGCCGCCATCGGGGAGTTCCGCGTGCCCGTCGAGTACCGCACGCTAGACAACGGCCTTCGTGTGGTGCTCTCCCCCGACCACACCGCGCCGACCGTGACGGTCGCCGTCTACTACAACATTGGCTTCCGGATCGAGCCCCGGGACCGGACCGGATTCGCTCACCTGTTCGAGCACATGATGTTCCAGGGCTCACGCAACCTGGGGAAGATGGAGTTCATCCAGCTCGTACAGAAGAACGGCGGCGTGCTGAACGGCTCGACCCGCTTCGATTTCACCAACTACTTCGAGATCGTGCCCGCCCATATGCTGGAAACGATGCTCTGGGCCGAGGCGGACCGCATGAAGGGACTCGCCGTCACCCAGGAGAACCTGACGAACCAGCAGGGCGTGGTGACGAACGAGGTCAAGGTGAACGTGCTCAACCAGCCTTACGAGGGCTTTCCGTGGCTGGAGATGCCGCAGCTCGCGAACGAGAACTGGTACAACGCGCACAACTTCTACGGAGACCTCGAGGATCTGGACGCGGCTACGCTGGAAGACGTGCAGGCTTTCTTCGACAGGTTCTACGCGCCGAACAACGCCGTGCTGGTCATCGTCGGCGACTTCGAACCGGATCAAGCCATGGCTTGGGTGGAGAAGTATCTCGGGGACATCCCCGCCGTGGAGGGGATCGAGTTCCCGGACATCACCGAACCGCGGCAGGAGGAGGAGAAGCGTACCACGAAGAGTTACCCGCGAGCCACTCGACCCGCGATCGCCGTCGGCTACCACATGCCGGAGCGAAACACGCCCGAGTACTGGGCGATGGGGCTCATCGACCAGATTCTTCTGCAGGGCGATGACTCCCGGCTTACCGAAGCCCTGGTCAAGGCCGAGGGCGTCACCGGAGACGTGCAGGGCGGCATCAACGACCTGCTCGGCAACATGTACAACTATGAAGGTCCGATGCTGTGGCTGGTTTGGTTTTATCACGACGCCGACACGCCGCCGGACTCGATCCTGGCCCTGATCGACGAGGTGATCGAGGAGGCACGTACGCAGCCCGTGGAGGCGGAGACGCTCGAGCGTGCGAAGGTCAAGGCCCGTTCGGCGTTGTTCGGCTCGATCGAGGAGTTCTTCGGCTATGGGAGAGCGGACCTTCTGGCCTCGTTCGCGATGTTCGACGATGATCCGGCCAGGATCAACGGGATCGAGGAGGAGTTCGAGGCCGTGACGCCCGAACTGATCCAGCGGACAGTGCAGGAGTACCTGAGACCGACCAACCGGACGATCCTCCTCGTGGAACCGGGGGCGGACGCTCAAGGTGCCGCTTCCGCGGCGGGAGGTGCGCCGTGAGCGCCGACGTGCATATCCAGGGCAGGAGAGAGATCGCCAGCCTCGCCCTGGCCACCTTTTTGGGGCTGGCGCTTTCCCCCACCGTGCTTCCTGGCCAGGAAGATCCCGCGGAGGAGCAGGCACAGGCCGAAAAGGAGACCCCGCCCCCGGGTGGGCCGCCACGAGACTTTCGAATCCCGGCCAAGGAGACGTTCAGCCTCGACAACGGTCTCGCCGTCACGATGGTCCCCTACGGCGCCGTGCCAAAGGTGAACGTTCAGCTCGTGGTCAGGACCGGAGATATCGACGAGGCGGCGGACGAAGTGTGGCTGGCCAGCCTTACCGGCGACCTGATGCAGGAGGGCACGGCGACGCGCAGCTCGGAGCAGCTTGCGCGGGACGTGGCCAGCATGGGCGGTCAGCTCGGCATCAACGTGGGCACCGACCGTACCTTTATCAGCACCGAGGTGTTGAGTGACTTCGGCCCCGATGCCATCGCGCTGATCGCGGACGTGGCGAAGAATGCCGCATTGCCCGAGGGCGAACTGGAACGCCTGAAAGCGGACCGACTGCGGCAGCTTAGCATTCAGCGATCCCAGCCCCAACCCGTCGCGCTCGAGGAATTCCGGCGCCGCATGTACCCGGAACATCCCTATGGCCGGGTCTTCCCGACCGACGAGATGCTACAGGCCTACACGCTCGATCAGATCCGCGGCTTTTATGAGCGGAGCTTCGGCGCCGTCCGGTCCCACCTTTACGTGAGCGGCCAGTTCGACGGCGCCGAGATGCGAGAGGCGATCCGCGCGGCCTTCTCCGACTGGGAGCCGGGCACGCCGGCGGTCGAGAACATCCCGGACCCGGCCGTCGGTCGGGCCATCTACCTGATCGATCGACCGGGTGCGCCCCAGTCGACGATCTACATGGGACTCCCCGTCCCCGATCCGTCGGACGACGAGTACGTGCCGCAGCTCGTGACCAACTCGCTCCTGGGCGGCTCGTTCTCCTCCCGCATCACGCGAAACATCCGCGAGGACAAGGGCTACACGTACGCGCCCTTCAGCCAGGTATCCACACGCTACCGCGACGGCTACTGGCTGCAGACGGCGGATGTGACGACGGCCGTCACCGGTCCGGCACTCGATGAGATATTCTCCGAGATCGATCGGCTGCAACGCGAGCCGCCGCCGGAGGAGGAACTGCTCGGCATTCAGAACTTCCTCGCGGGGATCTTCGTCCTCCAGAACTCGAGCCGCTCGGCCATCATCGGCCAGCTCGCCTTCCTGGACCTTCATGGTCTCAGCGACGAGTACCTGACCGGCTACGTGAACCGGATCTACTCCGTCACGCCGGAGGACGTGCAGCAGATCGCGCAGGAGTACCTCCGCGACGAGGACATGATGCTGGTCGTGGTCGGAGACCGAAGCCAGATCGCCGATCAGCTCTCGGCGTTCGGCGAGGTCACGGAGGTAGCGCCCTAGCCGCCGGCCTCGAGCTCGAGGCCGCGAGCCGGCCCGCGGAAGCTACTCGGGATGTCCGACCGGGATGAGGTAGAGGGGCACCTGATCATCGGGAAGCGACAGCGCCTCCGTCAGCAGGGCATCGTCGAAGGCACCCATTGGGACGGCCGCCAGACCGAGCGCGACGGCCTCCAGCAGGATGTTCTGGCCCGCGTGGCCGGCCTCCATATGGACGTAGCGGGGCGCCCGCCCGCCGTACTTGACCGCGGTCCTCTCGAAGACCGCGGCGATGACGAAGACGGCCGGAGCATCGCCGAGCGCGTCTTGGTACAGGCCGGCGGCGTGCATGGCGGGCCGCAGGTCACCCGGTGCGTGGAGAGTCAGACCGTGGCGAACCGGGTCGTAGTGAAAGAGCCCGTTCGAGGTGCCCACGTAGAGCTCGAGAGGATAGAGCGCCCCTGCCGAGGGCGAGGTCCGGTGGTCCGCGTCGTCGGTTACCCCCTGCGCTGCCCACAGTAGCTGGCCGATCTCCGCCGCGGTCAGCGGCGTGTCCACGAACGCTCGAACCGAGCGTCGCCGCTCCAGCGCCTCCTCGATGGACATCTCCCCTACCCTTCGGGGCTCGGGGAGCGCCTGCTCCTGAGTCAGGATCGTCTTCGGCACGATCGTCTCCCCCTTCATGCTCCGGCGCCGCATCTCCTCGCCTTCGACGTGCCCGCCGCAGGCGGCCGGTCCTGCCGCCACGAGGGCGGCGACGAGCGCGCACGCGCTCGGCAGGTGGGCGCGAGGCAGCGTCACGGCTATCCGGTGGCGACCGCCTCCTCGTAGGGGAACTCCTCGGCCAGCACCTTCAACCGCGCGAAGCGCTCCCGACAGACTCGGCGCGTCGTCTCCAGATCGATCTCGTCGTCCCTGAACCGGCGTTGGTGCTGGAAGTACATCGCCGGATCGGTCCAATCCGGCTCCACGTTGATCCGGTAGTCGTGCCCGCCCCACACCTCGTAGAGCGGAAACAGGCCGCTCGCCACAGCGACGCGAACCAGCTCCACCGATTCGGCGGGCTCCGATTTCCATGAGAACGCCGTCTTGAGCTTGCGGCTGAAGTCCTCCGGGTGCGCGATCGACAGGGTCGCCGCGTACGGGATCCGGTGCGCCGCCATGATCGCCAGGATGTCCTTCTTGTCCTCGGTCTTCCCTTTCGGCGTCGTCGACGTACGAGCGCCGGGCGGCGTGGCCGACGAGCGCTGGCCTCCGGTGTTTCCGTAGATCTCGTTGTCGTAGCAGATGTAGAGGATGTTGTCGTCGCGCTCGGCCGCCGCCGAGAGCGTGGCGATCCCGATGTCGTACGTGCCCCCGTCGCCTGCCCAGCAGATCACCTGACCGGACTCCTCGTTCAGGTCCCGGATGCTGGCCAGCCCGGAGGCGACCGCCGCAGCCGAGGCGAAGGTGGTGCACACCGTCGGCACGCCGTAGCTCGTCGTCGGGAAAGCTCCCGCCGTCACGGCGCCGCAGCAGGCCGGGATGGCGAGCGTGCAGGTATCCCCGACATCGGCCAGGGCGCGACCGAGCATGATGAGACCCACGCTCATGCCGCAGCCGCCGCAGTTCGTGTTCCCGGCGCGCAGCAGGCACTCCTCGGTGCAGGGGATCGGCACAGTCGCGAAACCCTCGAGCCTGCCCAGGCCGATCTCCTCTTCCCGGCTGAGCTCCCGGTCTTCCCCGCTGAGCTCGCGGTCTTCGCGTCCCAGCGCGCCGTCCTCCGATCTGGATCCGGGTCCGGTAGTCATCCGCCCGCCCCCTTTCCGTTGCCGATTCCCATCCAGACCGGCCTGCCCATGTCGTACCGCTCGCGGAGATCGCCGACGACGTCATCGATCATCGAGGGGGTCACGTCGCCCCCGCACAGCCCCGTCAGGTAGCCCTGGATCAGCAGTCGGTCGCCGTCTCCCTGGAAGACGGATCGTAGCTCCTGCCAGAAGATGCCGCCCACGCCGGCGGCATAGTTGCGGTCCAGCACCGCCACCTTCTTCGCGCTTCGGCAGGCCTCCCTCACGGCCGCTTCCGGGAACGGACGGAACATCTTGATCTTGATCAGGCCGATTTTCTCGCCTTCGTCCCGGCGGCGGCGGACGACCTCTCGCGCCGTCGTGGCGATGGTGCCGGATACTACGAGCACCTCTTCCGCGTCATCCGTGAAGAAGGTCTGAATCGCGCTCCCGGGGTCCCGTCCCATCTCCTCGATGAAGGCGTACCGGCACTCCTCGAAGGCTTCGGGAACACGCTCCATCGCCTCGTCGATCTCGAGCCTCTGCGACATCGCGACGTTGGGCCAAACGAGACCTCCGAGCGTCGTCGGAGCCTCGTGCCGGAGGCGGTGCGGGAGGTCGAGATCCGGGAGATAGCGATCCACCTCCTCCTGCTCGGGCAGCTCGGTCCCCATCTGCGTGTGCGACAGGATGAACGCGTCCAGCGCGACCAGGGCGGGCAGCAGGATCCGGCGATCTTCCGCCAGCCGGAAGGAGAGCAGCGTCGTGTCCAGCACCTCCTGGTTGTCCTCGCAGTAGAACTGGATCCAAGGGAAGTCCCGCAGCATCAACGTGTCGCCCTGGTCCGCCCAGATGTTCCAGGGCGGTCCCAGGGTCCGGTTGACCGCCACCATGACGATCGGCAGCCGATAGAAGCCGGCCACCATGATGTTCTCGACCATGTAGGCGATCCCGTTCGAAGAGCTGGCGGTGAACGCCCTCGCGCCCGCCAGCGAGGCGCCGATCGACACGCCCATGGCACTGTGTTCGCTCTCGACCGGAACCACGCGCGTCTTCGAGAACGGGAACGTCGCGACGTACTCGACGATCTCCGTCTGAGGCGTGATCGGGTAGATCCCGCACGTCGCGCCACGCGCGTGCCGGTTGGCCTCGGCAGCTGCGCTGAGGGCGTATCCGGCGGCGTGGTTACCCGTAACCAGTTCGGCAGGCATCGAGAGGCTCCTATAGGTGGCTCACAGGTGGCTCATCAGGATCACGTTTCGCGGACACTCCGTGACGCAGACCCCGCAGCCTTTGCAGTAGGCATAGTCGAACACGAGCTCGTGGCCGACCCGCTTGAGGACCCCCTCCGGGCAGTAGGTCACGCACAGATCGCACTCGTTGCACACGCCGCAGGAAAGGCAGCGCTTCGCCTCCGCCGCATCCGTCAGACCCGTGTGGATCTCGTCGAAGGTGGAGCGACGTAGCTCCGGCGCGACCGCCTCTCCCTCGGAGACGGCCAGCCTCTCGAACAGGTGAAGCCGCATGGCGTCGGCTTGAATGACGTCGTCGTGCCAGACGTCGACGTCCCGCCGAGCCACCGCGTGCTGCGAGATCGTCAGATGCTCGCCGCTGAGAGCCGTGTGCATCTGGAAGGCCGACCGCCGCCCGCTTCCGATGGCGCCCGCCACGGTTCCGTCGTTCGTGGCCAGATCCCCGACCGCGAAGACGGGCCGCTCGAGTAGGCCGAGCAGCCGCTCCCCCTCGCGCACTTCCGTGCCCTCCGGGAAGACGCTCATGTCGGGTGATTGCCCCAACGCCAGAATCACCCGGTGGCAGGGGATCTCGAAGTCCGAGCCCTGGATCTCGACGGGCCGCCTCCGTCCCGACTCGTCCGGCTCGCCCAGCTCCATCCGGCGGCAGGCGAGGTGATAGACCTTCCGTCGGATTCCATCCGGCCCGCCCGCCCCGTCAGCCCCGTCAGACTCGTTCGGCCGAAGCATCATCGGCTGGGTGAGGAAGTCGATCGGGACCCCCTCCTCCAGTGCCTCATCGATCTCCTCGCGGATCGCCGGCATCTCATTTCGAGTCCGCCGATATACGACCCGTACGCTGCTGGCTCCCAGCCGGAGCGCCGACCGCGCGGCGTCCATCGCCGTGTTACCTCCACCCACGACCACCACGTCCTCGCCATCCACGCGCACCTCGTTTCGGTGCGAGCGATCGAGGAAGTCGATCCCCTGCTCCACCGCGTCGCTGTCCCCGACCCCCAGCCGCAGCCCGCGGAGCTCCTGCAGCCCGGTAGCCACGAGCACGGCGTCGACGCCGCGCGTCAGGTCGAGGAGGGTGGGGCGATCGATCGGATGTTCGGTCACCACTCGGACACCGAGACCGAGGACGCGGCCGATCTCCCGGTCCAGCACATCCTCGGGAAGCCTGAACTGTGGAATGCCTGATCGCAGGAGTCCGCCGATCTCCGAACCCGACTCGTAGATCGTCACGCCGTAGCCCAACCGGGCCAGCTGATATGCCGCCGAGAGTCCGGCCGGCCCCGAGCCGACGACGGCGACCTTCTCTCCCCGGCTCGCAAGCGGCTCGATGGCGGCCTGTCCGGTATCTCCCGCGAAGCGCTCGAGCTGGCGCACGTTCACGGCGCCGTCCAGCTCCACACGGTTGCAGGAATCCATGCACGGCGCCGGGCAGACCCGCCCGCAGGTCGACGGAAACGGCGTCGTCCGAAGCAGGATCTCGAGAGCGCCGTCCGTGTCATCCCGGGCGAGCGCATGCAGGAAGCCCTGCACGTCATTGCCCGCCGGGCATACGTGATTGCACGGCGGGACGTACTGCTGCCGCTTCGGCTGCTGCGTGGCCCACTGGCCGGTCTTGATCCCCGGCAGCCCGCCGCCTGCGCCCTCCAGGAAGCTGGGCCCACGCTCGGTGGCCACGAACGGCGAGGCCGCCGCGCCGTCCTCCTTCTCAGCCGCCGGTTCCGTCACGCCAGGCAGCTCCGCACAACGCACGCGCTCGAAGGCCTCGGCGGCCGCGGTCTCGTTCCCGCCCCCGAAGCCCAGATGCTCTAGAGCGGCGTGGATCTCCTCGAGCGGAATCCCGAGCACCGAACCGACGGCGCCCGCGAGCGCGGTGTTCACGATCGGCACGCTCCGCGTCCCCAGCTTGTTGTCGCGCGCGATCGACGTGGCGTCCACCGTCGCCACTCGGTTCTGCGGGTATCGGTCGGCGAAGCTCTCCGGCCGCTCGTCCGTGTTGATCAGAATCCAGCCGCCCGGCTCGAGGCCGTCCGCGACCGCCGGGCCGATGAGGGTCGGATCGAGGACGATCACGTGATCCGGCGCGTAGATGAGGTTCCGGTTGGCGATCGCCTCGTCGTCGTAGCGGCAGAACGCCTGCAGGGGCGCGCCGGACCGCTCCGCGGCGTACAAACCGAACGCCTGCACGGATTGGCCCTGGAGGAAGCGGGAGGTGGCGATGATCTTCGCCAGCGTCACTCCCCCCTGGCCTCCGCGCCCGTGTATTCGGATCTCGACCATCGAGAGGATCTCCTTGACGACCGCCAGATCGCCGACCCGCCAACCAGAGCCGTCGAGCGCCAGAATGACGCGGCCTACGGAACGGCTCCGGCAACCTGCTACAAAGCTATGAGGGGCTGTCGGATGGGTCTGTAGGGCGGATTTCGCGACGAGATGTGGTGGAATCTCCCGCAGGATGCCTCAGCGGGGGGAGATCCCCGCAAGGCTCGTCAGAGTCGGCGGATACGGTAGGCCCACAACGGCGCCAGCAGGGTCGTGAACGGCACGAGCAGCCAGATCCGACCCCGTAGGATGTCGTAATCGGCGAGCAGCATCTCCCAGGAGTTGCCAAACAGGAAATGACCGGCGAGAAACTCGAAGGCGAAGGCCAGGAATACCCACACGATCCCGACAGTCAGGGCGTCGCGGCGCGAAGCCGGGCCCATCCAGCCGAGGCTGACGACCGCCACGGCCAGGATCACGATGCAGAACACGACGGTGCTGGTCACGTGGCCGGCCTGCTCGCCGACGACGGGCGTGATGAACACCTCGCGCACCGTCCCGTTCAGAATGGCCAGGAACGCCAGGAGGAACCAGATAACCGTCGCTCGGAGTAGCATGGGTGCCCGTCCCTTCGCCGTCGCTAGCTCAGGAGCCGTGGAGCCAGGATCGGCAGATACGCCCTCCACGGCCCGACCTCCGCATCCAGCTGCTTGGCCATCACGCGCCCGATCTGCGCGATGTGACCCAGATCGTGAACCACCCAGGTCGAGAGTAGCTCGCCGAGGGAGACGACGCCGAGGTCGGGATGAAGGCCCGTCCGGCCGAAGTGCGCCGGCTCGAGCTCCAGCCCCTCGAGGATCTCCAGGTTCTCGGCTCTCAACCCCTCGAACTCGGAGAGCAGGTCCTCGAGGCTTTTGCCGCGCGATTCCTCGTACTGCGCGAAGCGGTCGAACGGCTCGAAGGCCCTCGCCTCGCCGTGCTCCAGGATGATCCGCAGGCGAGGGATCCAGTCGGTCCGCTCCCCGTGAACGAGGTGACCCAGGATGTCGTAGGGGCTCCAGGTCTCCTCGCCCTCGCTGCCCTGCTCCAGCTCCTCCGGGATTCCCTCCAGCATCGCTCGAAGCACGTCGGGCGTCCGCCCCAGAACCGCGATCGCCGACTCCAGAGTTATCTCCATCGCGCCCTCAACTTACAACGATATGCCAGATCCGCGTTACGGCGAAGCAGACCGAGAAGCCCATCGCGAGCGGCAGGAGGGCCGAGACCGTCGTCCACTTAGCGCTGCCGCTCTCGCGATAGATCGTATAGAGGGTGGTCGAGCACGGGTTGTGAAGGAGGCTGAAGAGCATGAGGCTCACGGCCGTCAGCAGCGTCCAGCCGCCGGCCCTGAGAAGCTCCCCCATGGCGTACGCCGATTCCGGCTCGAACATCACCCCCGCTTCGGCCCCTGCCCCCGCGATCCCCGCGGAGAGCACCGTGAGCATGAGGACCGTCGGAATCACGATCTCGTTGGCCGGGATCGCGACCACGTAGGCGAGCAGAATCACGCCGTTGAGCCCGATCAGCAGACCGAGCGGGTTAAGCCACGAGATGAAGTGCCCCGCCAGCGGAGTCCCTCCGACAGACACGTTCGCAACCAACCAGATAACGGCGCCCGCCGGCGCGGCGAACAGCACCGCGCGCCACAGAACGATCAACGTCCGGTCGATAACCGACGTGTACAGCGTCTGCAGGATTCGCGGAGGACGGTAAGGCGGGAGCTCCAGGCTGAACGTCGTCGCCTCCCCTCGCAGGAAGGTGCGTGACAGGAGCCAAGATGCCGCGAACATGGCCGCGATTCCGAGCAGGGCGACGGCGACGACGGCGGCTGCGGAAACGAGACCCGCCAGGTGGGCAGGAACGAGGGCGCCGATGAAGATCGTCGCGATGAGGATCTGCGTGGGCCAGCGCCCGTTGCAGAGGGAAAAGTTGTTGGTGATGATCGCGATCAACCTCTCGCGCGGACTGTCGATGACCCGTGTCGCCACGACCCCCGCCGCGTTGCATCCGAAGCCCATGCACATCGTGAGGGACTGCTTACCGTGGGCGCCGACCCGCCGGAACATGCCATCCAGGTTGAAGGCGACCCTCGGCAGGTACCCGA
The DNA here is from genome assembly GCA_039590175.1 of Gemmatimonadota bacterium. GTDB lineage: Bacteria > Gemmatimonadota > Gemmatimonadetes > Palauibacterales > Palauibacteraceae. The sequence continues at coordinate 35,563 of JBDHFW010000004.1, read as the reverse complement.
AGTCCTCGAGCAGGGTGAACAGGGGGAAGAAGATCGCCATCGGCGGGAGCATCACGCTGACCACCCAGGCCGTGGCCAGGTAGACGCCGTCGATGAGAAGGCCGCTGGCCCACCCGGGGAAACGCACGGCCTCCGCGAGCCCGAGGAGCCAGGGTCGGCCGTTCTCGATCAGCAGGACGCTGAGAAGCCTCGACGGGACGTTCGCCCCGACAATCGTGATCCAGAAGACCGCGGCGAGGATCAGGAGCATCAAGGGGAAGCCGAGCCATCGGCTCGTCAGAACGAGATCCATCCTTCGGTCCAGATCGAACTTCACACGCCGAAGGCCTCGCTCTTCGCTCTTCCTGGCGATCCCCTCGGCCGCCGCGAAGACTGTCTCCACGACGGCGTCGTGAAAGTCCCGGGGAAGCTCCCACCGGAGCGCCGAGGCTCGCTCGAGCACCTCTCGGCGGGCTGCGGTCGCAGAATCGGACGGACGCAGCGGCAGCACCGGAGCGCCGGACGCCCCGCTGTCGCCGAAGGCGGACGAGGCGAGGTCGCCGTTCTCGGCGCTCGCGCCATCCGGACCGGCGATCCGGCCGACATCTCCGCTTCGAAACGCCTCCTCCACCGACTCATCCGCGTTGAGCAGCCTCAACGCCACCCAACGCGCGTTCGGCAGGTTCGGGTAGATGCTCTCGACCATCGGAACGAGCCGTTCGATCACCTGCTCCACCGGCTCGGCGTGCCTCTCGATCCGGCGCGGTCTGGTCTCGATCGATCCGCTCGCCACGCCGTCGATCGCCTCGAGCAGCTCGGGGATCCCGTCGCCCCGGCGCGCCACCGTCGGCACCACCGGCACTCCGAGCTCCTCGGCCAGTCGGCCCGGATCGACCGCAATGCCGTGCCGACGAGCCTCATCCATGAGATTCAGGCAGACGACGACCCGGTCCGTGATCTCCAGGATTTGCAGGACGAGGTTCAGGTTGCGCTCGAGCTGCGTCGCGTCCACGACGACGATCGTGACGTCCGGACGGCCGAAGAGGACGAAGTCCCTCGCTACCTCCTCGTCGGTGCTTCCGGCCTGAAGCGAGTAGGTGCCGGGGAGATCCACGACCTTCACCCGCTTCCCGTCGCGCGAGTACACGCCCTCCGCCCGCACGACGGTCTTGCCCGGCCAGTTGCCGGTATGCTGCCTCAAGCCGGTGAGCTCGTTGAAGACTGTGCTCTTCCCCGTGTTCGGGTTCCCGGCCAGCGCGATGAGGTAATCCCACCGGCCCGGGCTGAGACCCAAACGCACGAGGCTCTCGGCCCTGACGTCGCACCCTCGGCAGGGCTCGGCGGCAAGGCTCATCGCCTTACGATCTCGATCGACGCTGCCTGGTCGCGGCGAAAAGCGATGAGGGCGCCGCGGATGCGGTACGCCACGGGATCACCGCCCGAGCTCGACAGCTCCGGGGTGATCGTGGTGCCGGGCACCACGCCCAGGTCCAGAAGGCGTCTCCGGTTCGGTCCCTGACAGGTCGGCGAGATCCGACTCACCGTCACCGCCTCTCCCAGCTCGGCATCCGCCAGGGTTCTCACCGGCTCGCCGGCGGAGACCCCGGCGGGGAACGGCTCGACCGTCACGTTGGCCGCCGCCACGGTGTCCAGAACCTGTTCGCGGCCGGCGATGCGTAGCCGCAGAACTTCGGCGTCCGCCTCCAGAACCTGAACGCCGCAACCCGGCGCAAAGCCCTGAGCCACAAGAGTTTCGAAGATCTCGGAGGGCTCGTCCTCAACGTGGATCACCTCCGCACTCCGACCGGCGTCGAGTCGAGTGAGGGGAGTGCCCCTTGGGGGCGGAAGCTCGCCCTCCCGGGTGGGGATCGGATCGCCGTGCGGGTCGAAGAGGGGTCTGCCCAGGCGGAGATCGAGCTCTTCGGTCTCTTCCTCGGTCAGCCGGTGCTCCATCCGGTCAGCCGACGGGTGCCAGCTAGCCGGTTCCGCCCCGGTTCGATGGGCCAGGTAGTGCTCCCAGAGGCGGTGGGTCCGCAGCACCCTGACGGCCGAGCGCCGGCCCTCCTCCGTGAGGCCCTCTCCTTCGGGGCGCACGAGAGCCAGGCCTTCCAGGGTCGTCAGCAGACGGGCCGCGGAATCCCGCGACGATTCCAGGCTACCGGCGAGGCTTTCCAGGGTGCAGGGTCTGCCCGCCCGCTCGCAGTCGTACAGGTGCTTCAGGGCATCTTCGAGAGAGATTCTCTCGGCGGCCTCGCGGCGGCGCTCGCGGGACTGGAACGGCATGAAGCGTGACCAGAACGCTGTCATCGCTGCTCTTGGATGGTTGAGATTTAGGGCCGCCTAAATTTCGTTGGCTGGGGACCCTGAGGCAAGGGGTGGCGGTCCCACTCGTCAGCCCGAGTCTTGCCTGCTCGCCAACATGAGTCCGCTGGCCGCAGCCAGTAGGAGCAGCGGAAGAAAGAGCGGCAGGCTGGAGATCCCCAGGGAGGCGAGAATGAACAGGACGACCGCGATCACGCCGGTGAGGATGCCGGCGGCATGAAGCCAGCGGATCTCGCGATTAGATGAGTCGCTCATGTGCGTTCCGGCCTTTGCGGCTTCAGTTTTTCTTGCTTCTCCGCACCTTGCGGCCAACCTCGTAGCGACCGATGAACTCGTCCACCCCCACCGACCCGATCGCTTCCCTCGGATCGGCGGGTAACCCGGACAGGTAGTCCTCGACCGTCGCAGCTTCGGATCGCATGTCAGCCCCTCCGGACGTTTTTGTGCAACCTCCACGGCTTCGATCGTCACCCCGTCTGGAAAGGCTGTCAACAGACGGCCACACAGATCGAAGATCAGAGAGGAGCTGAGCGATGAAGACGCGTGCCCTGGCCGCAGTGACCCTATGCCTCGCGGCGGTCGTCCCGGTCTCCTGCTGGGCGGCCTCATCCGCCGCCTCATCCGACGTGCCGGACGCGCCGGAGGCGACGACCGAAGCCCGGGAGGTCACCTTTTCCGGGATCGTGCGGGATGGGGATTCAGGCCGGCCCCTCTCCGGGGCGGAGGTCGTCCTCGAGGGGACCTCTCACGCCGCCCTGACGGATGCGGACGGCCGGTTCTTCATCCTCATCCGGGACGACGCGCTCCTGGGCTCCAAGGTGACCCTGGTAGCGCGGCTGGCCGGCTACGAGGAGGCGCGCCGGGAGGTGCGCGTCAACAGCGCGAGCGTACGCGTCGAGTTCAACCTCACGCCGATAACGGTCGAGCTGGAGGAGCTGGTCGTCGACAACGCCGAGGCGAAAGCGCCCCCCGGTATCGCCGGGGACGTACGGCTGTACGCCTCGCAGCAGGCGATGCCGGACGGCCGAGGCCGTCTCAAGGGCCGGTACAACCCCAACTTCCACACAGAGAGCTACGCCCGCATCGATGAGAACCCGTGGCTCGCCGTCGAGAACGACCCGCTCTCGACCTTCTCGATCGACGTGGACCGCGCCTCGTATACGAACGTCCGGCGTCTCATCCTGGGCGGAGATCGCCCCCCGGTCGACGCCGTGCGCATCGAGGAGATGGTCAACTACTTCACGTACGACTATCCCGACGTGGATGGGGAGCACCCGTTCGGGATCACGACCGACGTCGCGGCCGCACCGTGGAGACCACAGCACCGGCTCGTCCGAATTGGCGTGCAGGGACGTCGCATGGAGCTGGACGAGCTGCCTCCCAGCAACCTGGTGTTCCTGCTCGACGTCTCGGGTTCGATGCAGCCCTACAACAAGCTGCCGCTCCTCAAGAAGTCGCTGCGCCTGCTGGTGAACGAGCTCCGCCCCGATGATCGCGTGGCGATCGTCGTCTATGCGGGGGCAGCCGGGCTGGTGCTCCCTTCCGAATCGGGCCGTGAGAAGGAGAAGATCCTCGACGCGCTCGAGGGGCTGGAAGCCGGCGGCTCCACGGCGGGAGGCGCCGGTATCGCGCTCGCCTACAAGATCGGCGCCGAGAACTACATCGAGGGCGGCAACAACCGGGTGATCCTCGCGACCGATGGTGACTTCAACATCGGCGCGTCGAGCGACGCCGAGATGGTCCGGCTGATCGAGGAGAAGAGGAAGCACGGCATCTTCCTCACGGTGCTCGGCTTCGGGATGGGGAACCTGAAGGACTCCAAGATGGAGGCGCTCGCCGATCATGGGAACGGGAACTACGCGTACATTGACAACCTGCTCGAGGCGCGGAAGGTCCTGGTCACGGAGATGGGCGGCACCCTCCTAACGATCGCCAAGGACGTGAAAATCCAGGTGGAGTTCAACCCGGCACGCGTGCAGGCCTACCGCCTGATCGGGTACGAGAACCGGCTGCTCGCCGACGAGGACTTCAACGACGACGCGAAGGACGCCGGCGAGCTGGGAGCCGGCCATTCGGTGACGGCGCTCTACGAGGTCGTGCCGGTGGGGGCGCCGCCCGTCGAGACAGGGTCGGTCGATCCGCTCCGCTATCAGCGGCCGGAGGAGGACGCCTCGGATTCCCGACCCGCCGGCGAAGACGACGAGCTGGTGTTCGTGAAGCTGCGATACAAGGCACCCGACGGCGAGCGCAGCCGGCTGCTCGAGCTGCCGGTGCCGGATCGCGTGGAGAACGCCCCGACCGATCTACGCTTCGCGGCCTCCGTCGCCGCGTTCGGCATGCTGCTGCGCGACTCGGAGCAGTGCGGAGACTTCACGCTGGCCGACGTCTCCCGGCTCGCCCGCGCCTCCCTGGGCGAGGACCGACACGGATACCGAGCCGAGTTCGTGCGCCTGGTGGAAGCGACCCGGGAGCTGAGCCTGCTCGAAAGCTAGTCCGCTCCGGCCTCCGTCGGCTCGGGCGCAGGGTTACCCCGCCAGCTCGACGGAGGCCGTTCCTCTAGGTCGCCCGGTAGGCCGGCACCAGAACCTCGGCCGCGAACGTCTCGAAGGACGTGGGCGTGGTGTTCGCCTCGGAGCGGCCCTCCAAGGTCCTGACCTTCCCGGCGTTGAATCCCTTGGCCATCTCCGTGTAGAGACCGGCAATGCTCGCGGAGAGCCCCATCTGAGCGAGCGAGGCCTCGAAATCCTCGTACGGGAACTGCACGTAAGTCAGGTCAGGGTTCCCAATCGCATTCCCTATGATTCCGTTCGCCTCGGCCATCGTCAGGTCTCGTGGCCCGAGGAGCTCCCGGACGACGAAACCGGAGAAGTCTCGCTCCACGAGCTCTTTCGCCGCGACCTCGGCGACGTCTCGGGTGGCGATCATCGGCAGCGAGGTGTCCGGAGCGACCGCACTTCCGTTGATCCCCTGGTGCTTGATCAGGCCCAGCGTCTCGAAGTGGTTCTCGAAGAAGAACCCGGGGCGCAGCGCCAGCACGGCGAGTCCCTCCAGTGACCGAAGCCTACCCTCTTGCCGGTGGAGCCCGGCGATCGGCCCCGTCCCCGCCGGCTGATCGGCGCCAATGCTGCTGAGGAAGACGACGTGGCCGACACCGCTTTCCCTGATCGCGCCGATGATCGCCTCACCGACCTGATCCTGAAAGACGGCGTAATCTTCGGCCTGCACGTTCGGGGGAATCAGGGTGTAGACCGCGTCGGCGCCGCGGAAAGCACCGGTCAGGTAGCCCGCATCCGTGGCTTCGCCCACCGCCGCCTCGGCACCCTTGGCGACCAGACCGGCGAGCCGGTCCCCCGATCGGCCCAGCGCCCGTACCTCCGACCCTCCCGCAAGCAGTCGCTCGCTGATCATACGTCCCGTGTTTCCCGTGGCACCCATCACTGCGATCACCGCCGCCTCCTCATGTCTTCATGTCTCCTGATCGGCTTCACGTCGTCTGATCCGAACGTCGTCTTTGACGATCGTCGGATCCCGGTATCCACTCCTATTGATCATAGCATCAGGTGGCTACTCCGGCCTGGCCTCCGTCGGCTCGAGCGCGAGGCTTCCCTCCCCCCGTGCCGCCAGCAGTCGCCGGACGGCGGCCACCGCCTCGAACAACAGCCAGAGCTCGAGCACGAAGATGGCACCGCCCACGACGAGAAGGAGCGTTTGGCTCTCGCTCCGGTACCTGATGAGGTTGAGGACCATCGCCCAGGTCGTCATGACGAGGACGAAGCTCATCGGGACGACCGTGACCCAGGCCGGCCGTCTCAGCCTCAGCAGAAAGAGGCTGACGATCAGGAGCGTGAGTCCCGCCAGCAGCTGGTTCGTGGTCCCGAACAGGGGCCAGATGCGCATCCCTCCCGCTCCCCGGTCCAGGCCCAGAGCGAGGAGGGCCGAGCTGCCGACGGCCACCAGGGTGGCCAGCCAACGGTTTTGAAGAACCTTCACGCGGTACTGCACGCCCAGCTCGCCTATGATGTAGCGCTGGAGGCGCACGCTGGTGTCGAGGCTGGTGGCCGCGAAGCTGATCACGATCACCGCCGCGAAGATCGTCGCCACGGCATGCGGGATGCCCAGGCCCTCGGCGAGCACGCCGACCCCGTTCACGAACGCCGTCGTCGCACCGGCCGATGCACTGGCCCAGGAGCCGTAGTGCTCGTGCCAGCCGTCGAGCCCCACGAACAGGGCGAATCCGGCCGTCGTCGCGATGATCGAGGTGACCGCCAGCGTGCCCTCCCCGAGGGCACCGCCGTAGCCCACGTACCTGGCGTCCGTCTGCTTGTTCAGCTGCTTCGAGGAGGTGCCGGAGCCCACCAGACCATGGAAGCCGCTGATCGCCCCGCAGGCGATCGTGATGAACAACAGAGGGAGCCAGTTCGGCGCGTCGGCCGGGAGGCTCAGGTTGATGGCGGGGGCAACGACGGGCGGGTTGGTGACGAACACGGCGGCGCCGATCAACGCCAGGGCGACGAAGAGTTGATGACCGTTCACGTAGTCGCGCGGCTGGAGCAGCAGCCAGACCGGGAGGACGCTGGCGAAGTACGTGTAGATGAAGAGCACGACGATCCAGCCGACGCGCAGGCCATCGGCCCGGGCCGCGTCCGCCGCGGCGGCCATCTCGCCGCCGGCCGCCTGTAGCTCCGCGGCGGTGGGACCGAAGCCGATCATGTCGGGAAGCTCGAACGGCACGTACTGCCCGAACCAGATGAGCGCGTAGAGGATCAGCAGGGCCGCGACCGAGGGCAGCAGGATGCCCGCGCCGGTCCGGTAGATCAGGAAGCCGACGACCAGCGCCACCGCCAGCGATCCCCAGACGGGAAGGACCGCGCCGGGGTTGCTCATGAACAGGTTGGCGATGATCACCGCGAAGACCGCGTTGACCATCAGGAGGAGGAAGAAGATCACGAACAGGAAGAGCACCCGGGCCCGGTCGCCGATGATCGACTGCGTGAGCGTCCCGATCGAGTTGCCCTTGTGCCGCGTGGAGATCCACAGGGCGGCGAAGTCGTGCACCGCGCCCGCGAACACCGTCCCCAGGACGACCCAGAGGAAGGCGGGCAGCCAGCCCCAGATCACGGCGATCGCCGGCCCCACGATCGGCGCCGCCCCCGCCACCGAGGTGAAGTGGTGGCCGAAGAGCACGTGCTTGTTGGTCGGCACGTAGTCGACGCCGTCCTCGAACTGGTGGGCGGGCGTGACGAAGTCGGGATCGAGCTGGTAGATGCGCCGGGCGATGTAGCGCGAGTAGACGAGGTAGCCGGTCAGAAAGGCCAAGACGCCGACGACGAGCAGTACGATGGCGCTCATCCCGAGCTCTCCGTACCGCCGCCATTCGTCTCATATGGGGCCTTAGGTAACATGCCGTAAGCGTCCCATATAGAGCAACCTAGCTTTCGTAACGCATCCGTGCCGACAGGATCTTCTTCCCGCAAAGGCACCCGCCACAGCGGCCAGCTCCCCAGCTGCTCCTGGATCTGCGCCAGGTAAACCGCCTCCCTCGCCTTCCGGCGATCCACGAAGTCGCCGGAAAGATCATCCGGCAGCACCTGATTGACCAGAATCCCGGCCACCGGGATGCCATGCTTGCCGAGCGCCTGCACCGCCCTTTCCGTCTCCCAGATCGGGAGGCGTTCCGGCAGCACGACGAAGACGAACGCCGTCTGCCCGGCATCCATGAGCACTCCCCGGGCTCTGAGGAAGCGGGCGCGACGCTCCTCCAGGGCATGCAGGACGGGATCGTCACTCGACGCCGCCTCCTCGGCCGCGGCTCCGGCCACGTTCCTCCACATTCGGCCCGCGGCGGTCAGCTTGCGGCGGCGGCCGATCAGGCCGGTGATCCAGGCGGACATCTGCTCCGGCAGCGAAAGCAGCTGCAGGGTCTGACCGGTGGGCGCCGTGTCGAAGACGACCCGGTCGAATTCCCTGCCCTCCTCCTCGAGGACGCGCGTGAAGCGCTCGAAGAGCGCCGCTTCCGTCGCTCCGGGTGAGGCGCGTGCGATGTCGATTTGCCGCTCGACCTCGGCCACGAGGCGCGGCGCCACCGACTCGGCGATCCGGCCTTTGACGTCCGCTATGTACCGATCCGCTTCTCGCTCCGGGTCGAGCTCCATCGCCCAGCAATCCGCGACCACGTGCCTCGGCTCGGGGCCCAGGTCGGCCCGGAGGATGTCGCTGGTCGAGTGCGCCGGATCGGTCGACACGAGCAGCGTGCGGAACCGCTGATCCGCCAAGGTCAGCGCCGTGGCGGAGGCCAGCGTCGTCTTCCCGACACCGCCCTTCCCGCCGAAGAACAGGAGCCGGCGGCTCAGCAACAGCGAAATCCCCCCTCCGGGGCCGTTTCCATCCCCATCCGGAGGTGCCACTCGTGGAAGCTCTCGATGAGCTCCGGATAAAGCTCCAGCAGGTAGAACTGGGTCGGGTTCGGAACCCCGAGGAGATCCGAGAAGCCCGCGAGGAGAAAGAGATCGCGCTGCCTGAGGTACTCGCGGTGGATCTCGGCCCGGTAGGGCGCGACGTACATCCCCTCGTAGATCTCGCGCGCACTGCGGAGTCGGCCCCGAAGTGCTTCCCGGAGTCGGCCCATCACATCCCGTCGGCGCCGGCTTCGCTCACGGACCCACTCGCGCCAGCTCGAAGAACACTCCCTCCCAGACCGTCAGCAGCGAGCCGTCGGCTCGAAGGATGAGAATCGAGCCGGGGCCGGTCCAGGCCGCGGCGCAGCCGACATCGACGACGCGCACGGGATCGGACAGATCGAGGAGGGCGGGATCGAGCCGGTACTCGGAGCCGAAGTCCGCCAGCTCGACGTCGCGTTCGACGTAGGCGGGCGGGCGGCACCCTCGCTCCCCGAAACGGGCCTCACCCTCCGAGAAGAAGGCTTCGGTCCCCACCAGAGCCTGCGACTCCTCGGCCGACAGCGCATGGAAGCCGGGCATATCGAAGCCTATGACCTCCCAGCGGCCGAAGTATCCGGGCCGGGGTCCGGGCTCCGCCGTGCCGCACGCCAACGTCGTCACGACGGCAACGAGACTCACCGCGGCCGCGACCGTCAGCAGTCCGGATCTCGCCATCAGCCGCACGCGTCGTAGCCGTCGAGCAGGATGCCCCGTCGCATCTCGACCCATCCCTCGCTTCCGTCCAGCCTGCGGACCTTCACCCACCATTCCGTGACTGGATCGGCGTCGGTCCAGGCCGGCATCTCGACCCCGGGCGGATCTTCCGGCGTTCCCCAGAACGCCTCCACCTCCCAGATCGACCCGTCCACCCAGACGTTGAAGTACCCTTCACCCACATAGTCCAGGGCATACGCCGTATCACCCGGTACGAACCGCAGGGTGTCGAGGCCGGTCTCGAGGGTCCTGAGCGCGAGCGCGGAGTGGGGTCGCCGTACGACCACCACGGCCGGTTGGAGCACGTGGACCTCACCCGTGATCGCGGCGATCCTCTCTCCCTCGGTCAGGGTGAAGACGGTGTCGCTCCCGGCCTCTCGCTCTGCGACGACCGGAATCTCGGCCCAAGCGGTCCACGTGCGGTAGGTACAGCACTCGCCCGGACAGGCACCTTTCCGGACCAGCGGAAACTCGAGACCGGCCTGGCCCCGGAGAGCAGGGGGAGTGATCAGCAAAGCGACCGCCAGGAGCATGGCGGGTGAAATCGGGTAACGGCCCATCACGCTGTCGCCACGGTCATGCCTGTCAACCGGGCGCTCTCGTTCCACAGCTTCTCAGCCAGCTCCTGATCGTAGGCCTGATCGGCCGCCTTCGACTCCTCCTCGACATGAAAGTACCGGCCGTCCACATCGGCCGCCTCGGAATCGAAGGCCAGGCGGCACACGGCCTTCCCACCGGTTGAAGGCCGCTTCATAAACGGCTTGAAGGCCCGCATCATCAGGCTCAACGGGTTGAGGTTCTGGTTCCAGATGCGGGTCGCGAGCACGCCCGGATGCAGGGCGGCCGCCGTGAGCCCGGCCTGGCCCTTTCTCCGCGAGAGCTCGAAGGCGAACAACACGTTGGCGAGCTTGGAGTCCGCGTACGCCTGAAGGCCCTTGAAAGGGATACGTCCCGTCAGGATGTCCTCCACAGGGGCCCGCTTCAGGTCGCCGCTGCGGTGGCCGTCGGAGCTGACGCTGATCACAAGCCCGCCGGCTTGGGCGAGCTGCTCCAGAAGCAGATGGGTGAGAACGAAGTGGCCCAGGTGGTTGACGGCCATCGTCATCTCGAAGCCGTCTTCGGAGATCTCGCGCCGGGCCCGGTAGACGCCGGCGTTGTTGACGAGCACATCGATCGGACCTGCCCGATCGCGAAGCCGTGAGGCCAGATCCCGCACCGAGCTCAGCGATGAGAGATCGGCCACCTCGAGCCTGACTCGAGCGTCCGGGCTCTGCTTCCGAACCGCCTCGAGCGCCGCGCGGCCTCGCTGCTCGCTTCGGCAGACCATGACGACCGAAGCGCCGGCGGCGGTCAGAAACTCGGCGGCGGACCGTCCGACTCCGGAGTTCGAGCCCGTAACCACTGCCAGCGAATCTCCGGCGCCCTTCACTCCAGTTTCGCCTCCACCACCGCCGTCACGGCCTCGGCCAGCTCGGCACCCTCGGCAAGCAACGCTTCCACCGCCGCACCCATCTCGCCAGAGAACGCCTCATCCCCGATCTCCGGCAGGTTGATCCGCACGTTGTAGGCGGCGGAGCGAGCGCCGGCGTCGGCTAGGAGGGCCGCCGTGCCCACATCGCTGATCATTTGGGGATCGGCCAGCGGACCGATCTCGGCGCACAGCCTCAGAGCTTCCACGCAGAGCTCCACGTTCGCCAGCGGCACCCGCGTCGCTGCCTTGTAGCCTTCTCGCATGGCCTCGGCCCGTATCTCCCGCTCTTCCTCCGTGTCCTTCGGCATCCGCATCGCCTCGATCACCGAGTCGAACGCGCGGGTATCCTCGTCGACGCCTCGAACGAGGGCGTCCTTCAGCTCCTGCCCGCGCTCGGCAATCGAAGACAGCGTGTCGTAGTGGGCGTCGAACTCGCCCTTCGGGACCGAGAGGTTCGCCACCATGGCGGCGAGAGCGCTTCCGAGAGCTCCGGCGAGCGCCGCCACCGAGCCCCCACCCGGGGCGGGGGTGTCGCGCGAGACCTCGTCCACGAAGTCGAACGTCGGTCGCAAAACCAGCGGTCCTTCCAGCTTCGGCAGTCCCAGCACGCGCTCCTCCAGTTCGAATGTCGACACCTCTCGCAGACCCATCGACTGGACCGCCGTTTCCATCAAATCCGGAACGGGGAGGCCGCTGGACCGTCGCATCCCTCGCAGGTAGGAGTGAGCGGCCCATTTCATGGCCTCGTACGGGATCACGCCGACGATCTCGGAGCCCGTGATCACGATCCCGCGCTTGCCCGCCTCCTCGCGGGCAGCCTCCAGGACCTCGTGCGGCGGGCTCACCCTGTAGTTGGTCAGGTTGAGGCTGATCTGGGCCCGGTTGTACGCCTCGATCACCCACCCGAGGCCCTTCACGCACTTGAACCGCCCGTCCTTGAAGACCGGCCCGCTTGGGCTCTCTGGATCGATCGGAATGGACGCGTATCGCTCGGCGAGGTCTCCGCCGTGAGCTTCCCGGTAGTGCTCGGCAAGCTCCTCGAAGGACTCGCCCGTGACGTCGCAGTTGCCGCAGGGGTAGGTGCCGTCCTCGGGGAAGCGCACGACCTCCCCTTTGTAGTAGAACGGATCGATGTTGCCGGCCCGCTTCCAGCGGCCGCGCTCCCGAAGCTCGTAGGCGATCTCCGTCGCGTAGCGGCGGTCCGTAGTGTTGAGGTTGATGTTGTAGGCGATCAGGAACTCGCGGGCGCCCACGGCCGTCGCCCCGGCGGTCGGATTGAGCTCGGAAGGGCCGTAGTCGGGGATCCAGTCGGGGTCGGCCAGCTTCGCTTCCAGGCCCTCGTACTCGCCAGCGCGCACGCTGGCGAGGTTGCGGCGCTCGGGCCGGGTGGCCGCCTGCTCGTAGAGATAAACCGGGATGCCCAGCTCCTCCCCGATGCGCCGACCGACCTGACGGGCGATCGCGGCGCACTCCTCCATCGTCACTCCCGAGACGGGGACAAAGGGGACGACGTCGGTGGCACCGAAACGCGGATGCGCGCCGTGGTGCTTCCGCATATCGATAAGCTCGGAGGCACGCTTCACCGCCCGGAACGCCGCCTCGCCGATCGCCTCGGGAGGGCCGATGAAGGTGACGACGGTGCGGTTCGTGTCGGCGCCAGGGTCCACGTCCAGTAGCGTGGTACCGGAGACGCCCCCGACGGCATCAGCGATCTGCTTGATAAGCGCCTCGTCCCGCCCCTCTGAGAAGTTGGGGACGCACTCGACGATTCGTTCCATCGATCTATACCTCTCGCATCGACGTCGGCTGGGCCGGCCGCCGTGCTCGAACGGGGCGGCCATGGACGTCATCATGCAACGGACACCCGGCCATGACAAACGTATCGAGCCTTGCCCGCAGGCTCAGCGGGCGTATCATCCTCTCCCCGAACACCGCACCCGAACGGACCCGTGCGACCATGATCCTGAACAGATACGACGTAGGATTCCGCACTCGCCAGCACCATCTCCCTGTGCTGTCCGTGTTGACGCTCCTGCTCCTCTTCCCGACGGCGCTCGGCGCGCAGGAGCCCGACGCGGCCGGAGGACCTTCCGACACCGTCGAGGCCCTCGACTCCCTGGCCGCCGACACGGTCGCGGCCGGCACGGCTCAGGTGCAGCTCGAGCAGGCAGTGGCCGGCCTGGCCCGACTGGACCTGCTCGTCGACAGCATCGTCGCACTGGACGACCGGACGCGGGAGGCGAGCCCGGACGAGCGTCAGGTCGCCGGCGTGCTGGCCACTCAGCTGCTCGACGAGATGCAGGACCTCGAGGCCGACCTGCTGGGGCTGATTCCTCGGCTCGAGGCCGCCGGCCAACCGGTCGACTCGATCAAGGTCGCGTTCGGCGAGTTCCTCTCCAGAGTCGCCCGCCTCTACGAGGAGGCGATCGAGCGGTACACCGACCAAGTCGATGACCTGAGAGACCTGCGGGCCGCCGCTCCACCGGACAGCCTTGCCGGAATCGAGCTTCGGGTTCGCGAAGCCAAGGCCACGCTCGACACGCTGGTCATCGGGCAGATGGCGACGCTCGCTGACGCAGACTCGCTCGGCGTCGACACGGCCGAGCAATGGGAGGTCGTGGACCGCCACCTGAAGAACTGGGCCGAGAGCCAGGTGGGCCGGCTTCAAATCGCCATCGTCAGCCGAAACCGTCTCGACGAGCAGATCAAGGCCGCCCAAAAGGCCGGCGGCGAGGAATCCGAGATCAGCGACCTTCGCACCCGACGCCAGGCGGCCGCGCAGCGTGTGCAGGGGATCGCCGCCACGATCAGCGCCACGGCGGACCTCCTGAGGCAGCGAGGTTACGAGACCGCGCAGTACCGGCAGATCGTTATCCGGGCGACGGGCGACGTGACGGCGGACATCCTGAACCCGCAGGTCTTTATCGGCCTGGCCAAGGACGTCGGGGCGGGGGTGTGGGGCTGGACCAAGACCAACGGGCCGAACATCCTGGTCCGGCTCCTCATCATCCTCGGGTTCATCGTCCTGTTCCGGATCGTGTTCCGGTTGCTCTGGTGGTTCCTTCGGCTCATCCGGGTCGTTCGGTTCTCGAACCTGATGACGGATCTGGTCGGGCGGATGATCCGGCCCTTGGCCACGATCACCGGACTCGTCACTGGACTCTGGCTGGTCGGCGCGAACCCGACGACGGTCCTCGCCGGCCTCGGTGTGGCGGGTGTCATCGTGGGACTCGCGCTTCAGGACTCGATGAGCAACCTGGCCGCCGGTCTGTTCATCCTGGCCACCAAGCCCTTCGACGTCGAGGACATCGTGGAGGCCGGCGGGGTGATCGGGACGGTGGAGCAGATGGGCCTGGCGAACACGACCATCCTGACGTTCGATCGCCGCCGGCTCTTCGTCCCGAACCGCCTGATCTGGGGGAGCGTGATCGAGAATCGGTCGTCGGAGCCGATCCGGCGCGTCGAGGTCACGGCGAAGATCTCCTACCAGGAGGACCTGGACCGATCCCTCCAGGTGCTCCGGGACCTGGTCGACGTGAACGAGATGGTCCTGGCCGATCCCGAGCCCGCCATCTTCGTCAAGAAACTGGCGGACTCCTGGGTCGAGATCGCCGTCTGGCCGTGGGTGAAGAGCGAGGACTGGCTGGACATGCTCAGAGGTTTGCCGCGGCTGATCAAGCTCAGGCTCGAGGACGAAGGCATCGCGGTTCCGTTCCCGCGCACGGAGCTGGTGGCGCGACGGCAGAGTGCCGAAGCCGCGGCCGGACGGTCGGCCAAGCGTGCGGCGAAGAAGGCAGAGGAGTCCCCACCCGCCGTAGCTCCCCCCGGCTCGGAGCCGGCGTCGACCCAACAGGCAGAAGATCTTCAGTCCGATTCGGGTGATGACGAAGGGGGCAGCGGAGGCGGGGACGGCGGCGGGGATGGAGATGGAGGCAGGTAGCGGGAATCGGAGCCTGTTGGCGGCCACGGGATTCGAGCCGGACCCTCGACTTGTCCCCCAACCGACCGCAGACATGCACATGTTGGGGGATGTCGAGAGAATCCTGCGGCTAACGCCTGCAGACCAACTGCGGGAGGTAGCCAACCTTATCCGCTTCGTGGCGGAAGCAAAGCGCGTAAGCCGGCGAGCTTAGCCCCCCTCGCCTGCCTCTCCCTCCGCCTCCGCTTCGCCGGCCTTTCGCTCTGCCTGGCGCCTGGCCTCCGCTTTCGCCTCCTCCGCCGCCGCGATCATGCTGTAGGCCGCGTAGTACTTGTAGATGTTGTCCACGTACTGGATCGTCTCCCGGCCTACCTTCTCGGCGACGATCAGCTCCACGTTTTGGAACCAAACGTCCGGGTCCAGGCCCCGCTCGGCCGCGATCCCCCGAAGGCGCTGGAGCCTGGCGGGGCCGGCATTGTAGGCGGCGATCGTGAACATCATGCTGTCGAGCTCTTCGATCTCCTCGTCGGTGAAGTAGCGGCGCCTCAGAAACTCCATGTATTTGACGCCTGCGTGGACGTTGTCCTCCGCGGTGGAGATGTCCGAGATCCCAACGTTGACGTCCGCGGCCGTGCTCGGGAGGAGCTGCATGATGCCGACCGCGCCGGCGGGACTGCGGACGCTCTGGTCGAGCCCCGATTCCTGATAGCCCTGGGCCATCATCAGGAGGTACGGGAAGCCGTACTCGCCGGCGTAGCGTCTGAAGAGGTCGACGACCGCCCGGTAGCGCTCCATCTCGCTCTCGCTCGTAGCGTTCCGGATCCACTCCGCGTCGCCCCAGTACCGCTTCCAGAGGACGTTGAAGAGGTAGCTCCCCTGCTGGTTGCGTGAGACGAAGCGGTTCACGACCGTCTTGAGCTGCGGGCTGTTCTTGCGGAAGGCCCAGGCGAGCTGCCCCCCGGTGCGGACGGCAAGATCGGAGCGGACGGTGATCGCCTTGAAGACCTCCGCCCACAGTTCAGCCTTGTGCTCGTCCACCACGACCACCGGGATCAGGCCGGCGTTCACCATCTCCAGGAGGTCTTCATCCTCCATGTGCTCGTCGGCCGGGCTCAACCTCAGAGGCGGCTTGCCGGCCGCCTCGAACGACTCGTTGAGCACAGCCAGGCTCTCGTAGTAGCTGCTCGAGCGCCTGACGAGGATCTCCTGTCCGGCGAGGTCGTCCAGGCTCGCCAGCGGCGGCGCCGATGGTCCGGTCACCACCACCTCACGCAGCTCGGTCGAGAACGGCTCGGAAAAGTCGACGATCTCCCGGCGCTCCTGCGTGATGGTGAGTCCGGCGGCGGCGATGTCGCCGCGACCCTCGACCAGGCCGGTGAACAGGTGGTCGCGCGGCGTCGGGATCAAGATGACGTGGAGGCGGCGAGGTCCACGTGTCCCGAGCTCCTTGTTCAGGTACTTCTCGAACTCCCGGAACGCCTCGTAGGTGATCCCGCGCTGCAGCCCGGCGTCCAGGAAGTAGTAGGTCCGGCTGAAGGGGACGAGGATGCGGATGGCGCGGTACTGGGCCAAACTGTCCAGGTCCGCGATCCACGTCTCGTCGAGGCGGAGCTGCTGGACCGCCTCGCTCCCCCAGGCAAGCAGCTCGGGAGCCGCATCGGCGACGGCCGCCGAGTCGAACGCCTGGTCCTCCGCCTCAGTGGCGTCTCCCGGGTCAGGCCCGCTGTCCGGCGAGCCACACGCGGCGAGCAGCAGGGCGCCCGCGAGGAGCCTGCAGCGACATCCTATCATGTCAGGACTCCTCCAACCGGGAGATCGGCCAACACCCCTACGAGGACGAATGGGCGGCAACGGCGAACTGCATAAAGTATCTACTCAAGCCGGAGCGAAGGTGCGAAGGGACATCGTCGGCGAAAAACAGCCGGCAGAACAGCTCCAGTGCCCGAGCGAGCGCAAGCTCGAAGCGAGCCTCCCGTCTGCCTTCGTAAGCCCGGATCGCCCGCTCGACTTCGCTTCCGATGTGCGCCATCTGCTCCATCAACGTCAGACGGGCCCAGCGTCCTGCGGCCGCCTGCGTGACGCAGAGATTCTGCGTGCAAAGAAACGCCACCGAGACGCGCTCCGAACCGGCATCCGATGCCAAAGCCGGGAGCTCGAAGAACACCTCCTGGTTCAACAAGGCGACCTGCGTCCTTCCCCCGGCCCCTGCGCAGGCTTCTACCGCTCCCGGGCTCAGACGGAGCGACTCGAGCCAGGCCTCCAGCTCCTCGCTCGTGTAGTCCTCGACGTCAACCCAAGCGGCACCTTCACCGTCGGACAGGCGCGCCTGAAGGGACTCCGGCGGCAGCTCCGTCAGCCGATGATCCTCCGACAGCGCGAGGAATCGTTTTCTCATCGCCTATGACTCCTCGCGTCTCTTTTATTTTGTGAATTTCACGGTGGAATGGACCCGTTGCACGAAAGCGAAGAAAAGGGCGGTCGTCCAACTCCGGCGGCGCCGCCTCCAGGCGGAGCGGCGACTCCTCATTTCTGCAACACCCTCGGCAAGGCGCCCAAGAATTCCGCTGCCGGGCACAGGGATGCTAGTCGATCCTACTCCTCGTACTTGAACGACACCTTCATCTTAGCCCGATAGACGATCGTAGCGCCGTCCATCTTCAGATCCAGGTCGTCAACCTCCGCGACCCGGATGTCGCGCAGGCTCTCTCCCGCCCGCCTGACCGCGGCGGCTGCCGCCTCGTCCCAACCCTCGGTGCTGGTGCCTACGATCTCGATGACCTTGTACACGCTCTCCGCCATGATCCTCTTCTCCTTTGTCGTTGGGTTGCTTCGTATTAGGTTTGGATTCTTCCTCCAACTACTGCTCCCCTACGCGCACATCCGGGAGCCGACAACCCTCGGCCTTCAGGCTCTCCCGGACCGCTTTCTTGTCCATCTTGTCAGTACCGCGGTGCGGGATCGAGTCAACAAGAATGACGTCGTCGGGGAGCTGCTATTTAGCTGTAGGCCCATCGGTCGGCGCATCGGACTCCTGAGTCCGGCGCGCCCCCCGCGAGCGTTGGGGGGCTACCGTACGCCGCGGTACTGATCGCCGTCAATAGCAGTGTCCGCCGGTGCCGCGCTGAGCCCTTGGCTTCCTTACAAGTCGCGATTCACGATGCCATCCTGCAACCCGAGCGAGCGGAGGGTGGATCGCTGAGGCAGTCGGGTGTATGGGGCCCGTCTATCTAGTTGTACAGGCCTACGGGTGGAGTGACGGAGGGTGGGGTGTCAGGCCGATGGCCTGCCGGAACGTTGGCGGCATCCGTTGATATGACCCAAGGCTCATAGGCTCAGCCCATGAGCGAGCAACATCGTAAACCCTAAGCATGGAGGATGAGCGGCTGATAACGCGAGCACTCATATCTGATTTGAAGGCCAGGCTCAGCGGACACCTGGAAACCGGTCAGGTTCGGCCTCCCCTCAGGGAGGATGTCCTCGACCTGGCCCGCGCCACGCGCTCGGCAAGGTAGATCTTGAGCAGGCTCCGGTAGGGAACGGCCCGCTCGTTCGCCAATGCCTTGAGCTCCTCCAGCAGCGCCTGGGGCAGACGCTTCTTACGCTTGCTCATAGACCTTCCGTTCGCGGCGACTCATCGCTCGAGCCGAGATCACGCGGACCAGAGCTCCCCGGATCGTGAACACTTTCAGAGGGAGAACGATCCGAACGGGGCCTCGACGCAGGGGGGACGGCCGGAGTCGACCAGCTTCATGTACTCGCGGCCGATCAGGACGGCGAGAACCAACCACACGAGGACGAGCGCGATGTTGACGACGGCGAACTGACTCGCCCCCATGGCCAGGTAGGTGGTTCCGAGGAACACGACGGCGGCGGAGAGCACGTCCCCCGCCCGCCAGAAGAAGGAGTCGATCGCCTGCTTGGCCTTGTACTTCTGCTCCCGCGTGCAGGGCAGGAAGATCACGTTCCTCATCGTGTTCTGAAGCGAGTAGTCGGTCGCGTTCTCCGCCGTCTTCGTCCACCGCACGATCGAGAGCAGCGGATAGAAGGCGAGCAGCGCGTACCCTCCCAGGGCGATGAGCGGCAGGATGAGCAGGGCCGTACGCGCGCCCAGATACTTGATGACCCGCGAGACGAGAAAGAGCTGGATGAACAGCCCGAGGCCGTTCACCACCGCGAAGAACCTCGAATAGAACGCCCCGATGAACTCGCCTTCCGTCAGGCCGCCTGCCCCCCCGGCCGCCACCGCTGCGGCCGCCGAATCCTCGACCACGCTCCCCAGGATGTACTCGCCGGTCGTGTTCACCCAGTTGAGGAGCATGATGAGGAGGGCGATGAGGAGGAGGTAGCGGCACTTGAACACCAGCTTGAAGGGGCCCTCCCCCTTCCCCGCGAACTGCCACGTCTGCGTCATGTCGGGAGCGGGACTCGTCGGTGCGGGACGGCCGGGGCTCTCGTCGTCCTCCGCTTCTGGCCTTCCCTTCTCTCCCCGCGCCTCCCGATCGGCCTCGAGCGCGTCGTACTCCTCGATCGCCTTGCGGATGTCCTTCAGACTGAGCTGGCTGCTCGCGGCGGGCATCGTCGCCGTGTCGAAGACGCTTGGCACCCCTACTTCTTTTCGCCGGCGCTCCCTGGCATCGACCCAGTTCGTGACCACGAGGCTGATCGTGAGCACCGCGGCCGCGATGATGAGCGGCAGGAAGACGCCGAACACGGAGATTACGCCGCCCGACAGCCAGCTTCCCACCACCGCACCGGCCGAGGCCCCGAACGCCACGATCGGGAACAGGCGCTCGCCCTCTTCGCTCGTGTAGATGTCGTTCGCGAAGGACCAGAACTGGGCGATCACCATCACGTTGAAGATCCCGATCCACAGGAAGAACACGAGCGCCAGGGGAAGCGAAGGTCCGGCCGCACGGCCAACCAGGTAGAACGCGACCATGCACACCGCGAAGAAGGCTGTGACGACGTTGATCAGCCTCTTGCGCGGCAGCCTCCCCGCCAGCGCGCCGTAGATCGGCACGATCCCGAGAAGCAGGAGCGCCTGTCCGGCCGATAAATACGCCTTGACCTCCGCCCCGCCGCTCTCCAGGATCAAAGCCTCCCGGACCGGCTTGATGAAGTAGTAGGCGGTGAGGATGAGGAAGACGTTGAGGCCCAGCAGCAGGACGGTCCCGCTCTCGCCCCCCCGCACATCGCTGAACAGGCGGAGGAAGCGGTCGGTGACGCTCGGTCTGTCGCTACGTGCCAAGGTGCGTCACCTCCGATCGAGCCCCGTCTTGGCGGCCGTCTCGAGGCTCATAGTCCGAACGCGGCCGACACGGCGAGGTTCAGCACCGAGAAGACCAGGCTTCCGAGGAACGCGGACAGGCAGCCCTCGACCCGGAAGCCGGGCACGAGCTTGGAGGTCAGCAGGAACATAAGCGCGTTGATCGCGAGCAAGAAAAGCCCGAGCGTGACGATCGTGAGCGGGATCGTGAGCACCACGACGAACGGCCTCACCAGCGCGTTCACCACCCCCAGGATCAAAGCCGCGATCAGCGCGGACTTCATCCCCTCGACTTGGACGCCGGGCACCAAGTAGGCCACGACGAGGAGAAGGAGCGCGGTGACGACCAGGTGAATGAAGAACTCCAGCATGTGGCCCCCTCTCAGCGATCACTGGCTTCTCGGACGGGATCGGCGGCCCGCCGCTCATTCCAGCGCCGCGGCACGCCGCCTACCGTCGCCGATAGGTGCCCATGAGCTGGCCCTGGGCGAGCACCTTCCCCTCCATCGCCGCGAGCAGCTCGGCCTTCGTCGCTCCAGACTCCAGATCCACTGCCTCGCTCAGGGCGTAGATCGTGAAAAAGTACCGGTGCGCTCCATTCGGCGGCGGGCAGGGACCTCCGTAACCGATCCGGCGGAAGTCGTTGCGCCCCTGCCTGGCGCCGCCGAGCACGGTGTCGTTCGTCGGCACGCCCTCGGGGAGCTCACGCGCCGCCGGATCCAGCCCGTAGAGCACCCAATGCACCCACGTGCCGACCGGCGCATCCGGGTCGTCCGCGATGAGCGCCAGGCTCGCCGTACCCTCGGGCACACCCTCCCAGCTGAGCGGCGGCGAGAGGTCTTCCCCATCGCAGGTATATCGACGCTGGATCTCGCCCCCATGCGTGACACCGCTGCTACGTAACTGTATAGACATCGTAACCTCACCTATCTCAGGCTCATCCGCTCCCGACCTTGCGGCCTCCCCATCACATGCGGCCGAGCCCAGGAGCAGGAGAAAAGGTACAGGAAGGTGACAGGTCCGGCTTGTCATCTCAGCCGCTCTTCCTCGAGGATCTCGATCGACCGGACCTTCCAAGTCCCCTCGTCCGGCAGGAGCTCGACGCGCGCGTCGTACCGGTTCTGGCGGAAGTGCCGGTGGCCGAAGTGAGTCACGGTCCCGCCGACTTTCCAGCCGGCTTCTGCGGTGAAGCCCCCGTCGGCGGCCGGCTCGACTTCGCGCACCTCGAGAACCTCGACCGCTTCGACGCGCGCCCTCGCCCCCCCTCGCTCCTCCATCTCGAGCGCGCGGCGATGCTCCAGGTACACCTCGGTCAGCGTCGGTCCCGTCACGCTGACGGCGAGACGGTCGTATGCCGCCGCCTCGTCCCTGAGCTCGAAGGCGCGGTAGACGTTGGGGAGGACGCCGGCCAGGATTCGCCGCGCCTGGGACTCGGTGGGAACGGAGCGGATGGACGAGGGCAGAGCGATCGCCACGTCGGCGATCGGCACGGCGACCACGGCCAGCGCGAGCGTGACCCGCGACAGGGCGAACGAGGTCGTAGCGCGCCGGCCTCGGAGCGCCGCCACACCGAAGGCCAGCGCCACAACGAGCAGGGCCAGCGACGCGAGCGGCAAGGGGAGCTGCGGCGGTTCGACCTCGACCCCGGCCACGGTAGGGATCGGATCCTCCGCGAGGGCGTTCTCCCACCGCAGCATCGGCTCGCCGGCCGTCAGCTCGGCGGAGATCGACGACTCCGGATCGGTTACCGTGGTGGGAATCACCTCCTCGGGGCCGTCGAACGCCGTCCAGGCCAACGTCATCTCGTCGGGCATGCCCGGCGCCGGATAGACGACCGTCACGCCGACCGTCGCTTCGTCTATCGCCTCAGGCTCGGGGGTGGCGCGCGGCAGCACCCCTCGCGGACCCACCGTCATGAAGGAGAAGCGATCGATGATCGGGGCCGCAGCCTCTCCATCGATCTCGACCTGCGTGCCCTCGGCCACGAGATCGGCGATGCGCCGTCCGACCTCCTCCTGCGCCTCGACCTCGACGAACCCCTCCCCGGCCAGCCCGTCGCCTTCCAGTCGCAGCCGGCCCGCCACATCGACCAGGCGAACCAGGATCTCGTGCCGGACCTCGTAGGGCTCGATGGCCAGGAAGCTCTGGATCGGGGCGTCGGGAGCCTGCGGTGCCAGCCGCCGCGAGCCGGGCATCGAGGCGCCACTCGCCCCTCCAGCCGCGCCCGGCAGCCGGGGCGAAAAGCGTGCTTCCGCCTCCGTCGCGGACCCCTTCCCGAGGCCGAGGGTGAGAGCGACCGCCACCGCGGTCCCGCCCAGTCCGTACGCCAGCGCTCGCCGGCGAGAGCCGGAAGGCCAGCGGCGCGCCCATAGGGCGCCAACCGCGTTCAGCCCCAGAGTGAGGACGAGGAGCGCGGCGTCCATGCCCAGAACGACGAAGAGCAAGTAGAGCCAGTCGGGCGCGGCGACGCCTCCCGCTCCGGAGAGGGCGGCCGCCACACCGAAACCGTGGAACAGCCCGGCTCCGGCGGCCAGAGCCGGAAGCTGACGCCGCTCCTCCGGAGGCCGCAGCGCCTGGACAGCGAGGAAGGTGACCGCGATCGCGACGCAGATCTCCGCCACCCGGGGCTCGGGCCCGAGCCCGAAGCCGGCCGCGAGCGCCACCGCGGCCAGCTGGCCGGCGGCAAAGGCGGTGGCGAGCCGGATCGAGAGGTCCGTTCCCAGCAGGCAGATCGCGACCAGGAAGAGCAGGTGCACCCAGTGGCCGAAAAGATGGGAGATGCCGTCCAGGACCGCGCGCCGCGCGCCGCGCAGCCAGGCGATTCCGTCCGCCCCCGCCTCCGGCACGCGCCAGGAGTCCTCGGTGGGGTCCAGGACGTGAGCGAACCGCTCGCCGCCGTGGAAATCGACGCGCACGAGCGTAGTCATGGCGGGATTGTAGAGCGGATAGCGGATCTGAATGGTCTGGCCGGAGAGGGTCTCCGAGCAGCGGTAGAGCTGTCGGTTGAGCCACGCCGCCGGCAGCTCGATCACGGTCCGCTCGCCCTCGCTCCGGCAACTCTCCGGTAATACGAGAGCCGGCATCGCCTCGATCGGCAGGGTCTTCGGAACCCGCCATTGGACAAGAAACGCCCCGGGCTCCTGCTCCTGGATCTGGACCTGGATCGGCTGCCCTTCGTGCGCGGAGGCCGCCGGTAGCGCGACCGGAGGCGATGCGAGCGCCCACACGACCATCGCCCACGCCGCCATCACGGCGAGGCCCGTTCGGGCACTCACGGATCGCCCGCAGCGCGCCGCGCTCACCGCTGCAGCGACCGACTGACGATCGACGCCTCGTCGATCTCCACCTCGTAGCGCTCCATCAGGCCCGCCAGGATCTCGTCCTGTGCTCGCTCGCGGACCTCCCTCTGGTAGTCGGCGAGCACCTCGTCCATGACATCGTCGAGGCCGGGCACCGACGACCCCTCGACATCCGTCACCAGCACCAGGTGGAGCCCATAGCCCGACGCCACGGGCCCCTGCCAATCGCCGGGCTCGAGCTCGAACAGGGCGTCGGCGAACCGCCCTCCGAACAGCCGCGAGGCTTCCTGTGGAGAGACGGCCCGATAATGGCGCGCGAGCATGAAGGGATCGCCGAGCTCGCCCGCCCGGGCAGCGGCATCCGGTGAGGCCCTGAGATCGGCCAGGACGCTCTCGGCCTCAGCGACAACCGCGTCGCCCCGCTCGTCGACGTTGAAGTAGACGTGGGTGAAGGACCGGAGCTCGGGGTAGCGGTAACGCTCGCGGTTCTCCTCAAAGTACGTCTGGAGCGCCGCGTCCGGCGGCTGAAGCTGTCCCGCCAAATCCTCGGTGAGGAACTCGAACTTCTGCACCATCCGCCGCCGGATCACCTCATCGCCACGGTCGAGCCCGAGCGCCAGAGCCTCCCGGTAGAGCACCTCCCGCCGCACGTAGTCATCCACGAGGCCCCGTAGCTCCTGCTCGGTGGGCGGGCGGTTCCATTGCCGGGTGAAGTAATCGGTGAGCAGGCCGATCTCGGTCTCGGTCACCTCGATGCGGGTGGAATCCCCGCCGCCGGCGCGATTGGCCACGAGAGCCTGAAGGGCGAACAGCAGGACCCCGATGACCAGGAAGGCCGCGGCCGGAGAGGCGAGCCAGCGCTTCATCCTCACTCTCCCGTCCCCGGACATCGCGGCCTACAGAAACTCGCAGCTGTACGGATCTCCGCTCGTCTTGCCCGTCTCGAGACGGACCAGGCCGGCATAGCGGAAACTGACCGGCTCGCTCTTCCATGCCGCCAGCTTGGCTCGGTCGACCTCATCGGGGACGGGGCTGCTGCTCTTTCTGATCTCGAGGGCGAGGAGGTTCTCGTCCGTCCTGCGACGATGGACGATGATGTCCGGGTAGACCGTGAGCCCGAAGGTGTCCCTGGCGAGCGGCTTTCCCATGACCGCGATGGTCAGCGCCCGCTCGAGCTCGGCGAGTCGCTTCGGGTCGGCCTCGAAGATGTCGTACTCGCAGTCCACGTCCCAGTGGTCGAAGTGCTTCTCGAGCTGGACCGCGAGACGGTGTCTGAGCGCTCTCTCGTTCGCGTCGTTGGCGAGCAGATGGCGATCCAGAACGCTCAGCTGTCTGAGCGCGGTCTCCACGCGGAGCCGGATCTCTCTGTCCTGTGCGCTGCCTTGTGCGCTGCTCGACATCAGGCCACCGGTCGGTTCAGAGAGCGAAAACGTGCGGCGCAAACAATAGCGCCAGTGCGCGGTCGCGTACACCCGTTCACGCGGAGGAACCGTCCCTTAGGTTTCGCTCCCATGTGGAACGCTCGCTACAGCCGGCCCGGCTTCGTGTACGGCACGGAGCCGAACGACTTCCTCGTCTCCGAAGCTGCTCGGATCCCTCCGGGGCGGGTGCTTTCGCTCGGAGAGGGAGAGGGACGCAACGCCGTATACCTGGCGGAACTCGGCTACGACGTGCTCGCCGTGGACATCTCGCTGGTAGGGCTCCAGAAGGCCTGGCAGCTGGCCGAGGAGCGCGGGGTGAGGATCCAGACCGTCGCTGCGGATCTGGCCGACTTCGAGCTCGAGCCGCGGGCGTGGGAGGGGATCATCTCGATCTTCTGCCACCTCCCTCCCCCGAACCGCCGGCGGGTGCATCGACAGGTCCTCCAGGGACTGCGTCCGGGAGGGGTGTTCATCTTGGAGGCGTACACCCCGAAACAGCTGGCGTACGGCACCGGCGGACCGCCGACCGCCGACCTGCTCCTCTCCCTGGACGATCTGCGCCCGGAGCTCGCCGGCCTCGAGCTGCTCGTGGCCCGGGAGACCGAGCGCGCGGTCCTGGAGGGATCACATCACACGGGCCGGGGGCACGTGGTCCAGGTCGTTGCGCGCGCGATTCCTGTCCCGGACAGCTAGAGCGGCAGGGGGCGCGTCTACCCGGCGAGGACGTTCTCTCGCGTCGTCAGATGGACGACCTCGGGCTGCACGAGCCGCTCAAAGTCCGCGTAGGCCAGACGCACGAGCTCCGAGTGGGAGCCGGCGTTGAAGGCGATCTCCTCGTCCTCGGCGAGGCGCTCATCCACGAAGACCTGCATGCCCCACAGGTTCCCGAACGGCGGCATGGCGCCCAACTGGCAGTTGGAGAACAGATCCCTGAACTCGGACTCGGAGGCGAGCTCGACGACATCCGCTTCTGCCGCCTGCTTGAGAAGATGGCGGTCCACGCGATCGTCGGCCGGCAGCACCGCCATCGCCATCTCGCCGTCGATCTTCACCATCACCGTCTTCGCGAGCTCCTTCCCGGGGATGTGGGCGGAGGCGGCGATCTCCTGGGCGGTGAACGCCTGGGAATGCGAGATGGTCAAGTACTTGACTCCCTCGCTCTCCAGGAACCGCCTGAGTCTCTTGACCGGCATGTTGACCTCCCCGCTGGCTGTAGCTTCCTGAGTGAAGGCTAGGGCCGACCGGCCTCGCCGTCAGTCGGGATCCCCCCCACACTGTCTGCCGGGAAAACCCCGACTCCGCGGGAGGGAATCGACACACCGGGAGCTCCCAGGAAGGAGGATGTGTCACCCGTCGTGGTTCGGCCATAGAATCATCGCATGGCCGAACAGATCCCCCAGGAGATCCTCGAGGACCTCTACGAGTATCCGCTGAAGCGGAGATCCTTCGCGTACCTGCTGTGGGTGTTTCTCGGGGTATTCGGGGCGCACCGCTTCTACCTGAACCGGACGTGGACCGGCCTCGCCATGCTGCTAACCTTCGGCGGGGCGCTGATCTGGTGGGTGGTCGACTTCTTCCTGATCCCGCGGCTGGTCTTCCGGCAGAACACGATCCAGGGCCAGCGAAGGGACCTGGGCCTCCCTCCCACCGGCCTGGCCTTCCTTCCCCCCTCCGACGGCTCGGAGCTGGCCGCTCCTCCGCGGTGGTACGACCCGGCGTCCCGCCGCGGCGCCCGTGGGACCAGGAAGGCGCTCGCCGATGCCATCGTGCTGGTGTTCGCGGGCTACGCGCTTGGTGCCGTGAGCCGCGCCACGGGGAACATCGAGGCGATCGCCGCCGTCGGGGCGCTGATCATCGTCCTAAACTTCGGGCGGCAGCTGGCTCCCCTCCATCAGGTGCCGCTGGTCGGCGACCTCGTGCGCTGGAGCTACCGGCTGCGGCTCTTCTACCACCACGTGAAGCCAGGTAACGCCTTCGCCCGCCTCGTTCGGCCTTTCGTGGGGATCTTCTACGCGCCGTTCAGGAAGAAAAGCCGCGCCGAGGTGAGCCTCTATCTTCGGCTGGGCGGTGCCTTCGTCGTCCTCTTCCTCCTCGAGGACCTGGCCACGGAGGTCGTGCAGCCGTTCGTGGCGGAGGCGAGCCTGGCCGGCCTCACCGGCCTGTGGTGGGTCAAAGACGTCGTGTTCACCCTGGCCTACATCTTTGCCTTCACCGCCCCGATCGGCGCGACCCTGATGATCTACCTCCTGACCCGCCGCTCGCACCGTGCGCTCGTCTTCATGAGCGCGCTGACGGTGGTGGCCGTGATGATGGGTGTGCTCTCGCCCTAGGAGCCGCTTCGATCGGCGTCGACGAGGCGCCGGACTACTCGGTACCCGACGAGTGGCGAAACGCCGTGGTGGAGGAGCTGGAGGACGAGGAGGCTCCGCTCCAGATGTGGTGGACGGAGCTGCAGGACACGGTGCTCACCGACCTCATCCGCCGGGCGGAACTCGCGAACCTGAACCTCCAGGCCGCCGTGGCGCGGGTCGCCGAAGCCCGGGCCCGGAGGGGGATCGCGAAGTAGTCGGGACCGACCGTGCAGCCGGCGAGCAGCAGCGCGATTCCGGGCCACAGCCCTTGCCTTGCCCCCATGTTACCTTCCTTCTTCCTGGCCTCTGAACGCCCATTCGACAGGCCGCCTCGAAACGAACTCGCACCATAATGCGCCGGAGGTGGAGCTAAGACCATGACATGGGATACGAGCACGTCTCTGGGTGATCACGTGGTGATTCGCTATCAGGTTCTCTTCGTCGCCCTGCTCCTCTTTCTCGCTGGCCCGTTCGTCATCCCGAACCGGCTGGAGGGCCTCCTGGCGCCGCTGCTGTTCACGATCGTGGCCCTGGCGGCTCTCGTAACGGCGGCCGAGCGTCGAAGCACGTTGATCATCGGCCTCCTTCTGGCCGTTCCGGCGCTGTTGGCGGGCTGGATAGAGCCGACCGAGCCCGGGCGGGCGATCGCCGGCGGAATCTCTCAGCTGCTCTTTATGGCCCTGGTCGCCGCCGGGATTCTCAACCACGTGATCCGCGCGAAGCGGGTGACGTCGGACCTCCTGTTCGGAGTGGCCAGCGTCTATCTCCTGCTGGCCACGATCTGGGCGATTGGCTACGGGATCGCGGATACGATCGAGCCCGGAGCGATCGCGCTCGCGGTCGAAGACGCGGGGATATCGGCCGATCTTCATTCAGTGAGCGGAGAGAAGGTCCGTTCCTACTTCAGCTTCGTGACGCTGACGACGCTCGGATACGGGGACATGCGTCCGGTCTCCGACCCTGCCCGCATCATGGCCATGCTGGAGGCGACGCTCGGCCAGCTCTTCCTGGTGATCGTGGTCGCCCGGATCGTGGGGCTCTACACGGTGCAGATGAGAGAGAGCGGAGACGCTGCGGACTACGCCGGGTAGGGCCACCGGCAGCCCGGAACAGCGTGTGGGCGACGACGAGGAGCGCCGGTCCAGTCGACCATAGCCCGTGACGGTCAGATAGTCTGCGCGGCATCCTCGTCGAAGTAATCGAGCTTGTGGAGCGGCATCACGACGCTGGTCAGAACGTTGACGATGTGGGCGTTGATCCGCTTGTAGTAACGCGTCCCGAGCACGAGGGCCGCCGACGTGGCCGCGTCGTAGGAGCTCTGCGCGATGACCTCGACGAGCCCGTCGCACCTGCGGCCCACGTTCTTGCCGTGGTGGATCAGGGTCATGGCCCGCTCTTGCTGGGCCGCGGCGAAGACCTCCGCCGTGACGGAGAACGCCTCCTCGACCGAGGACCGGATCTCCTGCAGCTCCCCGACATGATCGTCCGTGGGGAGCGGACCCGCGAAGAAATCCCGCACCTCGCCGAGGTTCTTGGCGTAGTCGCCGATCCGCTCCACGTCCTTCACGAGGCTCATGAGGGCCAGACAGTACGGCACGCTCTGGGTGTTCTCCGGAAACGAGAGGTGGGCCACGACGGCCTTGCGGATCTTGCGCTCCAGCTTGTTGATCTTCACGTCCTGCTTGTAAATGTAGCTCCGATCCTCGGAGCTCGCGGCGTTCGTGAAGTAGATCTGACCGGCGCGGACGGTGATGTCGTACGTCTTCTGGAGCATTTCGGCGAAATCCTCGCCCATCGCATGAAGCGGCTTGCTGTCCCTGAAGACGCTCAGAAGCTGTCGAAACATTCAAGACCTCCCGGTCGGCTAGCTCAGAAGCTGATCCAAAATAGCGAACAGGGCGGGCAACCCATAAAAGAGCCCGACCACGTAGGCGAGGGCCCACCGCCTCGATCTCACGGCCGCGTCGGCCAGCCACCGGGCGGCCCTGAGCGGAATCTCCCGTATCGCCGGGACGGGATAGATCAGAAGCGTCGCGCTGAGGTTGAACAGCAGGTGAACCAGAGCGATGGTGATCGCCGCCTGAGCGTGCGGGCCCGTGGCAGCCAGCGCGGCGAGGAAAGCCGTCACCGTCGTCCCGATGTTGGCGCCGATCGTGATCGGGAACGCCTGATACAGGGTCAGGATGCCCGCTCCGGCCAGCGGCACCAACAGCGATGTCGTGATCGAGCTCGACTGGACCATGACGGTCACGATGACTCCGACGAGCATGGCCAGCAGCGGGCTCACATCCAGCGCCTTCGAGACGAACAGCTCGACCCGCGTCTGCAGGGTCGAGCGCATTACCTTCACGAGCAGGATGAGAGCCGTGAAGATGAGGACGCCGCTGACCACGATGAGGAGAACGGCCTCGACCCTCTGGTTCTCGAAAAAGAAACCGATCACGCCTTTGATCGGCCTCAGGCCCGCCTTGAGCGCCCCTTTGACGGGGCTCTCGTACGCGGCGCCGCCGAAGCCCGTGACGTACGAGGACAAGACCGTCGCCGAGCGCTGCAGAAAGCCGGTCGCCAACTCCAGCGGAAGCAGCACGGCGACCGCCATGTAGTTGAAGAAGTCGTGGCACGTCGCCACCGAAAAGGCGCGGCGGAACTCGTCCGGCCTTCCCATGTGGGCCAGGGAGACGACGGAATTCGTGACCGTCGTGCCGATGTTGGCGCCCATGACCATCGGCACGGCATTGGCGATCGGCAGCGGGTTCAGCGGCGCCGCCACCAGCCCGA
This sequence comes from Gemmatimonadota bacterium, assembly GCA_039590175.1. Classification (GTDB taxonomy): domain Bacteria; phylum Gemmatimonadota; class Gemmatimonadetes; order Palauibacterales; family Palauibacteraceae. The sequence goes on along the minus strand of JBDHFW010000004.1, from coordinate 5,606 downwards.
CGATGAGCGACGTCGTCACCGAAGAGCTCTGGACGAGAGTCGTCGCCAGAATGCCCACCATCAACCCCGTGAAGGGGTTCGAGGTGGCCTGGAAGAAGGACTCCAGGAAGTCCTGGCCGAGCGACTTGAACCCGTCGCCCAGCCCGTTCACTCCCAGGAGGAATACGAAGAGAAGCGCGAGTACGGTTAGCACTCGCACGAGGGGTCGCGGCGGCACGGCTTCGCCGGGGCGCTCGACTGCTGGGATTGTCACGGACATTTAGCCGGCAAAGTGACAGGTACACATCCCGCCCGGCAAGTCGCCCCGGGAACCCGGGGAAGCAAGCCGCGGCGCCTCGAGGGCGCCGATTCAGCCTACCGGAAGAACTTGCCCCCGAGCCTCATGAGATCGTCCATGACGCTGCCGTCATCGTCGGCGTCGAGGATGCCCGCCAATCCGCCCAACGCGGGCTCGTCCGCCAGGGCTCGTTCCCGCTCCGCCGACAGGGCTGGACCGAGCCCGGCCGAGTCCACCCCGGCTTCCCGTTGCCGGCGGCCGAGATACGCCATCACGAGCGGCGCTACCGTCGCCATGAGCTTGGCGACGTCTCCGGCGTCGAGGCCGCTGCTCCGTCCGATCCCCTGCTCCACGGCAGAACGCCGGTTTCCGAAGACATGCCCGAGGATGCCGTCGCCGTCCGCCAGGTTCGGCCGGCCCAAGTAGCCCGGCAGGTCATCGAGGAGAGAGCCGTCGTGGTCGCTCAGGGCGCCATGCAGCGAGGCGGCTCCCTCCGGGCTCGAGGCGTTCCGGGTCAGCGCCTCCAGCATCAGCGGCAGGGCGGCGCCAAGGGCGCCTTGCGTGGCGCTCTCATCCGTTCCGAGCTGCCGGCTCATGGATGAGACCGTGTCCGTCCCGATCGTTTCCTGGAGCATGGAGAGAAGAGATGACACGTTGACCTCCCTTGTTGTCTCAATGCTAACCGTTCATGTGTGCAGCCGCTCCCGCAGATCAACCGTCCCCGTCACCCGCCTCCATCACCCACCCCGGCCGTCTTGGTCCGAACCGGCGGCGCGGGCCGCGGCGGGAAGCGCTTCGGGTCGCGCTCGATCATCCCCGTGATCTCTTCGATCGCTCGCTCGAGCTGCAGATCGCGTCCCTCGATCACCGACTTCGGCGTGTTCTCGACGACGATGTCGGGATCGACCCCGTGCCCCTCGATGATCCACGAGCCGTCCAGGTCGTTCGTCCCGAACTGCGGCACGAAGACGGAGCCGCCGTCGATCAATGGGCCGTGGCCGGTGATCCCGATCACGCCTCCCCAGGAGCGCTTCCCGATCAGCGGACCCAGGCCGGCACGCTTGAACATCGCCGGGAAGATGTCCCCATCGGAGGCCGAGGTCTCGTTTAGGATCGTCACGAGGTGGCCGTAAAAGACGCTCGAGGGATAGGTGAGCGGCCACTCGGCCGTGCGCGCGAAGCGAACCCGCAGGATCTCGCGCCGCAGCCGCTCGATGAGCATCTGGGAGACGTTGCCGCCCCCGTTCCCCCGCACGTCGATGATCAGGCCGCCCTTACGGATCTGCCCGTAGTACCACTTGATGAACTCGCGGATGCCGTTCGAGCCCATGTCCGGGAGGTGCAGGTATCCGACCTGGCCGTCCGTCGTCTCGTCCACGTACCGCCGGTTCTTCTCCACCCACGACAAGTACTTGAGCGGAATCTCCGAGTCGATCGGGTTGAAGCTCACCTCGCGCGACCCCTCCGCCGTCGGCCGGTCGTTGACCGTCAGCGTAACCGGTCTATCCGCCTTGTGAAGTAGCAGCCGGTACGGGTTCTCGGGCCCGACGAGCTCCTCCCCGTCGATCGCGAGCACGTAATCCCCGATTCGCACGTCCACCCCGATCTCCGTGAGGGGGGAGCGGTAGCGGTCCTCTTCGTTCTGGCCCTCGAAGATACTGGACACCCGGTAGCGGCCCGAGGCTTCGTCCAGCTCGAACCTCGCTCCCGGCAGGGCCACCTGCGGTCGATCCGGCGCCTCGAAGTCTCCACCCGCGATGTAGGCGTGTGACACGCTGAGCTCCGCGACCATCTCGCCGATCAGGTAGTTCAGGTCCGAGCGATGGGCGACGTGCGGCAGGAGGGCCCGGTACTGCTCGCCGAGGGCCTCCCAATCGTAGCCGTGCATGTTCTCGACGTAGAACCAGTCCCGGAAGCGGCGCCACACTTCATCGAAGATCTGCGCCCACTCTTCGGCCGGGACCCGGTCCACCATGAGGCCCTGGGTACTCACTGTCTTCGACTCGCCTCCCTTGGCCTTCACGTCGTAGAGCTTGAAGCTCTGGTCGCTGCGCACCAGCGCCTTCTTCCCATCGGCCGAGAGGGCGTAGCCGTCGGCATCCTCGGCGAGGGTGGTCTCCTCGCGGTCCTCGAGAGAGAAGAGCTTCAGCGCCGGCTCGACCCCCGCGGGACGGCCGTAGTAGAAGGGCGAGGTCCGGCGGTAGAGGAGATGGCCCTTCACGGCCTCCAGGTTCGAGTAGTTGTCGTATTCGATGGGAACCCGCGCCACGCGCTCGGCGAGACCCTCGAAGTCGATCCGCATCGGGGGCACGGCACCCGATGGCCCGGAGCGGTCGCCCGCCTCCTCATCGCCCTCCTCGTCTCCCGCCTCCTCGTCCGCCTTCTCGTCTTCGGTCTTCACCTCGTCGCTCTGGGGCGGAAACGGGTTCGGCACGTCATCCCGCAGAGCGAGGGCGTAGATGCCGCTCTCCCGATCCACGACGTAGTTCCACTCGAAGGAGCCGATCTGCGGCGCGAAGGATCGGTCGGCCATGTAGAACAGATACTCGCCCTCCGGGTCCCAGGCCGGCTGGAACTCGTTGAACATCGGTCCCGTGACCCGGTTCAGCCGGTTATCGGCGAGACCCCAGATGTAGATGGAGGCGAAGCCGCTGGGGTCGTTGAGGCTGAACGCCAGGTAGCGGCTGTCCGGCGACCAGGCATAGTCGAACACTTGGCCCTGCCGCTCCTCGGCGGCCTGGCGGATCTCGCCGCTCTGGACGGCCACCACGTGGATCCGGCCCTCCTTGTCGCTGAAGGCGATGTGCGTCCCGCCCGGCGACCATCTCGGCGTGTAGCTCATCCCGACGTCGTGGTCAGTAAGCTGACGCAGCGATCCCGACCCGTCCTGGCTCACGATGTAGAGCTGCTCCTCCCCGCTGCGGTCGCTGATGAAGGCGATACGCGTCCCGTCGGGAGACCATTCGGCACGCTTGTCGTGGGCGGAAGAGGAGTTGGTGAGGTTCCGAGTCGGCCCTTTCTCGATCGGGGCCGTGAACACGTCTCCGCGGGCCACGAACAGCGCTCGCTCACCCCCGGGGCTGAGGCCGAAGCCCTCGATGTTCGTCGCCGCGCTCACCCGGGAAGGCCGCATGGCCACGCCGTCGTTCGGGACCGTGATGGAGATCTTCGTCGAGCTGCCGTCCCGGGTGTCGTAGACCTCCAGCTCGCCGTCCAGCTCGTAGACGACTCGCCGATCGTCGGCGCCGGGCCATCTCACGTCCCAGGTCTCGCTCTCCGTGATCTGCCGGGTCTCGCCACTCGCCACCTCGTAGGCGTACAGGTTGTTCGTGCCGTCGCGGTCCGAGGCGAAGTAGATCTCGTCACCTATCCACATCGGGTCGCGGTCAGCGCGCGGGTGGTCCGTGACCGGCGTCGCCTCCAGCGTCTCGAGGTCGAAGATGTAGAGATCCTGCGCCCAGCCACCCTGATAGCGCTTCCACGTCCGGAAGTCGCGGAAGAGAGGCGAGTAGACGACCCGCGTCTCGTCCGGAGAGAGCGCCCCGGCCCCCGATATCGGCATCGGAAGCGGCTCGGGCAGGCCGCCGTCCAGCGAAATGGTGTACAGGCGGCTGTCGGTGAGATCCCAGCCGTCGCGCAGAGAGCGGTAGAGCACCCGTCCGTCCCGAGTCCACCCGTAGACCTGGTTGTCGAATCCCCACCGGTCAGCCAGGGGACCGCGAGCCGGATAGTACGTGAGCTGCCTCGGGACGCCGCCGCCGCTCGAAATCACGTAGACCTGCTCGTCCCCGTCGTACTGCCCCGTGAACGCGATCCACCGGCCGTCGTGCGAGAACTTCGCGAAGAACTCGCGGCCCGGATGCGAGGTTAGGCGCGTGGCCGTGCCTCCCGAGGCCGGAGCGAGCCAGAGGTCGCCGGCGTAGGAGAAGACGACGCGCTCTCCCTGGATGTCCGGGTATCGAAGGAGCTTGGTCTGGGCATTGGCCGCTTGAGGCACGGCCATCCAGGCTGCGAAGAGAGCGAGCCACAGCGTCGCTCGACGGCGTTGGATCTTCATGGTCTTGGTAACTCCGGTCTGGGATCTCCGCCGCGCCTCGGACTGATGCGGGGGGCGGTAATGACGGACGTCCGCAGTATAGATCCGGGCCCGCGAACGTAACCGTCGGGCAATTCTGGACGGTAAAGGTCCGGGTTCTCCCCACAGCGGCGGATCATCTCGATAAGTCGATGATTGTAGCGGATTGTTGCGGTTCTGCCACACTTGACCCGGGACCGAACGACCGTCAAGCTAACGCGGCCGCCCGTAGTAGAAGTTCTGCAGTCGAGAAGTCTGGATTTAGCTGTGTTCGGCAGTAGCTCGCCCCCCCACGTCGGGATCTCCGGCCTGCTTTTTGGCGGCTGGCTCGCCCTGCTATCCGGGTGTGCACCCGAACCACCGAGCGGCCTCGACGAGCCTACCGATCCAGGCTCGGCTCAGGCGAATATCTCGGTGACGGTCATGTGGGACGCACCGACCACCGACGCGGCGGGCGACGCGCTCGACGACCTGGCCGGATACTTCCTCTACGTCGGAACCGTCTCGCCGCTCACCAGGGCCAACAGCACGCGCATCGACGCTGGGCTGGCCACGAGCTTCGAGGTCGACCGGCTGGATCGCCTCGTCTACTACTTCGCCGTCTCCGCAGTCGATCTCGCCGGCAACGAGAGCGAGCTCTCAGAGCAGCTTGCGGCCGATCTGACCACGCCGGCCAGCGCCTCGATCGGCGCTATCCTCACGACCGCCGGGAAACTCTCCGTGGCCCTGGCTTCCGCCGTGGCGGAAGCCGCCGGATCCGTTTCGTCGGTGGCAGACGTCGCCGTACCTCCCCCACCCCGCAACCTCTCGGCGACGGCCGTCAGCCATGAGCAGATCGACCTCATCTGGACACGGCCCGCGGGCTTTCCGGCCGGACAGGTCAGCGAATACCGCATCTACCGGGATGATGTACAGATCGGTGCGACCAGTGACACGACCTTCCAGGACAGCGGCCTGGATCCGGAGACCGAGTACCAGTACTACGTGACTGCGGTAGACAGGGGTGACGGGTTGGAGGGCCCCGCCAGCAACACGGTGGGAGAGAGCACGCTCCCGCCGCCCGACGTCACGCCGCCGCCCGCACCCGCCGACCTGGCGGCGACCGCCGCCGGACCGGACCAGATCGACCTCACGTGGACCGCCGCCGTCGATCCCGAGAGCGGAGTGGCCAGCTACAACGTCTACCGGGACGGCACGCAGGTCGGATCGAGCGCCACCACCTCTTTCTCTGACACCGGCCTTGATCCCAGCACC
>JBDHFW010000003.1:0-37079 GCA_039590175.1 Gemmatimonadota bacterium | reverse complement strand
GCGTCGCCGCCCAGGTCCCAGTCGGCCAGGTAGTCCTCCGGCGCGTGCGAGGCGGGGCCGGCTCCGAGCGTTCCGAAGATCATCGCGTCGTACGGGAAACCGGCGGGCCGGACGACGGCGCTCGTCCCTGTGCGCCCGAGGAGCCGAGGCACTCGAAGAGTCGGCTCATCTTCTCCTCGTAGGCGGCGGGAGAGTACGCGCGTTCATAGAGCCGGCGGGCGGCCGACGCCTTCTGCTCCCGCCTTTGACGGTCGGTGAGGGCGGCGACGAGCGCACCAGCGAACGCGTTCGGTTCCGGTGCGGCGAGGAAGCAGGTATCAGCGCTGAGCACCTGCGTGTGGGACGAGATGTCCGTTGCCACGAGTGGGATGCCGGAGGCGAGGATTTCGTAGATCTTCAAGGGCGTGTTCGTCCCGGCAATGCGGGGAGAGGTCACGACCGCCGCACGGCCGAGCAGCGATCTCGCCACCGATGGCGGCACCCTCGGCGTGAGGCATATCTCGTCGGTAAGCCCGTACTCCTCCACCATCTGCCCATAATGCCGGATCTGGGCTTCGGTCCCACCCACGACGAGGAGATACGCATCGGGCACTTCCTCCACGACCCTGGCGAAGCTCCGCAGCAGCAGGTCGATTCCCTGATACGGCTCGAACGTACCTGCATAGAGGACCAGCGGGTGGCCGACCGGAAGATCCGGAATACCCGCTCCGGAGGCTTCTTCCGAGAGGCTGCGGTCTTCCTTTCCCACCAACTGAACCTCGTCGAACAACGAGTTCTCGATCAGCAAATGCCGCTCCGATTTCCCCATCTCCGACTCCGCGTGGTCCGCCAGCGCCTGGCATATGGTGAGGACGGCGTCCGAGTGGCGAAGGGCATACCGTTCCAACCAGCGGAATACACCGACGATCAGCTTCGAATCCGTATACTCGAAGTTCGTGAGCTGCTGAGGAAGGCTGGAGTGCATGTCGTACACCAGCTTGAAGCTGAAGAACGGCTTCAGAAACTGACACCAGAAGACCGCTTCCTCGTGAGCGTGCACGACGTCGTATCGCCTGCGGATAAGAAGCGCCGTGGTCCAGACGATCATGACGAGATCTCGCGCGAGCTTTCCGAGAGACGGGCCGATCTTGACCGGACCCAGGAATCGCATGGCCGGAATGCGAATCGTTCGCACATCGGTCAGCGCGATGTCCTCGCCTTCTCCGTAGGTGAGCACGTCGACGGTGGCGCCGAGTCGCGATGCCATCAGCGTACGGTAGTAGACGCTGAACGGCGTCCCGCGCGGCGTGAAGAAGGGCTGCGGAGCAACGGCGAGGACCCTCATGGCTCCCTCCCCCGGCGTGCCATTCTGGCGAGGCGCAACTCCACCTGATCACGCATGAAGGAGATGAGGCCCACCTGCTTCCCCCGCACGGCGAAGCCGGCTCCGCCGCTTACGGCCGCCGCGAGCCGCTCCCATGGCTTCTCCGTGTCCGCGCCGCCCGCAACCGTGAAACAGAGCGTACCCACCCTGTCCTCGTGCCGTCCCACCGGAAACGGGTCGCTTCCCGGAAGCACCCGGATGCCGCGGTCCGCAGCCATCCGGAAAAGTCGCGGGAGGCGTCCACCACGGGGGCGTCCGGCGCCATCTCCCAGGAAGAAGGTTGACGGATCGGCTCGCTCGACCGCCTCGCGCACTAGCGCGCCTCGGCCGAGCGACCACTTACCGAACCCCCACGGCACGCAGACGATCCGAGCAATCTCGTGCGCTCGGCGCAGGCACGCGTGGAAAGGTAGTCCGTCGGGTATCCCAGCGGTCGTCCCGAGCGCGAGAACCTCGAGGCGCTCGGCGGTCGGCACCTGCCTCCCGGCCACGATGATAAGCGCCGCGCCGTCCTCGCGTCGCGCCGTCAGCGAGCAATCCTCTCTCGTCGGCTCGACATGCCACCGCGCGGAGGATTTGGAGGAGCGGCCGGACTCATCCCGCCAGCGCCGAAAGTAATCCACCCCGGGCGACTCGGTGAGCAGTAGGTACGGGAGAACGGCTTCCCCCGGACCCACGCGGGAAGCGGCTTCCGTGAGGTTCTGCCAGGCCGCATCAAAAAAACGGTCCCGCCGAAAGCATGCATGGAAGTGTACGTGCGCGTCCGCGATCAACATCCGGTCGTTCTCAGATGAGGTCGTTCTCCCGATACCATCCCGCCGTCTTCGCCAAGCCCTCCTCCAAGCCGACCTTGGGACGATACCCCAGGGTTTGCTTGGCCTTGGAGATATCGAACGCCCGGTCTTTCGCGAAGAACTCGACCCGTCGCGGATACAACGGCGGATCGGCCCCCACGGCACGAAAGAGTCGATCACACACGACCGAGGCCGCGTAGACCGGTAGATACGGGAGCTTGCGTCGAGGCCGCGGTGCACCCAGAGCGTCGGCTGTCAGCTCCACCAGACGCTGCAGCGTAGTGTACTCCTCGCCGCCGATGATGAAGACCTCCCCCACCGCGTCGGGAACCTCTCCAGCCAGGATCAGGCCATCCACCAGGTCATCCACGTAGGTCATATGATAGAGCGTCTGACCGGAGCCTATCATGACGAACCGTCCGGACGAAATCGCCTTGAACAGCTTCAAGAACCGCGTGTCCCCGGGTCCGTAGATGCCCACCGGGCGGACCACGGAGACCGCCGAGCCCCGATCCATGTACTCGAGGGCGGCCCGCTCGCCCTCCAGCTTCGTCTGCTGGTAGTAGTCGCCCGGCTTGCTCCGATAGCTCTCGGTGGCGGGCGGATTCTCGATCTCACCATGGACCCCGACCGTCGAGCAGTGAACGAACCGGCGGACGCCCACCTGCCGAGCTGCCTCGAGGAGATGACGCGTCCCGGTGACGTTGGTGCGGTGGAACTCCTCCCGATCCGCATGTTCCGTGCGGAAGGCCGCCGCCAGATGATACACCTCCGAGACGCCGGACAGACAGCTCCTCACCGACTCGAGATCCTCCAGGCTCGCCACCCGGCACTCGATACCGGCCGCGCGGAGACCCTCGACCCTGCTGGTCGGCCTCACGAGGGCCACCACATCTCGACCCTCTCGCGCGAGACGACGCGCCAGGTGCGAGCCGGTGAAGCCCGTGGCACCCGTCACCAGGACCGTATTCAAGAAGTAGCCTCTGGCGCTAGGCGGTCGTCTGCGCCGACTCCGACGGGACGAGGCCCGCCTGCCCCACTCGGGCGACTGGACGCAGCGGTCGGTCCACTGCCCGCGGGTGCGCGATCAGGTGATCGCCCAACGCGAGGTAGTCGAGGCGGCCTTCCAGAAAGGCGCGCACGCAGTCGTCGGCCGTGCAGACGATCGGTTCCTCGTGCATGTTGAAGCTGGTGTTGATGATTCCAGGCAGCCCCGTGAGCCGCTCGAACTCCTCGATGATCCTGTAATAGCCGGGGTTGGTCTCTCGCCGGACGAGTTGCGGCCGTGCCGTGCCGTCGAGGTGCACGACGCCGGGCATATGCCGCCTCATCCACTCCGTGCAGTGGAACGTGACCGTCATGAACTCGGCCGCGTGCCAGGCCCCGACGCCGTTATCGAAGCATCGATCACGAGCCTCCATGCGGATGGCCGGCGCGAATGGCATGAACTCGGTGCGGCGAAGGTTCTCATTGAGCCAGTCGTTGACGGAGGGGTCCGTCGGCTGATAGAGGATGGAGCGGTTTCCGAGTGCCCGCGGGCCGTACTCCATGCGTCCGGCCGCACGCGCCACCACGTAACCCTCCGCCAGCAACTCCGCGATCTTCTCCTCCAGCGAGGCGTCGAGGTCCAGCGGTGCGAGCCCGGCGCGACCTATGGCCTCCGAGATCTCCGTATCGGTGAGATCCTTGCCACAGTAGACATCCGGCAGAGGGTTCGGCTGCCAGGACATGGGCGATTCCAGGATGCCAGGGATGCAGGCCGCGAGAGCGGCTCCGACGCACAGCCCACCATCGCCCATGCCGGGGTGGACGAACACACGCTGGACGCCCGGCAGCTCGAGGACCTCCTCATTGACACGGACGTTCGCGAACACCCCTCCCGCGAGCGCGATCGAACGCATCCCCGATACCTCGCGCCAGTGGCCGACCAGGCGGCGGATCACATCCTCGAAATGCAGCTGGATGCTGGCAGCCAGGTTCTCGCGCTTCCAACCTTTCGGCAATCGGCGTTCTAGCGCGCTAACGGCTTCGGTGAACACCACTCCACCCTTGTTGACCAGCGTGCCATCCACCTCGTCCACGAACTCGCGCAGCAAAGGCTGAAACTCCGGCTCTCCGTAAGCCGCGAGGCCGGTGATCTTGCCTTCGTGCTTGTGCGCTTTGAAGCCGGAGATGTGCGTGACGTAGGCGTAGTAGTTGCCGAGGGAGTTGTAGGCGGACGTCTCGTGCAGGTACTCGAAGTGCCCATCCCGCACCGCGTACAGCAGGCCGCTGCGACCGTCACCCCCTCCATCGAGCGATACCACGAGGGCGTCGTCGAAACCGCTGGTGAAATAGGCCGACGCTACGTGACAGAGGTGATGATCGGCGAAGACGATGGGGCATCGAACGCTGTACTCTTCGCGCAGGATTCGCTCGATCGCCCGTCTGCGCCTGGCGAAGCTCGGCGCCAGCGCCATGTAATAGGCCCGTTGCAGGAACGGGAAGCGCCGGCCATACAGGGAGAAGGTGCCAGCGACGCGCTTGATGAGTCCGCCGAGACCCTTCTTGCTCTCCCAGTGTTCGAAGAGGCCGTCGAACGGGCGCAACTCGTCGATGAGGAGCTCCCGCTGACCCGCCACGATGACGGCATCCAGTTCCGACACGTCCGTCTCGGATAGACGCAGCGCTTCACGTATCGCCGCCCGTGGGAACCCGACCACCAGCTTCAGCCGACTCAGCCGCTCCTCGTTGATCGCGGCGAGAATGCGCCCATCCTCGACGATCGCGGCTCCGCTGTCGGCCTCGGCGCCGACACCCATCACTCTCATCTATTCGACTCTCCCATCAAAGAAGGCTCGGCTCTGCCTGTACGAATCAGCGCGCCGCGCGAAGAGGCGCCGGCGAAACACCGAAAGGACTGCAGACCCTTTCCACCACGTGCCCGGGGACAGCGAGTCCCGGCAACGGCAGACGCACTAATCGAACCGTATCTGCATGGCCCGGGCCACTTCCAGCACCAGCTCCCGGATCGACGGGCACTCGGTGTCCGCTACCGCCCAGGTGCCACACGAATCAGTTAACCCCGAAGTGTAGTTGGAGCTTCTCGCCAACCAACGGGGCCGGCTTCTACTCGTTCGCCATGATGCAGCCTCGGCCGGGAACCGAATGCCGGATCCGCTCGCCCCTCGACCCTGAAAGTCTGGAGGAGTTGCGGGCAGTGTGCTAGCTTTAGCACCTATCTTAACGCACTGCTGTCACTTAACAAGCTGAAAGCTACGAGATCCAGAGCGTGAGATTCGCGGACGGCCAGGAATCGCAACGAATCCAACGGGCGGCCTCCTTCCTCGCAGCAGCCATTCTTCTTTCGAGTGGGCTCATTCTCATCTGGATATGGGAGATCAGGGGAGCACGCCACGTGGCTGCGAACCTCCTCGGCTCCTACCTGCTCGTCTGGCTCATTGCGCTGCTGCTCTCCAGTCGGCGGCCCGGAGAGCTTCACCTTCGCTTTGTCCTCGTCACGGCCTCCATCGGACTGGTCGTCATCATGTTGGAGGCGATTTCGCTTCTCGGCCTTGTCGATTACAGGATGCTCTTTGGCGTGCGGCAGAGAATATCGTGGCTCGATCCTTGGGGCATCTTCGATGACGAACTGCGTTATCGGAAACAACCGAACTGGAAGTTCACGGGCACCTACAAGGGGAACATCGCCGTCAGGTGGTGCCTGCCCAAGGCCATCACGAAGGATTATCGCTACGACGCGCAGTACGACAGCAACGGGTTTCGAAACGATCGAGACCTAGAGTCGGCACCCATGGTCGTTCTGGGAGACTCGTATATCGAGGCCATGGCCGTAACCTCCGAAGCGACTCTGACCGGCCGTCTTTCGCAGCTCAGCGGTGACGCGGTCGCCAACCTCGCGCTCGCGGATTACGGACCTCAGCAACAGCTCGGCGTTCTCAGACGGTTCGCTCTGCCGCTCGAGCCCGAGGTTGTCGTGTGGGCGTTTTATGGGGGAAATGACCTAGGCGACATGGAGAACCACGAGTTGGAGTTGGCGGCGGTGAGCAGCGGACGCCTCAGGACACGTCCATCCTTGCGCGACCTCTCCTTCACCAAGAACGCGGTTCACGCCCTCTACAACCTGTTGCACGAGTGCTGGCCGTCTGAAGAAGCGGCCCGTCGCTTCGGCACGTACCGTACGGCGAGCGGAGACGAGCTCCAGATGTACTTCACGAACCCGGGCCGGCCGCTTCAAGACAACGAGCTGGTAGCCCTCGATCGACTCGCCGATATCCTCAGGGAAGCTTACGAACTCACGGTTAATAACAGCGCACGTTTCGTGCTTCTCTACGTCCCGTCCAAGTACCGGGTCTACGGTGAGCTGGTGAACGTACCGGACTACTCCGACCTTAATGACTGGCGACCCAACGATATGCCCGCTCGCCTCGAGGAGATGGTCCGTGCGATATCACCGGACATCGGCTTTGTCGACCTTACGCATTCCTTTGTGCGGGAAGCGGCGAGCGGTCGACTTCTTTATTTCCACGACGACTCGCACTGGACCGAGGAGGGCCACCTCGTGGCAGCCGAGACGCTCTGGGCCTTTCTGTCCGGTTGGGGATCGGCGGCTCAGGCCCCGCCCTAGGTTCGATGCCGAGCAGACGAAATCACTCCGCTGATCAGCGAGGCGAAGCCGACGGTGCCGTGCGACTCGATCTTACGGCAGGCATCCTCGCGCGGATTGTCCTCTCTCTCGCAAGCGGAAGCGTCCTGCTGCTGATCGGCACGGCTCTCGACCGGGTGATCACCGGTGAGGCGAGAGCCGGCTCGTGGATTATCGGCAAGGCATTGAGCGAAGCCAACTTAGCTACCGAAAACGTCCTGGCCACCTGGTACTCGTCCGCCTTGCTCCTGACCGTCGCCGTCGTTGCTGGCGTCAACCTGGCCGCCATCCTCGGCCCGCGTGAGCGACGGTGGCCAGTAGCCGCGGCATGGTTCGCAGCAGCACTGCTGTTCATTCTTCTGTCGTTCGACGAGCTCGCGTCCATGCACGAGCGGCTTACCCTGCCCAGCCCGGAGATCGTGACGGATCATCTCAAGACCTGGGCCGGCAGGCTGGCCGTGCCGATCCTCCTTGCCGGCGTCGGGCTGGCGAGTTTCGCATTTCACCTGAAACGATACAGCCGCAAGGCTTTTTGGCTCGCGGCTCTCGGGCTCGCCTTGTACGCGAGCGTTCCCCTCCAGGAGGAAATCGAGGAGCTGTTCACCGAAGCAGCGACGATGGAACCCTGGGAACGGCCGATATGGTCCATACTGCTTGAGGAAGGGGCGGAGCTGTTTGGCTCTCTTTGCTTCATCGCGGCATTTGGCCTCTACGCGCTCGCCCGAAACCGAATCGGCCGTGCTCCCGGGGAACCGGAGGGGCCTGTGCAACTTGATCGAAAGATCACCAAGATCCTAATGATCGGCGTCGTGGCCGGCCTCGTGATCTGGGCCGCGACCTTCGAGTTCGCGGTACCGGCGAGCTTCACGGCCGATGGTAAGGGGATACCCGCCAACTGGTTCGCCGCCGCTCCCGCCCTTCTCGCCGGCCTGGTCGGCTTCCAAGCATGGCGAACCGAAAGCGCCAACCGTGGAGCGTCGCGTCTCCGCCCCTGGATGCTCCTGGGCGTTTCCGCGTTCTGCCTCATGCTCTCGGCGGCTCACGGAGCCGATCTCTTCTTTTCCGACAAGCTGTGGCCGGGCAGCCCGCGCCTCCAGTTGGCCGTTCGTGCTGGGGCTGCCTCCACCGCGCTAGGACTGGCCTCGGCCCTGTTGATATGGGGGCGCAGGGGGGCGAGCCGAATCGGCGTCTTCCTTTGGGGTGCTCTCCTGGGGCTCGCTCTTGTTGCGCACCCTACGAGTGCGATGCTGTTGCTCGCTCTCGGCTATGGCGTCCTGCTGCTGGCCCTCCAACCCTATTTGATCGTCGGGCCTACCGCGGGTTCGAGACCCGAGGCAGCGACGCGATCAGACACCGAGCGACTACGTTAGCCTGGAAGGTGCACCTGGAGGGCGCCAGCGACCTGGGCGAGCAGGGCTCGGTCCTCGACGTCGGATACGGGCTCGCCCTGCCGAAGAGGAAGAACCACTCGAACGAGCGTCTCATCCGTCCGCCGCTTCACCACGGCATCACGGATCAGATCCCATTTTACTCGGTACTCGTTCGCCTCGATGCGCCCGCGCCCCTGGTACCAGTAGTACACGAGCGCCCGAGCGCCCGACTCGTGTTCGACGACGTATCGGTTGACCTCGCGGGCGCCCAACCACGTCTCGATCGGAACGCGCTCGTGCGCCGTCGGCTCCCACCCCGATCCCGGCAGGCAGTTACGCGGAGAGTGGATGCTCGAGCCGCTCGACTGCCGGCCGTAGAACGCGATGTACAGATCCCACCGAACACCCTCCGCGTTCGCATAAGTCCTGAGGAGGTAGTCGTCGGGAATCATGATCGAGATCATCCTCTCGCCGAGCGTTCGGTCCTCCCGGAGCTCGTGGCGGCCGAACGCCGTCGGGAAGGAGGACAGAGGCGCGTTCAGCTCGGCCTCGCCGGCGGGCTGCAGCAGCGGAAGCCCGAGCCAGCCGAGCAGCAGGATGAGCGCCGGGAGAGCGGCGACCGGCAAGCGACCGGGGAGCTTCATCGGGCCGTTCCAATCCGCGCTAACTGGCCCATCGGAGGTTCGCCGGGTTCCTCAAGGCGCCGTAACACGAGCGTCGCCGCACCGATAAGGATCAGGGCCACCAGAAACACGCCGATGCCGGCGGCCGTGTGAAGCGCCCCGTCGGCCACCTCTGGACCCGCGTAGTAGACGAGATAGCCGGTCACGAAGACCCGAAAGGCGTTGGCGGCCAGCGCGGCGGGAAGGGCGAGCGCCAACACAGCTATCCGAGCCCGAGCCGTCGTGAGGCTGGTGCCGCCGATCAAGAGGCTCATCCCGAATAGCGCGGAGAGGGACCTGAGGCCGCTGCACGCCTCGGCCACGAACAGCTCGACGCCGGGTAGGTAGATGATGTTGCCCGCGAGACCGGCGGGAACGTGGCGGAAGTGAAGCAGGGTGACCGCGATCCGGGATGCGAGAAGCTGCAGTGGAAGCGTAACCGAGTTGAGCAGGACCTCAGGCACCGGGATGGTCGCCAGGAGCAGAGCGAAGGGCAGCCACCAGGCGCGTGCCTGCGCCAAACCCCAGTAGTACACGACCAGCCCGAGCAAGGCGAGCAGGACCGCCACCCGCCGCGTGAAGAATTCGGCCGCGATCGTCCCAAGCCAGAAAATGCATACGGCGCCGAGCAGAAGCGCGGCGCCTGAGATCCGGTCCGCCGGATGCGTGCCGACCAGCCAGCTCCGCCAGCCCAGGTAGAGGGCCAGCGGCAGCAGCAGCAGGCCGTGCCCGTACTCGGGGTTCCGTGCCCAGTCCGTCAGGAGCCCCGCGATCGTCTCCCCGAACAGGAGCAGGAAGGCGGCCGCGACCAGGGTAATCGACAGCCATGCTCGCGGAACCGCTGGTGTCGCAAACGGTTCGAAACTCCCGGACACTGCAGGCTCGCTGGCTCGAAGCGCGATCAGGCGGATACCCTCGTCCGCTTCCACAGACTGAGGGCTATATAGCCGAAGAGGAGGAAATAGGCCGCGAGCTGGAAGGTGGTCTTGATGACGGCCCGTCGCACGGCATCCATCGCCTCCGGGGGCGTGTTGGCGAGGACGGCAGGCGTCACGGTCGCGTAAAAGGCCGCGAGCGCCAGGATCAGAATCGAAGTCACACCGAGGGCCATCGCGTGCGCGCGTACCCAGCGGTAGTCAGCCGCTGAGCCGTGTACCCCGGAGTACGCAATCAGTGCCAGCCCGAGCGCGACCATCGGCATCCCGTCCAGCGTCCGGCTCAGTGTGGCGAATTCCCACGCGGCGTTGGCAAACTGCGGCGGAATCCAGAGGAGCAGCACCTCGACAATACCCAGGAAAGTGAAGATCATCCCCAGGGCTCGCAGGATCGCCGTGGCGGCACCCTCGTGGTCGTGGAGCCGCCTGGGCCGACGCGTCGCGCTCAGGACCACATGGCCGGCCGCCGGACGTCTGCTCTTGTCGGCTGATTCTTCCATATCGATCCCTGGGAATTCGCTCCGAAAGTAGTTGGCAGTTGCCAGCCGACAGGTCGCTTACGACAGATCCCTTCATCAGGAAGCAACTATGAGCAAGATCTTTGCCGGCCGCCGGGCACTGACTGCACCGGGTGGGGTCCGCGTCAGGACCTCGTGGTATGGTCCTCTCTCTCACCCGAGCTGGCGCGGCTGGCGTCGTGCTCCTGCCCGAGCATCACCGGTAGCGTCTTCAGCATGATCCGCAGGTCGTAAGCAAGAGATCGCCGCTGGACGTAGTCTAGATCGAAGTCGAGCTTCTTGCGCACGTCGTCCACAGTCTGGTCCGCAGCCTGGCTCACCTGGGCGAGCCCTGTGATACCCGGCTTCACCTTCTGTCTGGCCGGATAGTCCCGTATCTCGCGCCGCAGGTGCCGAAAGAAGCTCGGGCGTTCAGGTCTCGGGCCCACCACGGCCATCTCGCCCCTGAGAACGTTCCAGAACTGTGGGATTTCGTCGAGACGGTATCGACGCAGGAACCGACCGAGGCGCGTCGTGCGAACATCCGTCGCGGCGGCCCATACCGGCCCCGTCTGTTCCTCTGCATCGACGTGCATCGTGCGGAACTTGTATATGAGAAACGGACGTCCTCCAGCGTTTTCCGCTCTCCTCGGGCTACCCAGGCTCTGCTCGAGCCTTCGATCCTGGCCATCGAATTCGGCCCGCTCGAGACCGCGATCTGCTGCCCGCCGGCCCGCAGGCCGATCCGGAACTCCATCTCGTCGATCCAGCCCTACCCGCACTTGGCGATAAAAGACCGGACCACGGCTGTCCAGCTTGATGGCTGTGGCGATGATGACCAATAGGGGAAATAGCAGGATCACGGAGATCGCGGCCACGCTGAAGTTCAGCGTCCAAAGTGCAAGTTCGCTGATCGGGCTTTCCCGACGCGCCGGACCAACAACGTCATCCGGGCGAGCGTGACCATCCACGAGCCCGAAGTCGCGCTCCCCCGAAGTTGCCAAAAGACGCCGTTCGGACGGCGTCGGGTTTCCGCAAGTGTTCGACGACGGCCCAAGGCCGCCTGTGCTGGCAGCCGTTTGTGACGAAGCAGGGACCGATCGTTCTGCCTGAAATCGTGAATTCAAGTCGGACGTCACCCCTTATACTCCTCACCAGAACCGGCAAAAGCCGCAACGATTACCCGGATATGCGGTTGCAGAATCCGGGCGTGCGGTAAAAAGGAGCACCACGCATGCCAGACGGCGTGCAATCCTAAGATGCTATCCTACAGAGGATTGCGAGCCTACACACGAATCGGACCCGTGCGCTGTGGGGCAGACACAACAGCGGAAATGGCGGGAGCCCGCAGGCGACCGCCGAGCCTGCGCGCCACGAAGAAGTGCGATGGCTGGCGGACGCTAAGACACGAGCCATATGAGACCGGCCGTAGCCGTCGCCATCAGTCGCCCGAGGGCAATATGATGAAAATGAGACCGAGCGTACCCGCTGCTATCCCGAGGACGAGCGCGACGTTCCGGAGAAACAGATTCGACTGCTCGAGCGTCGGAACGAAGATCTCGTCCCCTGATTGGACTCCGAGCTCGTCGAGCGTCATGCTTTGCACGATGTCGCTGGGAAGCCGGGCGATCGCTTGTTCGCCGCGCTTGAGCTCCACCTTGTCCATCCGCGCGTTCTCCCCGGGCCCGCCCGCCGACATGATCGCCGCGGATATTAGCTCCGGTCCGGAAATGTAGTAGAATCCGGGCGCCCCGACACCGCCAAGTATCGCGACCCGCTTCGTCGTCTCCATCTGGATCTCGGGATCGCGCAGGTACTCGGACAGCGCTGCCCTCACTCGATCCGGCCCCTCCGAGTACAGGGCTCCATAGAGACTGATCGCCGGGATATCGGGAAGCTCTATTGTCTGGTTCGGCCTGACTGTGAACGTGTCGGTCCATCGCTGGTCTTCCTCCACGGTCAGGAGAACGACGTCACCACGAAGGAAGTCGCCGACCTCCAACCTCTCCTCCAGCGTGACGAGGCTGGCTTCCGCGGCGGCGGCGGTCGGAGAGCCCCTCCCGTAGGCCTCGATGGTAGCCCTCAACGAATCACCCGTCGCCTCCAGCTGCGCTCTGGTCGCGTAGTGCTGGCCGATCATCTGCGGAGCCGGGATGATCGGCTTGGGGGCGGAGCACGCGGGTAGGCCTGCGCCGGCGATGCCGATGGCGACTAGGACCCGCCTGGCTCGATTCGATCGTCTCAGACCCATCGCTCTGCCGCTCCTTATCGGAAGGACCCAACAAGTACAACCTTGCGTAGCCATGAGGCAAGATACGAGCCCGGCAGGGTAATCGACGAGTTGAGCACGGCATGACTTCTCCCTAACCGTCATCATCTGAGACCTGAGGCGGGAACTAGCCGGATCATCGTATGCGTTTGAACGAAAGCTAAGGAAATGAACGCCGTCCTCGAAAAGATCCTCCGCAGCGGTCGCGTCAAGACGCCTGAGGGCGATTCGATTGCGCTCCATTCGGCGGTAACCGAGGAACAGGGCAGGTTCCTTCAGCGGTTGGTGTCCGTAGCTGGTCCAACGACGAGCCTGGAGATCGGGTTGGGCTTTGGCGTATCTGCACTCTTCATCTGTGATGCGCTGCAGAAGAACCGGGATGCACATCATATAGTAATCGACCCTTATCAGCACGGTCCAACGTGGGGAGGAATCGGACTCGAAAACCTCCGCCGGGCGGGCTTCGCGGACACTGTCGAGTTCTTGGAGAAGCCATCTCATCAGGCCCTGGCAGAGCTCGAATCGGAGGCGCGGAGCATCGATTTCGCGTTCATCGACGGGGCTCACACCTTCGATTATGTGCTCGTTGATTTCTGTTTTGTAGACCGGTTGCTGAAAGTCGGCGGGATCGTCGTCTTCGACGATGCCGACTACGCGAGTATCCGAAAAGTCCTGCGCTACATCGTCCAGAATCGATCCTACCGAGTTCTCGGGAGCGACGGTGAACCGGTCGATGCCGCCAGCTTTGGCGTGTCCCTGCGAGGCCGAGCGAGACGCTCTCTCGCAGCGCTATCCGCGCCGAGGCGCTACCTGAGACCGGAGTTTCTAGTGCCAGATTGGGAACTGGGCTTAGAAGGGAGGTGGGTTGCTTTGAGAAAGGAGGCCGAAGACGATCGACACTGGACGGATCATTGCGACTTCTAGGCTCTTAGGGACTCTCTCCAGTCTCTAGCGAAACACACACGGCGAGGCGGCTTGTCACGCTTTTCCTACTCCAGCCCGTAGTCCCGGATCTTGTAGAGCAGTGCGCGGTAGCTGAGCTCCAGGTGCTCTGCCGCGCGCGTGCGGTTGCCCCCCGTAAGCTCGAGCGCTCGGCTGATGAGGCGCTTCTCGAGCTGGGCCGAGTGCTTCTTGATCGAGAGCTCGTCCGCCGGAAGGCTCTCCAGCATCGGGAGCGTCTCGCCCTGTGGGTCGCGAACGTTCGGCGGGAGCTGATCCGGTTCGATCTCCGAGCTCTCTGCCAGCACCATGGCGCGCTCCACCACGTTTTGAAGCTCTCGCACATTGCCCGGCCACGGATAGGCCAGCATCGACTTCATCGCGGTGGAGGCGAAGCCGGTGATTTGGAGCCCGAGCTTGTCGTTGTAATGCGAGACGAAATGGCGTACGAGGGCGGGAATGTCCTCCGTCCGGTGACGCAAGGGCGGCAGGTGAATGTTCAGGACGTTGATCCGGTAGAAGAGGTCGGAGCGGAACGTCCCCTCTTTCACTTCGCTCTCGAGATCGCGTGCCGTCGCTGCGATGACGCGCACATCGACGTCGCGAGAGCTGGACTCGCCCACGCGGCGGATCTCACCCTCCTGCAGCGCGCGAAGGAGCTTTACCTGCAGCTGCGAGGGCAGCTCGCCGATCTCATCCAGGAAGAGCGTCCCTGCGCTCGCCTCCTCGAACAGCCCGACACGATCGGAGTCGGCACCGGTGAACGCCCCCTTCTTGTGGCCGAACAGCTCCGACTCGAGGAGGTTCTCGGGGATCGCTCCGCAGTTCACGGGGATGAACGGTGCGCGGCTCCGCGGCGATGAGGTATGTATGAGGCGAGCGAAGAGCTCCTTGCCGGTCCCGCTCTCGCCTGTCACGAGGACGGTAGAGGGATGCGGCGCGACCTTGGCCGACAGTTCGATCGCCCCCACCATGGCCGAGCTCGTGCCGACGATATCCGGGTACTTCTTCTCGGCCGCGACCTGGTGCCGCAGCCGTGCGACCTCGCGCCAGAGCTTCTCCCGTTCCTCCGCCTTTCGAATCGTGAGAAGAACCTGGTCGGCGTCGAACGGTTTGGGCAGATAGTCGTAGGCTCCCCGCTTCATCGCATCGATCGCCACCTCCAAGCTTCCGTACGCCGTCATGACGATGACCAGGCCGCGCCCGCCCTCCGCTCGATAGCGGTCCACGAACTCCAGGCCATCGACGTGGGGCATACGGACATCGCAGAGCACGATGTCGGCTTTCTCCTCCAGCGCTTTGGCCAATCCCTCTCTGCCGTCGGAGGCCGCGATTACCTCGTAGCCGGAGTCCTCCAGGATCAGGGATACGGTTCGACGAACCCCCGCCTCGTCGTCGACGACGAGAACTTTCATCCACTCGCCTCCTCGGATTCCTGCCGCTTCATGGCCTCGTCTCCGTCGATGGCCGGAAGAGAGATGGAGAAGACCGCACCCCCATCGGGGTTGTCCTCCGCCCGGATTTGACCTCTCATGCCGTCGATCAGCCTTGCTGAGACGGCCAGACCAAGCCCGGTCCCCTGGCCGGGCGCCTTCGTCGTGTAGAAGGGATCGAATATGCGCTGCGCCTCGTCCGGCCGCAGGCCGGCGCCATTGTCCGCAATCTCGATACGGGCGATCAGCGCGCCCTCCTTCAGCGGTGAGGGCTGAAAGACGTCTGGCGGCTCGCGCATACGCCGAAGGTGCGAGTAGTCTACGCCCTCGGGGTCATCCTTGCGACGCAGCCGCGGCGACGGATCCCGGGAGCCGTGGAGCGCCCGTCGCGTTCTGACGGTGATCACGCCTTCGGTGCTCGCCTCTGCGATCGAGTCCGTGGCGTTCAGGACCAGATTGACGAGTACCTGCTCGAGCTGGAAACGGTCGGCCAGCACTTCCGGCACGTCATCGGCCAGAATCGTGTTCAGCGATATGCCCTTCAGCCGGCCCTGGGTCTCCACCAGGTCGAGGGTCTGCCGGACGACATCGTTCACGGCCACCCGCTTCACGGCCGCAGCCTTCGGCCGTGCGTAGTCCAGAAGGCCGCGCACAATGCGGTCGATGCGCCTCGCTTCCTCCCGTACGCCTTCGATCCACTCTGCTCCCGACTCTCTGCTCTTCGCGACATCCACGTAACCGAGGATCGCGCCGAGTGGATTGCCGATCTCGTGGGCGATTCCGGCGGCCAGCCTCCCCGCCGAGGCCATCTTCTCCACGTGAATCAACTCGGCTCGTGCCTCCATGAGCTGACGGTTGGTCTCGTCGAGAGAGCGAATATTCTCGGCCAGCAGGCCCTGGTTCCGGATGAGCTTGTCCGCCATCCGATTCACGCTCTCGGACAGCCTCCTCAACTCGTCCGCCCCGCTGACCTCCAGCCGCACGCTGTCATCTCCGGCCGCGATCCTCTCCGATGCCTCCAGCATGCGGTCGACGGGCTGGAGGACGAGGTGCCGGAGCAGGTAGTCGCCGAAGAGGAGGAGGACAGCGATGTCGACGGCTATGAGGAGAAACAGAGCCACCGCCAGGCCGTTCGCCGACAGACCGAGCGGAAGCCAGAGCAGGATCACCGTGGCGACGGCGAGGAGGGCGATCAACAGCAGGACCGCCAGCCCCGTGAGAAGCTGCGAGCGGAGCGATCCGCTTCGGGCAAGCGGCCTCAGCGACACCGCCCGCTCGTCTCGCTCCTTGCTGGGCTCAGTCTGATTGGTCAGTGGCGTCGCCGGAAAGGATTCTCGGTTCAGTGACGTCGAATAGGGACCGCCGTTGAGCGCGGCGATCCGATTCGAAAGCTATCGCTACATCGGGCGCCATGCATCGGACGCAAGATCCGGGGTTGCCGGCGGCAGGTATGAACCCTTCTCGACTACGCGCCGAACAGGGATCTGGAAGATCGAAGGAAACGCCGAGGCGGTCGCCTCCGGAAGTCCCGGGTATTCCGTCGTCGCGGCCGGGCTGCGTATGCCGATATCACCCTCCTCTTCCGGCGGCGCGATCTTACCGCTCTCGGTGAAGATCTCTACCTCGACCCCGGAGATCGGAAGACCCACCGACTCGAGCAGGTCGGGGCGATCGCGTTGGTTCAGGGCGACCGTCCCCGTCTCGCTCGTTCCGTACAGCTGGAGCACGTGGACCTCACAGCGGTCGTGGAAGGTGACGCTCGTCTCCTCCTCGAAGAACAGGGCGAACTCGTTCTCTATTCTCACCATCAGACACGCTTCTCGATGCTAGGCACCTCCGTCGCTCCTCGGAAAGAACTTGAGCCTTCCCTTACGGTAGCAACGGTGATACGTCGCGACATACGAACGTACCGGAATCCATTCCACGATGAGCCCGCCCACGTCTCGGCGATCCGTGACCGCTCCACGAAGCAGGATCCGGCGGATCGGCTGCAGCCATCTTCGGCTGCCTCCCCGACTCATGCGACCTAGCACGACCTCGTGGTTGCAGGTCATGTACGGATTGTGCCCTCGCGTCTCCATGTGACCTTCGACGCCCTCGCAGTCGATGATCCTCACCCGCGTGACACGATCCGAGTAGATATCGTGGGGAAGAGTATCTCGGATGAGATGGTCTGCCAGGTGCCGAAAGGACATATTGCGAACGCCGAGGTTCATCACGACGGCGTCGGCCTCGTACATCCTGTGGAAGGGCGAGTTGCCATCAAAGGGCGTCGACGAGCGTTCATGGCCTTCCGTCAGTTCGACGGATCGCGGCCCGTACGCTGCGACGGAGTGGGTCGGGTGCACGCTGCGGTGCACATCCGGCATCCGTCGGAAGATCTCGGGGATGAGACCCACCTGGGACGGTGTGCGGCGGCAGTCGAAGAACGGGTGCTCATCGAGGTGCGTCTGCGAGAGGCCTCGCATCGGGTAGGTCGGCATGACCAGGGTTCCACGGCTGCCGACGCTCTCGCACAGAAGATCGATCGCCTCCGTCCAGGAATCCAACAGGCTGCTGATTGCCGTCCAAGAGCTGTGCACGAAGACCACTCGATCTCGAACGTCGAGTCGCCCGACGGCGGCTCGCAGCGACTCTAGACCGTCGCTCACCGCTCCCGGTGACCGTGGAGGTCGAGGTCGGAGTGAAGCAGGGCTTCTTCCCGTAGGTGTGAGTCCAAAAAGAACTTGGCTGCCCAGCTGGTCAGTCGATTGGCGCAATAGCCCCCATCGGCAGGAAACGAGCCGAGGATGCCTCCGCGCACATCAGTCCGCGCGATCCTGCGCTGCGTACGACGCACGTACTGGTTGGCCTTAAGAGCGGCGTCTTTGTAGCGCAGCTCACCGGTGTGCTCGTAGAGGAGCAACCAGCAGTCGGCGATCTGCGAGGTGCCCGCCAGGCACGCCCAGCTAGCGGCGCCCCGCCATCGGTCGTCGAGCCGTCCGGGAAGAAAGCCATCCGCACGCATCACGGATAGCAGGGCGTCGCCCGTGGTGCGGGCCGCATCGAGATACTTCGGACGGCCGGAAAAGAAACACACTTCCAGGACGGCCCGAAGAGCATAACCTATGGTGTGAGTGAGCGGCTCCTCGTGGAACTCGTGGTCGCAGGCTTCGAACCATCCGGATTCACGCTGCATCGAGAGTGCCCAGTCGACATTGGCAAGCGCCGCTGCAACCCAACGGTCGTTCGCTTCGACACGCGCGGCTTCGAGCAAGCCGAGCGAGGTCTGGATCTCGTAGGTCTTCGCGCCGGGCGCCGTAAGCGGCGAGGGGTAAGCAGACCAGCTGCCGTCGTCGTCTTGCGTCGCGACGAGCCAGTCCGCCGCCCGGCACATCGGCTCGCTGTACGTGGGCCCGAACTCGCTCACTCCGGCAGCCAGGCCGATCAAGACCTGTCCTGTGTTGAAGGTGACCGGGACGATCGGTTCGGTTCCCACGCGGCCGCCCTGAAAGGCACCGTCCGTGAACTGAATGGACACGAGCCAGTCCAGCATTCGGCGTGCGCGATGCCTCAGCGATTCATCGCGTAACCGGCGGGCGCACTCGAGCATCGTGGGTACTATGTATCCGGTCGTTTCCGGATACGAGCTGGCCCAACTGCTGCCCAGGCTGAGGTGACTTGCCACACCCCCGTCCGCCGACGCGGAGCGGTCCTGCGCGCGGCACAGCCAGCGAGTGGCCTCGCGAATCGCTCGCTTCACGCCGGGGTCTCGCCTTCTCGGGATCGCGAGAGCCCGCGCCCTGCCGCGGCGAAGCTGTTGCCACTGCATAACACCACCCTTTGCGATGAGCTCGGGAGAGGTCGGCGCGCAACCTAATCGGCTGCCCCTGTCTCGCACAGCCCGTGCTCCTTCCCCAGGCTTCGATGGACGAGAAGCCGTAGGGTGGCTCCAGCCTTGGCCGGCCCCTCTCGGCGCTAGGCGGTCCTGGCGCCATGACTCCGGAGCGTGGTCGACGTACTATCTCCCGTCGAAGGGGGGATTGCTCAAGGTCGACGCCCCGGTTCGGTTGAGACCAACGCGTGTGAGAACCAGCGAGTTGACGAGCGAGGAAGAGATGAGTCTCGGTCCCGTGGGAGTGATCGGAGCGGGTGTCATGGGAGTCGGTGTCGCACAGGATCTCGCCCAAACCGGCCATCACGTGATATTGGTCGATATCGCCGACGAGATCCTCGAGCATGCAGAGCGGCAGATCAGGAAGAACGTCCGTTTCCACCACCTGGCAAAGCAAGGTGCGGAACGACAGGACGTCACAGAAGTCATGGAGCGCATCCGTTTCTCCAAGGAGTATCACCCGCTCGCCCACGCGGAATTCATCATCGAGAACGTCACCGAAGAGTGGAACCTCAAAGAAACGGTGTATCGAGAGCTCGACGACATCTGCAACCCGGAGTGCCCCTTCGCCGCCAATACGTCAGCGATTCCCATCTCTCGAATCGGAGAAGCCACCCATCGAGCTCCCCGGGTCCTCGGCATCCACTTCATGAACCCTGTCCCTTTGAAGCCGGTCGTCGAAGTCATACGTGGACGGCACACGTCCGACGAGACGATCGAGGAGGCGGAGGCCCTCCTCGCACGCATGGGCAAGGAGGCGATCATCGTCAACGACGCACCAGGTTTTGTCTCCAACCGAGTGCTGATGCTGACGATCAACGAGTCGGTCTCGATTCTGCATGAGGGAGTAGCAACGGCCGATGCGATCGACGCCATCTTCAAGCGGTGTTTCGCCCACGAGATGGGCCCATTGGAAACCGCCGATCTCATCGGTCTGGACACGGTGCTGCTAACCATCCGGGTGCTGCGCGACGCCCTGAGCGACAGCAAGTATCGGCCGTGTCCACTGCTCGAGTCGATGGTGGATTCCGGCTTGCTGGGTCGGAAGAGTGGCCAGGGCTTTTACAGCTACGGTGACACACGCTCGCTTCCGGTCGGATAGAGGGGAGGTCAATGGAGACGGATGGTATAAGGCCTCGGCTGCGGGAGTTCTGCTCGACACGCGCTCCGGGGGTCGCCGATGGTGACGACATCTTCGAGGTCGGCGGCGTGAACTCGCTGTTCGCGATCGAACTTCTCGCCTTCGTCGAGGATGCCTTCAGAATCGCGCTGGAAGACGAGGACCTCGAGAGGAAGAACTTTAGCTCGATCAACGCCATGGCCGCGTTGGTCCAACGCAAACTGGACACCCAACGGTAGGCGACGATGGCGGTCGAGCTCGATGCGAGGCAGAGGGAACTACAGTCCGAGTTCCGCGCGTTCGCGCGCGAACAGATCGCTCCGAGGGCCGCTGAGTTCGACCGCCTAGAGGCGACGCCGCGTCAGTTCCTCGACGGTCTGGCGGACCACGGCTATCTGGCCTCCCAGGTTCCCAGCGAGTACGGAGGTCGCGGACTCGACGCCATCAGCTACGGTCTGCTTCACGGAGAGTTCGGACGTGCATGCTCTTCAACGCGCACGCTGCTGACCGTGCATGACATGGTGGCCGAAGTCATCCTCAAGCTGGGCGCTAAAGGGCTTCGTGAGGCTTGGCTGCCCGCACTGACGGCCGGAGAGCACCTGGCCGCCTTCGCGTTGACCGAGCCGGAAGCCGGCAGCGACGCCGCGGCCATACAAACCACCGCGTTACCGTCAGGCAACGGCTATCTCCTGAAGGGGCGAAAGAAGTGGATCAGCTTCGGGCAAGTCGCGGATCTGTTCCTCGTGATCGCTCGTATCGGCGAAGATGGGTCTCCGGGAGGCTTCCTGGTGGAGCGGGAAACGCCGGGACTCACGATCAGCCCCATGAAGGGCCTTCTCGGACTCCGCGGCTCGATGCTGGCCGAGCTGGAATTCGACCGGTGTCACGTCGCCGGCGAGTCTCGGATCGGCCCCGAGAAGATGCCGGCCGGTCTTGTCGCGGGCACGGCTCTCCACCTCGGCAGGTATGGCGTAGCCTGGGGCTGCGTCGGGATTGCGGACAACTGTATGGAGGCTTCTTTCCGTTATAGCCGTGAGCGAAGCCAGTTCGGTGCGCCGCTGGAAGAGCACCAGTTGATACAACGTAAGCTGGCCAACATGGTGACGGACGTTCGTGCCGCCCGCCTCCTGTGCCTGGAGGCGGGCCGTCTGCGAGATACCCGCGACGGGGAGGCGATCCAGGGGACGTTGATCGCCAAATACTTCGCCTCACGCATGGCCAACCGGGTCGCCGGAGACGCGGTTCAGATCCACGGTGCGAAGGGGCTGAGCGACACCTGGCCCATCGAACGACATTTCCGGGACGCTCGGCTGATGACGATCATCGAAGGCAGCTCGGAGATGCAGCAGATCATGATCGCCAGGCACGGTGGAGCGGAGTACCGGTCTCCCGCACCCCGTTCCGAGTGAGCACCGGGTTGCGGCTGTGAAAAGTCGGAAGAGAGAGATCAAGTGCATCGCGTGGGATCTGGACAACACCCTCTGGCATGGCGTGCTCCTGGAGGGCGAGGCCCGGCGGCTCCGTAATGGCGTCACGGAGCTGATCCGCACGCTGGACGAACGCGGCATCCTGATGTCGATCGCCAGCCGGGGCGAGCACGACCTGGTCATGGACCGACTCAGGGGATTCGGCCTCGATGAGTACTTCTTGTATCCGCAGATCTCATGGGCACCGAAATCCGCCTCGGTCCGGGCCATCGCGGACAGCCTCAATCTCGGTACGAACGCGCTCGCTTTTGTAGACGATGATCCGTTCGAGCGCGACGAAGTAGCCGCCACTCTTCCGGACGTTCTCTGCATCGATGCAGCTGAGCTCGAATTGCTGGCCGATCTGCCGGAGATGAACCCGACGTACGTAACCGTCGATTCGCGCCGACGGCGCAATATGTACCGATCGGAAATCAAGCGTCAGGAGGTGGAAGCGGCCCTTCCCGCCACCGAATTCCTCGCATCCCTGGGGATGGTCTTCACGGTCGCGGAGGCGATGGAGAACGACCTTGCTCGTGTTGAAGAGCTCACCGTTCGCACGAATCAACTTAATTCGACCGGCTACACCTATTCGTACGAGGAGCTCGACTCGTTTCGCTGCTCCACCCGGCACAAGCTCCTGGTGGCCGGCCTGGACGACCGCTACGGGAGTTACGGGAAGGTCGGGGTGGCCCTCGTCGAGATGAGAGAAGAGGACTGGCTTATCAAGCTGCTCTTGATGTCGTGTCGGGTCATGGCGCGCGGCGTCGGAACCGTGATGCTGAGCCATATCCTCTTCCTGGCCGCTGCCGCCGGGATGCCAGTACGGGCGGAGTTCCTCCGAACGGGGCGCAATCGCATGATGTACCTGACGTTCAAGCTAGCGGGCTTCCGGGAGCTGGATCGTAAAGACGACGTCGCGGGGCTCGAGCACGACCTCGGTTCGATCGACCCTTTTCCCGGCCACGTCGAGGTTCGGGTGATCTCCTGACGGATATCGCCTGGGGTTGCCGGCCCACGGGAGGGAACTGGCAGATGCAGACGATAATCGATGGATGACGGCTCGCAGCTGGGTCCCGTACATGCAGACCGCAGGCACGAGCCGTCGACCCGACCCCAGAAGGACTGGCGGAAGTGCACAACACTCGGGCGGCCACTGGGGAGCCGGCCCCAGCCGGATCATGCACACAATACGGCATTCGTACCGTTATTTATCGCTAACAAGCACTTATAACGCTTGTAATACGCTGTTAATCGTACAGTCGACGATTACTACCGCACATTCGTTGACGGTCGCATGAATCCTGCCTATTCTGTCGCCTAACAGGAAAACGGCACGTCGCGACGCCGTTGCCCAGGCCAGAGAGTCAGCAAGAGGAGGAATCGCTCCGATGTCACCCGACACGATGTTCGCCGCCCCCGTTGAGCACGCCGCAGAGACCCGTTTTTCCCGTTATGGCCAGAAACTCGGCGCCGATCCGGAGCCGGGCGGTGTCCTTGAGCTGTGCCGCGCCCTCAACGTTCGTTACATGCGCCTGACGTTCACGGACATCTTGGGCCAGAGCAAGAACGTCGAGGTCCCGGCCAGCCAGTTCAGCAAGGCCCTCGAGGGCGAGATCCTCTTCGATGGCTCGTCGATCCAAGGCTTCGTCCGGATCGAGGAAAGCGACATGCTGCTCAAGCCGGACCTGAAGACCTTCCGTGTTTTTCCGTGGGGCAACCCGGAGGCCCGCGTCGCGAGGCTCATCTGTGACGTGTACAACCCGGATGATACGCCCTTCGCGGGCGACCCTCGGCTCGCCCTGAAGCGGGTGACCGCTGAGGCGGCCGAGCTCGGATTCGAGATGATGGCGGGAGTCGAGGCCGAGTTCTTCCTCTTCCACCGAAACGGTCAGGGCGAGCCGACGACGATCACCCATGACCACGGCGGCTACTTCGACCTCACTCCGGTCGACCTGGGCGAGCGCACGCGTCGGATGATCATCAACGACCTCGAGGCCATGGGTTTCGAGGTGGAGGCCGGCCACCATGAGGTAGCACCCGGACAGCACGAGATCGACTTCAAGTACGCCGATGCCCTGACGACGGCGGACAACCTCAACACCTTCCGCTTCATCGTGCGGAACGCCGCGATGGCTCACGATCTGCACGCCACGTTCATGCCCAAGCCGATCTTCGGCCAGAACGGCTCGGGCATGCATACCCATCAGTCCCTATTCACGGAGGCGGACAACGTCTTCTACGACCCGGAAGGGGAGTACGAGCTCTCGGACTCCATGCGCTTCTACATCGGCGGCTTGAAGAGGCACGCTCGTGCGATCGCCGCCATCACGAACCCGATCGTCAACAGCTACAAGCGGCTCGTGCCGGGATACGAGGCGCCCGTTAACATCGCCTGGTCGCGCCGCAACCGGTCTCCGCTGATACGCGTGCCCGAGAGACGTGGCGCGGGAACGCGCGTCGAGTTCCGGATGCCGGATCCGGCGTGCAATCCCTACCTGGCGCTGGCCGTCCAGCTTGCCGCGGGCCTTGACGGAATGCGCAACGAGATCGACCCGGGACCGCCGGTCGACACCAACGTGTGGAAGCTGAGCGAGGAGGAGCGCCGCAAGTACCAGATGGAGTCGCTCCCCGCCAACCTGAGGGAGGCGGTGGACGAGCTGGCGAAGGACGAGGTAATCAGCGCGGCGCTCGGCGAGCACATCCTCACCAACTTCGTGGATGCCAAGAAGAAGGAGTGGTCGGAGTACATCGCTCAGGTCACCGAGTGGGAGCTCGGCGCCTACCTCGCCACGTACTGACCTGCCGGGAAACGCTCTCAGCCTGGCCGGTTATCATCGTCAACGGCCAGGCTGAGACCCATCAGAACGTTTACAAGTCCGGCAAACAAACGACGAACGGTCTAGCCCGGCGATACCGGAGCGGACGGGCTCGAAGCGGGATCATCGCAACCAAGTTCCTTGCGTCTCCGGACGCCAGGGAACTCGAAACGAGAGTCAATGGCCACTTCACGATACATCCTGGGAATCTCAGCGTTCTACCACGATAGCGCTGCCTGTCTTCTGCGCGACGGTGAGATCGTCGCGGCTGCGCAGGAGGAGCGCTTCACACGGAAGAAGGGGGACGCGAGCCTGCCGGAGAACGCGATCGATTACTGTCTCGGCAGCGCGGGCATCGACGTCTCCGATCTGGAGTACGTGGGATTCTACGACAAGCCGCTGCTCAAGTTCGAGCGCATCCTGGAAACCTATCTCGGCGTCGTTCCGCGCGGCTTCAGGTCCTTCTTGATGGCCGGTCCGCTGTGGATAAAGGACAAGCTCTACATGGACCGGCAGCTGCGTAAGGCGCTCGACTACGAGGGCGAGATTCTCTACGCGCAACATCACGAATCTCACGCGGCCAGCGCCTTCTTCCCATCCCCCTTCGAACAGGCCGCGATCCTCACGATGGATGGTGTGGGCGAATGGGCAACGGCGTCGATCGGCGTCGGGCGCGGAGACGATGTCGAGCTCCTCAAGGAGCTACGCTGGCCGGATTCGCTCGGCCTTCTCTACTCGGCGTTCACCTACTATACGGGCTTCAGGATCAATTTCGGCGAGTACAAGCTGATGGGTCTCGCACCCTACGGCGAACCCAAGTACGTGAACACCATTCTGGAGGAGTTGGTCGACCTGAGGGACGACGGCTCCTTCACCCTCAACCAGAAGTACTTCGGCTATCTGACCGGTCTAACCATGACCAACGTGGCGTTCGACAAGCTCTTCGGCGCCCCACCCAGGAGGCCGGAGTCGAAAATCGCGCAAAGAGACATGGATCTTGCCGCATCCGTCCAACAGGTGTGCGAGGAGATCATGTTGCGGATGGCGCGCACCGCACATCGTGAAACCGGACTCCCCAACCTGTGCCTGGCAGGTGGTGTGGCACTCAACTGTGTCGGGAACGGGAAGATCCTTCGGAACGGTCCGTTCGAGAACATCTGGATCCAGCCGGCCGCTGGTGACGCCGGCGGCGCGCTTGGTGTGGCGCAGCTGATTTGGCATCGTCATTGCGAACAGCCGCGGCGGGCGATGGTGCCCCAAGGCGACAGCATGTCCGGAGCTTTCCTGGGCCCGGAGTTCTCTCCCGCGGAGATCCAAGAGTATATGGACTCCGTGGGAGCGGTGTATCGGCAGATGGAACGGCAGCCGCTGTTGGAGAGGGCCGCCGACCTTCTGGCCAGCGAGAACGTCGTCGGTTGGTTCAGCGGCCGGATGGAATTCGGTCCCCGGGCCCTTGGCGCGCGGAGCATCATCGGAGACCCGCGAAGCCCACGCATGCAGGAGCAGATGAATCTGAAGATCAAGTTCCGGGAGAGCTTCAGGCCGTTCGCTCCGACGGTCCTCGTTGAGAGGGTGGGGGACTACTTCGAGCTCGATCGCTCGTCACCGTACATGCTCCTCGTGGCGCCCGTCCGGGAGGATCGCCGCATTCCCCTCAGCTCCGAGGAGGAGAAGCTCTTCGGCATCGAGAGGCTGAACATCCCTCGATCCGACATTCCCGCGGTGACCCACGTGAATTACTCTGCTCGGGTACAGACGGTGAGCAGGGAGGACAATCCCAACTATTACGACCTGATCAGGGAGTTCGACCGTCGCACCGGTTGCGGCGTCATCGTAAACACGTCGTTCAACGTCCGAGGCGAACCCATCGTGTGTAGCCCCGAGGACGCCTACACGTGTTTCATGCGCACGAATATGGACTTCCTGGTCATGTGGCCGTTTATACTGGACAAGGTCGAACAGCCCGAGTGGAAGGAAGAGACGGATTGGCGCGAAGAGATCGAGCTAGACTGACTCCCTCGGAGGGCCGCAAGTTCGGGCTCACGGTAGGTGCGGCGCTCGCGGCCCTGGGGGGCCTGCTGCTTTGGCGCAGCCACGATCAGGTCGCCTATGTCCTGCTCCTGGCGGCGGGACTTCTCATATCGGCCGGGATCGCCGTGCCTACGCGACTCGGACCCGTCGAACGGGCGTGGATGGGCATGGCACTTGCCATCTCCAAGGTGACGACGCCGATATTCATGAGCGTCGTGTACTTTCTTGTGATCGCGCCGGTCGGACTCGCCCGTCGAGCGTTTGGCGGCAACCCGTTGCGGCGGAATCGCTCGGAAGACAGCAATTGGGTCGAACACGAGCCCAGCGAGCACGGCAGCCTGCGGAGACAGTTCTAGGCTCAGCGTGGTCGCCGAGGGACAAGAGAGCACGGTTGCAGGAGGCTAGATGAGCAACACCAGCATCCTCAGGGAACTCTGGGATTTCCTTCGCGTTCGGAAGAAATGGTGGCTGCTTCCGGTGCTCGTCGTGCTGTTTCTTGTCGGGACCTTGCTGGTTTTCGCTCAGACTTCAGCTCTGGCTCCGTTCATCTACACGATCTTCTGAGGCGGTTCTATCAGCTTGCTGCGTGTGTCTGTGATCGTTCTACCGCCAGTCCGGCCGACCGGGTTGACTCGCGCGGAGATGCTCACTTGACTCACGACAATGATGAACCGACGATGAGCGGATTGAAGGTGAAGATAGCGCTGCTACTGGGCTCCTTGTCGTTAGCGCTGCTGTTGGGTGAAATACTTGTTCGTCTCACCCGTCCCTACAATAGTCCCGATACACATCTTGAGTACTCCCTTCAATCCGAGCCATCTCTCTTCTCGGCTTCCTTACTGAAGCCTGTTGACAGACTGGTAGAGGTTGATCCAGCGAAGGCGATGGGCATTAAGGGCCGTCATGAGCCGGCGGAACGAACGTATTTCATCAACCGCAATGGGACCCGTGGCAGAGGTTTCTCTAGGCGCAAGCCTTCGGGAACGACGCGAGTCTTGATCCTCGGCGGCTCGGCGGTGTTCGACCCGAATGTGTTCGACGCGGACAGCATTGACACGAACGACTGGCCACACAGAGTGGAAAGGCTTCTCAAGTCAATGGGATTCGACGGCGTCGAAGTCGTCAACGCCGGCATCCCGGGACACTCAACGGTCGACTCATTTGGCCGTCTGTACTCCCAGCTCTGGTTATACGAGCCCGATGTCATCGTTGTATATCAAACCTGGAACGACATCAAGTACTGGTCGAACTCCGCGGTTTCCCCGGAGACTCCGCTGACCACATTTATGAGGCCGTATTCTCCGCAAGCAGATCCCTGGACGAGCTATTGGGGAGTCTCAGATCGCTTGCTTTCCACATCGCAGCTATATGTCAAACTGCGGAATCAGTACCTGAAGTTGCGCTACGAGCGCGGTTTAGAAGGGTATCCAGGGAAGGGTTCCCTCAAGTCAGAGTACGGCCCGTACGGCCCGCGGCAGTTTCGCCTGAACCTGGAGCTTCTCGTCGACTGCAGCAGAAGCATTGGTGCAACCCCCGTACTGGTCACACAGGCAACGTTGGTATTGCCCGGCAATGAAGCACAGGTGAGTGAGAGAATCGGCTACCGCATGCAGGGGTTAAACCATGCGGCGATCGCCAGGGCGTTCGAGGAGGCATGGAGTATTACAAGGGAGGTGGGCGAGACGAGGAACGTGCACGTAATAGATGCAGCCCCAAGACTTAGCGGTCGTGTGCAACTGCTCGAGGATCATGTTCATCTGACGGACGAGGGAAGCAAGGAACTAGCAGTCGTCGTCGCGCGGTACCTTGCCTCTCAGGTTCTCACGAGGGGTAGCGCGACAAGCCTGCCGGAGCCCGGCGGCTAGTTCGAATCGCGTGCACGGCGACCATCAGCGCCGCCAGGGTCGGCTTCTCCAGTGCTCGAACATCATCCGGCACGTGCCTGATCCAGGCGAGTTCCGCGGCTGAGCGATCGCGGAAGAGCGCGATCACTCGATCGACGTCCGAGTCGGTCGGAGACTCGGCGGCCGCGGTCTCGGGCTTCAGGTTGGTCAGGAGATCAGCGGCCATCTCGGTCACCGCGTGCTCGTGCTCGAGGCACATCGTCTTGGCGGCTCGCTGGGTCCACGCATCCCGCCCGGGAAGCCGCGCCAGCCGGTCGCGAAGCCAGCGGTAGCTCACCTCTTCGCCGATTCCAATGTAGACCCTTCCCACGATCCGGGCCTCCATGCCCATGAGTCGCACCAAGCGGGCGACCGGAAGCAATTCATCCATCCCCTCAAGGGTGGCCAGCTGCCCGCCGAGGGCGGCCGACAGGCCATCCATCTCGTGCAGGGACTGCCGTGCTCGGCGGTGGGAAAGCTGCTCGGCCGGTAGGATCTCGGGCAGCGAACGCGCAGTTGGCGGACGGGAGCACCTCGCGCTTTGACGCCGACGACCCTCCCGCCGCCGCCACGGCGGACGACCATCACCGGGTCCAATAGCCGGACACGCACGGAGATGCTGTCCGAACCGGCCGCCTCCATCAGCTCGAACAGTCTCCGCACCTCCACGGCGGTCTCATTCGGGGGAGTGTCCTCTAGGAAATCCGCATAGGCTCTCGCCAGCAGAAGGCGCGCGAAGTCACGGAGCGGGGAGGACCCACCCGGCGAGCCGGCACCGATCGCAGGAGGGCCTGCTCCAGTCGATCCGGGGTGGCGGTTGCCTGCTCCATGCTCGATGGCTCGCGTTCGGAAATCGCACGCGCGGGATCTGACGTTATCGCGCCTTCGAGCGCGGGTGCAATGCGGCTCGCCGTCCGGACGCGTATTCTCGGCTCATGGTTCGCATACCTTTTCGAAGCCGTTGCAGCCGAATCGCCCTCGCCCTCGCGGTGCTCGTGGTGGCCGGGGCCACGCTGCTCCAAGGCTCGGGGCCCGTAACTGGGGGCTGGTGCCTGCTGTGCGGCGAGCATGGAACGGCCGATGCGATCCGGAACGTCGTTCTCTTCCTGCCAGTTGGCGCGACGGCGCTCGTGGCGACCGGGAGCATCCTTCTCGCGACCGCCATCGCTTCAGGCATCTCTCTGCTGGCCGAGATCGCCCAACTCGGAATCCCCGGCCGCGGCGCCAGCCTGGGTGACCTTGTTTTCAACACGCTGGGCGGCGTCATCGGTGCCTTTGCGGCCCGCAGCACGGCAGCCTGGCTGCATCCCCGGCGGCGAACACGGCGTCGACTCGTCGTGGCGGCGACGGCGGCGCCCCTGCTCGTGGTCGGCGCGGCCGGCGCTGTCTTCCAGACGGACCTCCCGGCGACTACGTACTACGGTCAGTGGACCCCGGACCTGGGACACTTCGACGTCTACGGCGGGAGAGTCCTCGAGGCGAGGATCGGCGATTTCCCCATCCCCTGTGGTCGACTGATCGAATCGGAGGACGTCCGGCAGCTGCTCTCGGTGGGCGAGCCCGTGGCGGTGCAGGCGATCGCCGGCCCCGAGCCCGCCCGGCTCGCTCCCATCTTCAGCATGTACGACGAGTACCAGCAGGAGATCCTCGTGCTCGCCGCCACGCGGAGGACGCTCGCGTTCAGGATCGGGACGCGTGCGGCGCGGTTCAGGCTGAACGTCCCCACACTCTCTTTCCGAGGCGCCCTCGCGGGCGTCGAAGTCGGGGACTCGCTCGATATCTCCACGGCGGCCGACGGCGACGGCCACTGCCTCCGGGTCGCCGTCACGGGGATCTCGGAGCCGCTACGAAGGCGGTGCGGCGTCGGCTATACCGTCGCGAGCGGATGGCAGCTTCTGGCTCCGGCAGGGTTTGGATCTCGATTGCCGGCACTCCTCGATTCTCTTTGGCTCGCGATACTGTACGTCCCACTCGGCTACTGGATTCGGCGCGACGCTCTCGGCGCTGTCGCGGTCATTATCTCGGCCATCGGCCTGCTGACGATTCCGTCGATCACGCCGCTGGTCGGGACGCCGGCCATCGCGTTCGTCTCCTCCGTATTGGGACTTCTGGCCGGAGCCGGGCTGCGTGGGTGGATGTCGGCGCGGCCAGGGGACGCGGCAGGGCTCCGAGCGTGAGACGTAGCTAGACGGGTGTCAGCCGCGGTCCATGCTTGCCAGCGGACGTGTGGCGGTCGCGACGCTCTCGCAAAGTAGCGTTTCGAGCTTCCCGCCGGCCGCCAGATCGTCCCTTTGCACGGCTCCGCGCGTGGCAGAGCAGTGCACGATGCCCGTCCCGCCCGTCGAGATCGCGACGTGGGTGATGCCTCTTCCCTCGGGCGCGAAGAACACGAGATCCGCGGGCTCGAGCTCTGGAGTTGAGGGCAGAAAGCCGGGAACGGGCGGCCCGGCCTCCGACTGTTGATCGCTGTCTCGGGGCAGCGCGGCCCCATGAACGGCGAAAATCGCCTGAACGAAGCCGGAGCAGTCGCAGCCCGTGTTCGTTCGGCCGCCCCAGACGTACGGCACGCCCTCCCAACCGTCCGCCGTGTCGACTAGGCACGCCGCATCGGGCGGAAATCGTACCGGCAGCTCGCCAGCGTCCACGATCGCGCTCGAATCGCTCGGCTCAACGACGGTGCCATCGGAAAGTTCCAGCCGCGTCCCTTCGATTCGTCGTACCCGTGCGCCCCAGGGCAGGTATCCATGTCGGCCATTGGCGCCGAGGATCGGCGTCCCCAGCGAGCAGGCGGAAGCCGCCCAAGAACCCGCTTCCTCCGACCAGATCACGACGCCCTCGGGAACCCAGGCCGCATAATCGTCCTCGCCCGCCACCCGGACCCAACCCTCACGTCGTTCCAGCTCTCGGACCTGCTCGCCGCACATCCACTGGGTGGTCATCTCCGACCGATGGCTCGGATCGCGGCGGGCCGCAACCGACAGGGCTCGGATCAGCCCGGAGGCGGTTCCCTCGCCGTCCGTGGGTGCCATCCTAGGAACGGGAGAGAAAGACGGCGGGGCGGTGACGGGCCATCAGGAAGATGAAAAGCACGAGACCCGCCACGAGAAGCGGGAGGTCACCGGTGAGGAAGAACCCGACCGCTGCCAGGAGGGCCTGGGCCTCGGCAAGCGACCAGGCGACGAGGGCCGCCGGGAGAGCGGTACGAGGATCCGGAGCCAGGGAGCTCGCTCTGCCGCGCACTATGCCCGCACCGATCGTGCACAGGACCGCCGCCGGCAACCAGATCCAGCGAAAGAGCGAGCGGTCGAGCGCGCTTCCAGCTACCGGTCCCAACACGTAGAAGACCACGGCCAGTACTCCGACGCCCAGCACGAGCGCGGCGTAGATCGTCATCAGGAGGGTACGCGGATCACTCGTCGCGTTAAGCTGTAAGCCGGACCGACCGTCTCCCTCATCCTCTCGGCTACCGTGGGTCAATGGCCAGCTCTCCTTCCTTCCGCGGTTAGCTCACTCGGCAGCGGCAGCATACCTGTTGTGGTGACCTCGGCGCGACCGGAAACCCGATCGACCCCGAGTGCGTTGTAGAGGGTGAGACGACCCCCGAAGGCCACGGTTTCCTACCTTCGGATCCTATCCCCGCAGTCAGCCCGTGGCTTAGGGGGTTCTCTCATCGATCCGTGCCGGACTGCTCCGCGCCCATCCTCACTTCAGCTCCCTGGAAAGCAAGACCTTCACGTCGTTCGACGAGACGGGCTCCCACCCCAAGCCGATGTAACCGTGCACCTCGTCGGCCGCCGTGAACGCGAAGGTGGCGGGCCTGTGGCCGTAGAAGTAGATGCCGATCTCGGCGGCGGTTGCCGGCGTCAGAACTCGTGAAGGAAAGCGAACCGCGAGGTGGCGCACCGGCTGCCCCTCGTGAATCCCCTGCGATTCATCGTGCTCGATGCAGTAGCCGACCTCGGGGCCGAAGGAGAGTCGCCTCAGGTGGTCGACCGCCAGGCGGCCCAGCGTCCTCTCGTCCCGGAACGGAATCCACCGCTCGCGACCCTCGGCTTGCTCTCGGAGGATGCGGGAGAGGGAGCGCAATTCGATGGCGCCGGGCGAGAGATCCACGACCTCGTGGCCGAGGAGCCGGGGCTCCCAACCTACGATGTCCAGAAGGAACCACGTCTGGGGATACCGGCGTGCGCCGAGGAGCGACGTGTCACCCATGTCCGAAATCAAGTGAGAGAACGACTCCGCTCATGCAGGGTCAGGCACGACCGTAACGGTCTTCCAGCCGCACAACGTCCTCGAGCTCGGGAGTGCTCGTCTCGAGGATGACGCTGTCCTCCAGAGCCTCCATGCGGTGTATGGTATCGGGCGGAATCTCGACGCATTGACCCGGGAGCCATACGAACACCTGATCCGCCAGAGTGAACCGCATGCGGCCGCTCTGAAGGTAGAGCGTCTCGTGCTTGACCTCGTGCTTCTGGAGGGAAAGGACATGTCCCTCGTCGACCTCCAGCACCTTGCCGGCATATCTGTCTGTGTGAGCGTACCAGATCTCCCGTCCCCACGGCTTGTCGACGATCTCGGGTTGCCCGACAGTGTTTTTCATTGGGGGATCTTAATCAGATCTGCGTGAGAAGGTTAGCATTGGGCCAGAAGCGGGCGGACCCTGGTCGTGATGTCAGCAGGCGCTCGTTGGCGGATCTGGCGCGTATGAGGACGGAGTTCAGCGGAAGTTTCGGCTGCGTACGGCCGGCGTCCGGTCGCCGAGTTGCAGAACCGACGCGTTCTTGACGAGGACGTTTACGATCCCGCTTTCGCTCTCCACGACCCCCTTCAGAATCGGCACGTGGGCCATCAGTGCCTCCCGGTAGCGAGCCTGCACATCCGGCATCACGACGAAGTTCGCCAGCCCGGTTTCGTCCTCGAGGGTGATGAACATGATGCCTTTCGCGGTGCTCGGCCTCTGCCGGGTAATGGCTAGGCCCGCCACCGACGACTTCGCGATTGTGGTCCGTCAGATACGAAACTTCCTTGTCGAGCGGTCGCCACGTACAATCAGTGTTTCCGGGTAGCTCGATTAGCAGCCTCGCTCCCTCAGAAGACGCACTCGAAGCGTCCGCGAGGAAAATATCGTGATCGGCAGAGTGAAGAGACGGCTTGAGGAAGCGTTCCAGTGGCGGATAAGGCGCGCCATTCTCCCCGCGCACGACATGCTGATAAACCGGCTTGAGCTAGCCCAAAAGTCCGGGCCGCAGGTAAAGATCGCTCAACAATTGCTGTGCCGGTTTTATGAGGAACAGCGGGTGCGAGGCGCCCTGCCGCCGCTCTCGGCTACGGGTTACCGAGTGTTCTCTGAGTTCGAAGAAGACGGGAAACTACTGTTTATTTTTGCAGTTCTGGGGATCGGCCCAGGCGTCTTCCTGGACATTGGCGCTGCCAATGGCATCAACAGCAACTGCGCCAATCTTGCCATCAACTGCGGTTGGCGAGGCGTATTTGTAGATGGTGACGAGAAGTCCGTAGACAGCGGCAGGCTATTCTACCAGGGGCACCCGGACACCAAGCTGTACCCGCCCGCTTTCGTCCATGAGCATGTGACAAGAGAGAACGTTAACAGGGTCGTCGCTGAGGCCGGGCTGGAGGGCGACATCGACTTCCTCAGCATCGACATCGATGGGAACGATTACTGGATATGGGAGGCGCTTGAGTGTGTTACTCCAAAAGTCGTTATGATCGAAACACATGTGGAGTTCGGCCTGCGCAATATAGTCGTTCCGTATGACAAAGATTATGTGTATCCAGGGGCCCATCCCGACTACCATGGTGCCTCACCACCCGCAATGGTCAAGCTGGCATATCGTAAAGGGTATAGACTTGTCGGCTCTAATCTCTACGGCTTCAACACAATCTACGTGTTGAATGGGCAGGGCGAAGATGTATTGCCCGAGGTGAGCGTAGAGAGCATTCTGGAGCACCCCCGCAATATCGATCGTGCCCGAGCATTCGAGCCCATCAAGAGCTACGAGTATCTTGAGGTATGAGCTTCGGCAGCCCCGTTTGGCGAACTGGTCCGCGATTCCGCTACCGGCGGTTTGGCAACTCGCGGCACTCCGCTCGGCTTTTCTGAAAGCCATGTAGGCTTTCTTAGCCTAGCGGAAGTTGCGGCTTCGTATGGTCGGTGTTCGGTCGCCCAGTTGCAGAACCGACGCGTTCTTGACGAGGACGTTCACAACGCCGCTCTCGCTCTCCACGATTCCGCTCAAGATCGGCACGTGGGCCATGAGCGCCTCCCGGTAGCGAGCCTGCACATCCGGCATCACGACGAAGTTCGCCAGCCCGGTTTCGTCCTCGAGGGTGATGAACATGATGCCCTTCGCGGTGCCCGGCCTCTGCCGGGTGATGGCGAGGCCCGCCACCGCCACCTCGGTGCCGGCGGAGCACTTCCGCACCTCTTCGGCGCTCAGCACCCCCCGGCTCCGCAGCGCCCTCCGCACGAACTCCATCGGATGACCTTCGGCCGAGAGGCCGAGGGTGCGGTAGTCGGCGAGCACCCGCTCGAACCGGCTCATGCGCGGAAGCCGCTTACCTCTGCGGCGGGGGAATCGACGGGGCGCCAGCGGACCGGCGTCGCCACGGAACTGGCGGAGCAGCTCCCAGAGAGCCTCACGGCGGCCCGGCCAGAGGCTCCGAAACGCCCCCGCCTCGGCCAGCACGCGTAGCTCCGCCCGACCCAGGCCGCTCCGTCGCACGACATCCTCCACCGAGGTGAACGACCCCTCCCCGATCGCGTGCTGAAGCCGGTCGCGCGCCCGACTTCCCAGTCCGCGGACGAGTCGAAGCCCCAACCGGAGGGCGGGCGCTTGTCCTTCGCAGTCAGACGCCGGCTTTCCCTCCGGAGCCTCCTCGGTGCTTCGCACCTGCGGGGTCTCCAAGGTGCAGTCCCAGTCGGAGCGGGCCAGATCTACCGGAAGCACCTCAACCCCGTGCCGCTGGGCATCTCGGATCAGCGTCGCGGGTGCGTAGAAGCCCATCGGTTGCGCGTTCAGCATCGCGGCGAAGAACTCCGGCGCGTAGTAGCGTTTCAGGTAGGCGGAAGCATAGACGAGCAGCGCGAAGCTGGCGGAGTGGCTCTCGGGAAAGCCGTAGTTCGCGAACGCCGTGAGCTGCTTGAAGATCTGGGCGGCGACGTCCGATGATACCCCGTTCGCCCGTAAGCCCTCGGCGAGCTCTTCTCCGACCTCCGTCATCGCCTGATGGGAGCGCTTGAACCCCATGGCCCGACGGAGCTTGTCGGCCTGCGCCGGCGTGAAGCCCGCCAGGACGACCGCCACTTTCATCCCCTGTTCCTGGAAGAGCGGGACGCCCAGCGTCCGTGCGAGCACCGGCTCGAGCCTCGGATCCAGGTATGTGACCGGCTCTTCGCCGTTCCGGCGCCGCAGGTACGGGTGCACCATGTCGCCCTGGATCGGGCCGGGTCGGATGAGCGCGACCTCGATGACCAGGTCGTAGAAGCAGCGCGGCCTGACGCGGGGCAGCGTGTTCATCTGGGCGCGGGACTCGATCTGGAAGACGCCGACCGTGTCCGCCGCGCAGATCATGTCGTAGACGGCCGGGTCGTCGGACGGCAGCTGCGCGAGGTCAAGCTCGTTCCCGCGGGTCGACCGGATGTGTCGGATCGCCGCCTGCAGAACCGTGAGCATGCCGAGTCCCAGGAGGTCGACCTTGATGAGGCCGGGCAGGTCCAGGTCGTCCTTGTCCCACTGGATCACGGTGCGCCCGGGCATGGAGGCGGCCTCGACCGGCACCACCTCGCCGACCGGGCGGGCCGAGAGTACGAAGCCGCCGACATGGATCGAGCGGTGGCGGGGAAGCTCGTTCAAGCCGCGCACCGCCCGGATCAGCGCCGGCACGCGGGGGTGCCGGGGGTCGAGACCGGCCCTGACCGCGCCGCCCTCGGCCAGTCGATCGGCCGCTGCCGCCGCCTCGCTCCGGTCGGCCTCCGCCGCCAGGCGATCCGCCTCGCAGACCGAGAAGCTCAGAACCCGGGCCGCGTCCCGAACGGCCATTCGCCCTCGGTAGGTGATCGCCTCGCATACCATCGCCGAGTGGTCGCGGCCGTACTTCCGGTAGACGTACTGAAGGACTTCTTCTCGGTCGTTGTGCGCGATGTCGAGGTCGATATCCGGAGCCTCGTCGCGCTCCTCCGAGAGAAAGCGCTCGAAGAGGAGGTCCAGCCCCACCGGATCTACCGCCGTGATACCCAGGCAGTAGCAGACCGCGGAGTTGGCGGCCGAGCCGCGTCCCTGGACGAGGATGTCCCGTTCGCCCGCGAAGCGGACGATATCGTGGATGATCAGGAAGTAGTCGCTGAGACCGAGGCGGCCGATGATCTCCAGCTCGTGGTCGAGCTGTCGCCGGTGCTCCGAACCGAAGCGATCGCCGTACCGGCCCCGGGCCCCTTCTTTCACGAGCTCGCGCAGGAGAGCGTGAGAATCGCGAACGTGCGTGCCCGCAGCAAGCGTCACATCACCTTCCGGCTCGTCTCCCGACTTGTTTTTCGGAACCTCGCCGAAGCCCTGAA
The DNA here is from genome assembly GCA_039590175.1 of Gemmatimonadota bacterium. Lineage (GTDB taxonomy): Bacteria > Gemmatimonadota > Gemmatimonadetes > Palauibacterales > Palauibacteraceae. The sequence continues at coordinate 404 of JBDHFW010000003.1, read as the reverse complement.
AAGTGGGGAGGGACGGTTTCAGCCCTTCAATCCGGAAGGTGCAGCGCGCGGCAATTTCGACCGTCCGCCGCACCCCCTCGCAGCCGACGCACCCGCAGGGGGCCGGCGACGGGTGCCCCGGTCGGAGCGCCCCGGTCTGCTCGGCACACCAGCGGAGCGCCATCTGCGCGGCCGACTTCAGGTACCATTCGCCGTTCGGCAGGAGGCGATCGCCCGCCTCATCCAGGGTCGTGTCGTGGCGGATGCACGTGAGCACATCGTGCACGATGCGGTCGGGAGGCCGAGCGTATCGCGGACCGTTCGTGGGCACCCAGGGAAGTTCGACCTCCCGGATGAAAGCCAACCAAGCCGAGCACCGTCGGGCATCCTTCGGCAGGCCGTGGTGCTCGAGCGCGAGGTAGAAT
>JBDHFW010000002.1:0-38547 GCA_039590175.1 Gemmatimonadota bacterium | reverse complement strand
GCCGTTGGCCGTCACGAGCTCCGCCCAGTTCACCAGCGGCTGGTCGAAACCGTACGGGTTCTTGAACTTCTCCGGCGGCCGCTCGTACAGCAGCTCATCCCGGTCCACCCCGAGATCCTCGAGGAGCCTGTAGGCGATGTTCGCATGGCCCAGCTCATCCTGGATGATCGCCGTGGCCGAGACCATCGTGTTGGTCGAGGGCGCGTCCTTCGTGGCCATGTAGTACGCGGGGGCGCTCATGAGCTCCGTGTCACCCTGTACCGTCAGCTGGGTGATCAGCGCCTTCTTGTACGTCTCGGTCATGTCGGATTCGGATTCGACGATGAAGCCCTCCTGCACCTTTCGCATCAGCTCGTCGTCGGTGAACCTGGCCATCCCGATCTCCTTCTCGTGCGTCGTCCGTCGGTCTCCCGTGGGGAGCGCCAATCTACCGCAGAGGCCTCGGCCCTCAAAGCCGGCCGGAAGCCGTTACGGCGGGCCCGAAACCTTATTTCGCGTCCAAGAACGGGTAGCGGTAGTCCGTCGCCGGGACGAACGTCTCCTTGATGGTTCGTGGAGACACCCATCGGATCAGGTTGAGCCAGGACCCGGCCTTGTCGTTTGTCCCGCTCGCCCGGCCGCCGCCGAACGGCTGCTGGCCCACCACCGCACCCGTCGGCTTGTCGTTCACGTAGAAGTTGCCGGCCGCATGGCGAAGGGCGCTCAGTGCCTCCTGTACCGCCGCGCGGTCGGTCGCGAAGACGGCACCCGTGAGCGCATAGGGGGATGTGCCGTCGACCAGCTCCAGCGTCTCGGACCACTCCTGGGCGGGGTAGACGTGCACCGTCACCACGGGACCGAAGATCTCCTCGCACATGAGCCGGCCCGCCGGATCGGGGCTGAGCACCAGGGTCGGCTGGATGAAGTAACCGACCTCGTTCGAATACTCGCCACCCGCCAAGATCTCCATGTCGTCGGAGGCAGCGGCGTGATCGATGTACGAGGTGATGTCCGCGAAGGCAGCCCGGTCGATCACGGCTCCCATGAAGTTCCGAAAGTCGGACGGATCACCGACCCCGATGTCGCCCAACATGTCGAGAACGCGCGTCCGCACCTCCGGCCACAGAGTGTCGGGCACGTAGATCCGCGACGCCGCGCTGCACTTCTGCCCCTGGTACTCGAACCCTCCTCGTACCATCGCCACGGCGAGAGCCTCCGCGTCGGCACTCGCGTGGGCGACGATGAAGTCCTTTCCGCCCGTCTCTCCCACGATCCGCGGGTAGGAGCGGTACGACTCGAGATTGGAGCTCGCCTGCCTCCACAGATGCTGGAAGACGCCCGTCGACCCGGTGAAGTGAATGCCGGCGAATTCCGGGCTCGAGAGGAGCGTGTCGCTGAACTCGCCGGAGCGTCCGGGCAGGAGGTTCACGACGCCCGGCGGGAGGCCGGCCTCCATCAGGATCTGAAGGATGTAGTAGGCGCTGTATACGGCCGATGAGGCGGGCTTCCAGAGCGAGACGCCGCCCATGATCGCCGGCGCGGTGGGCAGATTGCCGGCGATCGACGTGAAGTTGAAGGGCGTGATCGCGAATACGAAGCCCTCGAGAGGACGGTAGTCCAGCTGGTTCCACATACCGGGGGCCGAGTTCGGCTGCTCCTCGTAGATCCGCCGCGCAAACTGCACGTTGAAGCGCCAGAAGTCGATCAGCTCGCAGGCGCTGTCGATCTCCGCCTGATGGGCCGTCTTGCTCTGACCCAACATCGTTGCCGCGTTCAGCGTCTGCCTCCGCGGTCCGGCGAGGAGGTCCGCGGCTCGCAAGAAGACCGCGGCCCGATCCTCGAAGCTCCAGCTGGACCAGTCGCGCCAGGCCTCGCCCGCCGCCTGGATCGCCATCTCGGCCTCCCGGGCGCCTGCTCGGTGCCAGGTGGCGAGCACATGCTTGTGGTCGTGGGGCATGACGGCCTCGACCGTGTCGCCGGTCCTCACTTCCTGGCCGCCGATGATCAGCGGTATCTCGATCTCCTCGGCCGCCATGGTGGCGAGCCTCGCCTTGAGCTCGTCGCGCTCCGGCGATCCGGGCGCGTAGCCAAGAATCGGCTCGTTCTCGGGCACGGGAGGTTTCGCGTCGGCCGCTATCGTCATTCTCGTCTCCTGGCGTGTAATTTGCTATACTGCAAAGTGTTATGTCCTGCTTGGCTCGTCTCGGGAACCCAGGATTGTTCTTTCTGAGGGGACGGCACGTCGTTCCCGTCAGCTGGCAAAGCGGCATGATCCGCGAGCGGCTCGAACCCGACCTGGAGCGGATCACCGGTACCCTACGCAGGGTGGATAGAAGATGACAGACGGCATCGATTACCGCGAGCACTGGGAGCGAGGATTGACCTTCGATCGCTTCGTCTCGGAAGAGGTCGAGAAGAACCTCTCGCTCTGGGAGGGGATCTATCAGCGGGCCCGGACTCCGGAGTGGGTCGCACGCCGCTCCGCGGGCGGCGGCGGCCACTGGAAGCTGCTGGTGCTCGCGGAGGACTGGTGCGGAGACGCCTCGAACACGGTCCCGGTGCTGGCCCGGTTCGCCGAGGATCTTCCCAACTTCGAGCTCAGGATCATCAAGCGCGATGAGAGCCTCGAGGTGATGGAACGCTTCCTGACGAACGGGACACGCTCGATCCCGATGGCCATAATCCTGGACGAGGCTTTCGAGCCCGCGGGAGCGTGGGGTCCCAGACCCGCGGAGCTCCAGGAGTTCGTGATCGGCGAGAAGGCGAAGGGCGAGCGGCCGGCGAAGGAGATCTACGCCGACTCGCGGCGTTGGTACGCGCGCGACCGGGGCGAAACCACGTTGCGGGAGCTTATCGACACGCTCGCGGCCGCGGTCGTGATGGGCTGATACACCCCTCGGTTCGCACCCGGACGGCACGCCGTCCCACTCGTTCACGTGGGTCGTGTCGCCCGGGTCCGGTCGCCGAACTGTCCTATCCGGCTCCACCCACCATAACTTGAGTGCATAGGTCGTAGTCCAGGTCGAGACTTCTCCGGGATAGCTTCCATGCCATGTCTCTTCGCCCTCGCGACGCTGATAGCGCCGCGGTTGATGATCGTTCTCCTCTGGCTGTTCACGAACTGGTTCAACGGTCTGTTCGACACCGCGCTGTGGCCGGTCCTGGGCTTCGTCTTTCTCCCGACCTCCTTCCTCTGGTATACGGCCGTGCAGAATTGGAACGGCGGCGAGTGGGGCGTCCTTCAGATCGTGTTGCTCGTCATCGCCCTGTCGATCGACGTCTCGCCCGCGGGAGGGCGCCGCAAATGAGATCCGAGCCGGGGCCGGGCGCGAGCCGGAACATCGAGCGATCGTCCATGCTGATCGGCTGCCTCCTGCTGCTGGCCGGCCCCGTGACTGCCGGTGCCCAGACGCTGGAGAGCCAGCTAGAGGCGACGGCAGCCCGCTACGCCGAGGCTCGCGCGCAGCATCTGAACCTCATCTCCCCCCGGAACTTCGGGCGAGCGGCGGAGCAGCTGGCTCGGGCACAGCAGGATCAGCGGCGGGGCGGCCGCATCGAAGAGATCCGGAAGAAGCTGCTCGAGTCCAATCAGGCGTTGGACCGCGCTGAGGAGCTGCGAGAGATCGGTGAAGTGATGATGCGGGGAGCGCTCGCCGCTCGGGACCGGGCGCTGGCGGCCAACGCGCCCGATTTCGCGGCGGAGCGGTGGGGGGCCGCCGAGAAGAAGGCCCAGGACGCGGGCCGGAAGGTCGAGGACGGTAATCAAAACGACGCGCGCAGCCGTGCCTCTGAGGCGGAGTCTCTCTACGGCGAGGCCGAGCTCCAGGCGGTCCGGAACAGCGTGCTCGGTGAGGCTCGACGCCTCCGCGAGGGGGCGCTGGCCGCCCGGGCCGACGAGCGCGCCCCGCGGACCCTGGCCGGGGCCGACACGCTGCTCGGGCGCGCCGATGCCTCGCTCGGCGTGGATCCGGGCCAGCCCTCGGAGGCGCGGGGGCTAGCCACACGGGCTGCTGACGGATACGTCCATTCGACCTGGGTCGCCGTGCTCTCGGACAGTGTCAGAAGGCGCGAGGTGACTACGGAGACCGTCGTGCGCCGCCACGAGGCCGAGCTGATCGGGATCGCCGAGGCGCTCGGTCTGCAGGCCGGCTTCGCGCGGGGAAGCGGCCCGGTGGCGGCCGATGTCGTGGCGTCGATCCTCAGCCTGCTGGAAGACCGCAGGCACCTCGAGACAAGCCTCGCGGATCGTGAGGAGGAGATACGGCGCCTTCAGGCCTCGTCGGACTCGCTGGACCTCGAGCTGGCGCACCTCGGCGAGCGGGAGGCCACGGTCTCGGCCGAACTGAGAGAGCGTGAGCGGCGGGAGCAGACCCTACGGGAGGTGCAGGCCCTCTTCGACGACGAAGAAGCGGAGATCATCCTTGGGGTGGAGCAAGTGACGATCCGGCTTCTCGGACTCACTTTCGACTCCGGCTCCCACAAGATCCGGCCGGAGGACTACTCCCTCCTCACGAAGGTCCAGCAGGCGATCCGCGCGTTCTCCGGAGCACGCATCACGGTCGAGGGGCACACGGATTCGCAGGGCAACGACGAGTTCAACCAGGCTTTGAGCGCACGGCGTGCGATAGCCGTCAGGGAGTACGTCCTCGCGAACATGGCGATCAGCGCCGACAGGATTCGTGCTGTCGGCTACGGGGAGAGCCGCCCGATCGCACGCAACGACACCGCCGCCGGGCGTGCTCGGAACCGGCGGATCGACGTGGTTCTGGAGCTTATCGGCGCTTCGTGAAGACGTAGATCGCGGCGCCGGCGCCGAGGGCCTTCGCCCCTACCGCGAGGGAAAGGCCGATCCAGCGGCCGAGAGAGGCGGCCGTCCCCTCGGCTCCCTCGCGCCACGGGCGCCCGACGTCGCGCTTCACGGATCTCCAGCGGTGGCGCACGTAGCCACGCGCCGCGCGTTTTAGCACCGCGCTTCCCAGGCTTCGTGCCGCGCGGTTCACGATTCGCCTCCCGACACCCCGGCGACCGTATCCGAGCCACCCGATAGCCCCGCCCCCACGACGTCCTCGCCGCCGTCCACGCGGAGCACGTTGCCGGTCATCCAGGCGGTCTCCGGCCGGGACAGGGCAACGAGGCAGCGGCCGATGTCCGCTGGCGTGGTCAGCCTTCCGTGCGGGTTGATCTCACGGGCGATCTCGATCATCCGGTCGTGTCCCGGGATTTTCCGCAGCGCCGGCGTGTCCGTCACGCCCGCTCGGATCGCGTTGACCGTGATGCCGAGAGGCGCGAGCTCCAACGCCAGCTGACGGCAATGCGACTCCAACGATGCCTTGGCCGCGGATACCGGACCGTAGAAGGGACTGACCCGATCGCCCCCGGAGCTGGTCATCGCATAGATCCGCCCGCCGTCGCCCATGAGCCCCCGCGACACGAGCCCCTGCGTCCAGTACACCAGCGAGTGCGACATCACGTCGAGGGTCATGTCCATCTGCTTCGGCGTGATGACGGACTTGGGATTTCGGTCCACCAGCGGTCGCAGAGTGCCGAAGGCAAGCGAGTGCAACAGGACTCGGACCGCTCCCGGTCTCGTCTCTTCGGCGATCTGGTCCAGCACGTCGGCCCGCTTCTCGGCGTCCGCGGCGTTCACGTTGAAGAAGAGAGCGCGACGCCCGACGGCTTCAATCTCGGCAACGACCTCCTTCACGCGCTCGAGCCCCGCGCGACGGTCCAGATGGACCCCGTAGATGTCGAAGCCCGCCTCGGCCAGGGCGCGAGCTGACGCCTCGCCGAAACCGCTCGAGGCTCCCAGGATAAGCGCCGACTTGTTTCCCTCGGCCACGTTCTCCTCCGTGTGAGTCGTGTCTTCCGACCGGCCGCGTGGATCAATGTGTCGGGTTCCAGCGATCGGCGCACCTCCGCCCGTCTTCCTACAACAGCAGGGCCGTGATCACGGTGTAGAGCACGGCGCCGAGCACGGCCGCCCAGATCGCAATCGGCAGCTGCGTGGTCACGTGGTCCATTAGATCGCAACCCGTCGCCAGCGAGGAGAGAATGGTCGTGTCAGAGATCGGGGAGCACTGGTCGCCGAACGCGCCACCGCCGGTCACGGCGGCGAAGCTCAGCGCCAGATAGCCGGGGTCCGGAGAGATGCTCCAGGCGAGCGGCATCGCGACGGGGAAGAGCACGGCGTACGTGCCCCACGACGTTCCGGTCGAGAACGCTATGAACATCGCGACGAGGAGGAGCAGCGCAGGCAGCGCGACCGGCGAGACGACCTCTCCCAGTTCCGCCACCACGTAGGACGCCGTGCCGACGGCATCGGCCACGGACTTCAGCGTGACGGCGAGTGCGAGCACGATGGCGCCGATCGTCACGCCCTTGCATCCCGAGACGAAGCCGTCCATCACATCTCGAAGCCGCATCCCCTTGGCCAGCGCCACCCCCATCGCCACGAGCACCGAAAGGACGAACGCCTCGGCGATCGGCAGCGACGGGTCCCCACGCCTCCCGAGTACGAAGAACGTCCACAGATACGGACCGATAGCCACGCCGAGCAGGGTCCCGATCGGTGCGAAGAAGTCGACCAGTCCGGGCGAGTAGCCGGCCGGGGGCCTCACGACGGTCAATTCCGCCGAGGAGAGAGGCTCGGCGCGCTCGTCGTCCAGCCGACCGGTCTCGCGAGCTCGCCGGCGCGCTTCCATCATTCGCCGCCCGGGCAGGAAGGGAAGTCGCTCGAGGCTGAAGAGCAGGGTGAAGAGGATCACCAGGATCGCAAAGAAGTTGAACGGGAGAGCGCGGAAGAAGAAGGCGATCGCAAGCTCCTGCGTGGCGAGCACCGGCACCGTTCCCGCCACCAAACCAGCGACGTAGATCGGCCAGACGTTGAAGGGGATCAGGGTGGCCACGGGCGACCCCGTCGTATCCACGATGAAGGAGAACTCCTCGTGGGCAATCCGGTTTCGGTCCGCTATCGGCCGAACGGTCGTGCCGGTGAGCACCGTGCTGATGGTGCCTCCCTGGTGGAAGACCAGACCCATCAGCCAGGCGAAGACCATCGCGGACCTCGGTCCGGTGACGATCTTCCCACCAGCCCACTCCGCGAAGCGGAGCGCGCCGCCGGTTCGCGTCCAGAGTCCGATGAGCCCGCCGAGACACCACAGGTAGACGACCAGGATGAGGCCAAATTCCGGCGACCCGACCGATGGGATGAGGAACTCCTGGACGATGTTGAGGCGTCCGCTGATCACCCCGCCCAATGCGATGCCGACGAAGAGCGCGGCCACGACATCCCGGAGAGCGAACGCGAGCACGACCGCCACGATCGGTGGCGCCAGGGACCAGATCCCGTAGTGCTCGCCCGAATACGGGAAGCGGCCCGCCAACCAGACGCCGGCGAGTAGAACGGCCGCGCCGACGGCCACGCCGAGCCAACGTGCCCTCGACGCCGAGGTGTCGGGCGCCGGAGGCCCCGGGCCTTCCAGATCTCGTCCCGCTCCGCTGCCTGTCGAATCGTCCATGCTCACCGCGCTTCAAGAACCCAACGGCCACCCGTCCGCGCAAGCTTGCGGGATGGCGCCCGGCAGCGGCAAGGCGCTCTTCGCGAGCGGGGGACAGAGACGCGGCCAAGGCCCTCGCAGCCGCCTTCGGATTTTCAAAAAAGTCGTTGAGACCACGTGGATTCGGTGCCGTATTGAACCTCGTCAAATGCGGCGTCATCTCTTCCTTTTAAGGCCATCGCGCCCCTCGGCGCAGGATCGCGCACTGAGTAATCCACGACGAGAACCGAGTTTTCGACATTTTATCAAATCGTTGACCGTGCGACACTTACCCGATCAAGTCCGGTTCAATCACCGGAGAGTGTGGGTTGCTTTGGGAAAACGGACGGTGGTATAGTTGATCGCCTTCAGGAACCACCGCCACCGCCGGTCAGGCCGGGCGGGTCAAAAAAAGCGACATACTTGTAATTCTGCACTTTTTGCCGATGGAGATGCTGCGCCGAATGAGGGATACTCGACCCGTTGAACTCGTGGTGAATTTGCCGGAGGGGCTGGTGGACGAGGTGGAGGAGGTGCGCCAAACGGACCCGGAATTCTTGAGTGACGTCATCGTGTACGGACTCTGTCGCCGTACGATCTTCGAGGAGCTTCAGCGAACCCGCCGTGGCGACGTCGGCTTCGCCGGCAGCCGGTAAGCAGTCGCCGCTGCTCACGTAGCCGAGGTCTCATAGTCCCACCCGGACGGACCGGCTCCGCCGGTCCGGGTCAAGCCAACAGGGAGTCCACGGAGACGCCAGCTTGACACTTCCGGGGCTTGTGCCCCTATTCTTAGCAATGGGCGCAGCCCCCTGAACCCGCGAACTCCGGGAGGACCCGTCCTCTTGAGCCACGATCCGGTCGGTGGCGCTGAACGAGCCGCGGGCCTGAATTCCGGCAACGGAATCGACGAAGTGCTTCGGGCGAAGTACCTCGACTTCTGCTCCGCCCGCCTCACCGAGGTGTTTCTTTCGCTCTCCGAAGAGAGGATCTACCGACTCGTCGAAGAGGCGGCTCGCGAAGCCAACCTCCAGGTCGGCACTCTGAACTTCCAGACGATGGTCAGGCTGGTCACGAAGAAGCTGGAACAGAGCGTCCCGCTACCGGATCTGCAGACGTGGGCTCTGGAATACTCCGCCGACCCGGACCGCTTCGATGAGCACCTCATGGGTCTCTGGAAGGATCTCGTCGGCGGATCGGCCGCGCGAGACGCGGAAGAAGACTCCTCGAAGGACTGAGCCTCAATCCGAGTGGTGGCGTCGCCCGGGGCCACCGACGATCTCGCCGGCAAGCGTCCACAGTATCTTGATCCCGGCGCGAACCGAACCCCGAACGGATCCGGAGACCTTCGAGGTCCCGGCCGTGCGGGCGTGGAAGTCCACCGGCACGCCGACCACCCGGCATCCGCTCCTGAGGGCCCTCACCTGCATCTGGACGTACCAACCGTAATCGGGATCATCGAGCTCGAGGCGGCGAAGACAGGAGAACCGGATCGCGCGGAACGGGCCCAGATCGCGCACACCGCTTCCGTAGACCCGGCGCAGCACGCTCGTGACGAGGGCGTTTCCCATTCGCGCGTGCGGACGGACGCCCGGACGCCCGGGACTCGACCGTCGTTCGCCGACGACGAGATCGGCCTCATCCCTGGTGATCGGGGCAACGAGGCTCCCGATCTGGGAAGGCGCGAGGAAGTCGTCGGCATCCATGAACACGAGAACCTCGGGCGGCTCCCCCACAGCGGCGAGCTCGCGGATGCCGGCCAGACAGGCCCGGCCGTAGCCAGGAGCCGGCTCGCGCGTCACGGCGGCGCCGCGCTCGGCCGCGATCCGTGCCGTGTCGTCCGTGGAGCCGTTGTCGACGACGATCACGAGATCGATACCGGCGGCGGAGAGCCGGTCGAGGAGATCGGGAAGACAGTCGGCCTCGTTACGGGCCGGAACGAGGACCGAAACGCCCTTCACGGCCAGCGCTCGCAGGGAAGGCCGGTGTGAGCGAGATCCGTCCCGCTGCCGAGTCCGACGGTCGGGTGCCGAGCGTGTCGCCGCTGCTCCCGGGCGCTCTGAGCCTCGCCTTCGTGCTCGCGATCGCCTGGCTTCCCGGGGCGAGCGGGACGCCGTGGCCCTCCATGGGCCTGTGGGCGGCCGCCTTCGGGGCCTACATCGGCGCGGCCCTGGCCCACGGGCGCCGTCCGCTGGGGCGCCGCGGCGTGTGGACGCTGGCGATCGTCGGCCGGCTCGCGCTCCTGCCGCGGGAGCCGCACTTCTCCGACGACATCTTCCGGTACCTGTGGGACGGGTGGGTACAGGCCCATGGCGTGAATCCCTATCTGTACGCGCCGGAGGCTGACGCCCTCGAACCGCTGCGCACGGGCTGGCACGCACTCATCAACCATCCGTCCGTATCGACGATCTATCCCCCGGGCGCGGAGCTCGTGTTCTGGGCACTGGCGCTGCTGGGCCCGTCGGTGATTCTCTTCAAGGCCGCCTGGGTCGCCGCGGACCTCGGCGTCGGCTGGGTTCTCGACCGACTGGCCTCACGGCGAGGCGAACCGCTTGGGCTCGCTCCGTTGCTGTATCTCTGGTCGCCGCTCGTCCTGGTGGAGGTCGCGTGGAGCGGCCACCTGGAGCCGCTCGGAGTCCTCCCGACGATGGCCGCGCTGCTCTTCCTCGAGCGTCGCAGCGACCCGGGAGAAGGCCCGGGGATCCCATCGCTGCGGTCGGCGACGTTGGGCGGCGCCCTACTCGGGCTCGGAGCCGCCATCAAGCTCGTTCCTGTCGCCGCGTTCCCCGCCGCGGCACGGAGACGAGCCGTCGCGGCGGCCGCGGGGTTCGGGACTCTCATCCTGCTCTCCCTCCCCTACGTGGACGCCGGAACGTCGCTCTTCCGGGGCCTGGCCACGTACGCGGAGCACTGGGAGGCCAACGCCGGTGTCTTCCGTGGGCTCGCGGCCGTTCTCGGGGCGGACGCCGTCAAAGCACTCGGCGCCGCCGGTCTCGTCGGCTGCGCTCTCTTCTCAGCGCAACGTCGATGGAGCGTCGAGCGGGCCCTGTACTGGACGATCGGGATCGCGCTCATCCTCTCCCCGACAATCCACCCGTGGTACGTGCTCTGGATCCTACCGCTCGCGGCGCTACGCGGCGGCCGTGCCTGGCTGCTGCTCAGCGGCACTGTCTTCATGGCGTACTGGGGGCTGGACGCCTACCAGGCGACGGGAAGCTGGCCCGAACCGCTCTTCGTCCGCCTGGCGATCCATGGTCCTTTCCTGGCCCTCCTGGGCATCGATGCGATCTCCGCGAAGCGCCGCCCAGGTCGTGGCGATGTAGCCGGCCGCGAAGAGACCGGTGAGGAGGGCCGGCGCGGCGGCGCCGCTGCCGATAAGGAGTACCGCCGCGACTCCGAGAGATAGACCGGCCACGGCGCGCCAGGCCGCCGGCGCAACGTGAAGGGTTGCCCGGTAGCGCCGCACCGTGCGCTCGCCCTTTTTCGGCGTCCGCATGAACGGTGTGTCGCCACCCCTAGCTCCGCGTGCCACCGCCCAGGTGAGCGGCACGCCCAGGCCAACGCCGAGAGCGAGAGCCTCGACGATCCTTCGCGGCAGCTCACGTAGCCGTAGGCCACTCTGGAGGCCCGCTAGCGCCGCGAACGCCACGAACGGCACCGTGGCCGCGGACACCCCCAGCAGGTGAAGCCAGGCAGGAAGCCAATCCCGCCCTGCTCCGGAGAAAGCGAGGAGGCTCAGTGCGGCACCGAGGAGAAGCGTCACCGGGTGGACGATGTGGCCGAGCAGGTGAGCGGTAGCCTCCGCCTTGATCGCCAAGCGGTGCGAGCTTCGCCATATGCTCGGCAGAACCAGACGCGCGGTTTGGACGCCGCCTTGGGCCCACCGTTCCTGCTGGATCTCGACGGCGCGCATATCGGCCGGAACCTCGCTCGGAACCTGCACGTCACCCAGAAAGACGAAGCGCCACCCGGCCAGCTGCGCCCTGTAGCTCAGGTCGAGGTCTTCGGTCAGCGTCGTCGCCCGCCAGCCCCCCGAATCCTCCACACATGCGCGCCGCCACATCCCGGCCGTGCCGTTGAAGTTGAAGAAGAGCCCGCTGCGGAATCGGGCCTCGCTCTCGATCCGGAAGTGAGCATCCAGCATGAGCGCCTGCGCACGCGTGAGCCAGCTGTCACTCTCGTTTAGGTAGTCCCATGCCGCCTGCACCATGCCGACGTCCGAATCGGAGAACGGCGGAAGAAGGCGTCGCAGAAGATCGGGCTGCGGGACGAAGTCCGCGTCCAGAACGAGAAGCAGGTCTCCCCGGGCCCGCCTGAGCCCGTGGGCCAGGGCCCCCGCCTTGTAGCCACACCGTGACCCGCGGCGGAGGTGCTCGATGCGTCGTCCCCGGCGACGCCAGGTGGCCACTCGAGCCGTGGCGATGGCCGTCGTTTCATCCGTCGAATCGTCGAGCAGCTGGATCTCGAGCCGATCGTTCGGATAGTCGAGGGAGCCCGCCGCGTCGATCAGGCGCCCGACGACGTTCGCCTCGTTGTAGACGGGCAGCTGGACGGTGACGCGGGGCAGCTCGCCGATCCAGCGCTCCGCCACGGCCAACGGCGGCTTCCGCAGTCGGCGCCAGAGAACCGTTAGCCGGTGTGCCCCGAAGGGGAGGAGAAGAAGCAAAACCAGCGCGTACGCGAGCGAGGCGGCGAGCGCGACGATCCCGCCGGCGTCTCCCGCGTGGCTCAGCGCTTCCTGCATCATGACTTGCGCATCTGCATGGCGGCCAACATATGGAGCATTCTTGTAAGCTCGCGAACCCGAGGCCGGCTCCCGGGTCGACTCACCGTGCTGTGTGGAGGTCGTGCATGCGACGAACGCTCGTCCTGAGTGCGGTCTGCCTGTCCGTGCTCGACCCCGGCGCGGCATCCGGACAGGATCAGCCGAAGGTCAAGATCGAGACAAGGGACGTGGACCTCACCTTCCACGGTCGCCTTCAACTTCAGGGGTGGTCGAGCAGTTGCTCCGGCTTCGTGCCGGGCCTTCCGGGGAACGACCCCGATACGGCCTGCCGGGACGGAGCGCCGCCGTTCGACCTGTTTATTCGCCGGGCCTACATGACCGTCGAGGCGGAGATCGTAGACTTCCTCGACGTCAAGCTTCAGCTGGACTTCTCGGGCTTCGAGGACGTCGCGATCAAAGACGGGTTCGCCCGGCTCAACTTCTTCCCGGCCTTGAGGGTGCGCTTCGGCAACATGAAGCGACCGTTCGACGGCTTTCAGCTTACGAGCGATACGGAGATGATCGTCGTCGAGCGGGATCTGGATATCCCGGGCGTCCCCTCGCTCCGCGCGCTCTCCCTGGACGAGCTGACGACGCGATTTCGGCTCTCGGACCGCGACGTCGGAATCGAGCTCAGCGGAGACGTCGCCGGCGGCCGGGTCTCCTACTGGGCCGGCTACTTCGCCGGTCAACAGGTGCAGGAGTCACTGGACACGCTGCCCAACGCCGACAGCCGGGGGCAGTGGATGGCCCGCGCACAGGCCAATCTCCAGGTCGGAAACATGCCGCTGGATGTCGCGGTCGCCGGCGCCGTGACCGACCGCCCGTTCGTCAGCGACGACGGGATCACGTTCACTGGAAAGTACTTCACGAATCTCGAAGCCTGGGTCCAGCTGGGCGGCTTCAACGAGGGGCTTCTCCTCCAGGGCGGGTACATCTACGGGCAGAACCCGTTCGAGAACCGCCAGGGCGACATCCTCGACTTCCTGCCCACGGACGAGTTCGCCCGAGCCCAGACGTGGCAGGTGAATACCGGTTACCGATTCATCACGCGGCCGAGGGACTACCAGGGACCGATCGCCAAGCGTCCGATCGAAGCCATCCAGCCTGTCTTCCGGGTCACCTGGGCCGACCCGAACACGGACATCGCCGGGGACGACAATTGGGGACTCACGCCCGGCGTACAGATCTTCTTCTACGGACGGAACAAGCTCGCCCTGAACTGGGACCTGGCCCTGTTCTCGGACGACACCTCGTCGGCCAGCTCCTTCAAGCTGATGCTGCAAGGCTACTTCTGATCCAACCCTGAACGAAACGAGCGATCCGACCGGACGGGGGCAAAGCAGAACGCGGCCCGGGAGGAACCCGCCTGGCGGGACCCTATAGCCTCAGCTGCACGAAGAAGATGAACTGGCCGTCGGAGACTTCGGGGGTGGGCGGCGAGTCGTGGAGGCCTATCGCATACTGCATCTCGAACCGGAAGTGGTACAGGTAGTAGAGGTTGGCTCCGATCAACAGATAGTCGCGGTCCTCGCCCTCGATCGGGTCGAATGTGTCGTAACGCACCAGCCCCTCCAGAAAGCCGCTCAGAAACCGGTATCCGCCCTGCACGTACCCGCCCTGGGCCACGAGCTTCTCGGCGTCGCCGAGCTGAAGGGGATCGAGCTCGGCCCGTAGAAACTCGGCGTCGACGAAGAAGCCCCGATAGCTGGAAGAGAGATCGAGCCCCCAGAGGAATCTGTCGCCCCGGAACTCCGAGAGCTCTTCGGCGGCAGCGGGCGACCCGCCCAGCCGCGACAGATCGGCGGCGCTGTCCCGGGAGAAGGCCGCGTTGCCCCCGACCTGAATCACGAACTCGTCTCTGAACTCGACGGGGCCCACGTTGTTGAACTGCAGACGGCCCGAGTAGAGGAACGAGTTGTTGTCGTTCTCGAGCGACTTCCCGTTTCCGTTGAACAGACCCACCCCGTACTCGAGCCGCTCCTCGAGGAAGGTTCCCGAAAGGCCAGCTCCGACCTGCCGCCCCGGCGCGATCGCGGTGACGGCCTGGGCCCGGCTCTCGAACTTGATGTCGGGCCTCCAGATGAGCTCCTCCAGGCTGAAGGGCGCCTTGTAGAGGCCGACGTCGAAGTGCAGTTCGGGCATGAACGTCACGGCTAGCGCGACGTCCAGAAACTCGATCTCCTTGTCGATGGCTCGCGGTTCGAGGCCCGCGTGGACGATGTACTCGAGAATGGAGCCGAAGCCGCCCATGACCCCGAGACGGGCATCGAAGAGGTCGAAGCCGGTGTTCCGCGGCGAGTCCTCTGGCTCCACGCGGAGGCCGGCCCGCACGAGTCCGATCGGTTCGATCCGGAGCTTCGGGGGCTCCCTTGTGCCGGCATCCTCCTGTCCCTCCCCGGCTTCCTGAGCCAGTAGGTCGACTCCGACGCCCGCCGTAGCGAGCGTCAACAGGGCCGCCAGGGCCGGCGTGGCGAGCTTGTGTGGCCTCACGTGCCATCCCCGCGCGTGGAATCGTCCTTTCGATCCGCCGACTCTCCGGCTGGATTCACGTCCACGGCACGGACATCGGCGAGGAGCCACCGCGACGCGGGAGAGGACATCGCGGCGTTGATCCAGAAGTGCGCGAGGATGGCGGGAAACAGGCTCCCCGTCCAGAGGATCGGGACCGCGAGGACCATCCCGAGACCGGCCGAACGGAGAATCCCGTTCACCCGCTGGTAGCCGTGCGCGAGGCCGAAGGAGATCGACGTCAGCGCGGCGGCTCCCCACTGCTGACCGGTCCAGTCGGCGAGGACATGGAGGGCGAACCCGCGATAGATGTACTCTTCGCATACGGCGCCTATGCCCGCCAGCACGAGGAAGGCGCGACGCTCGGCGCTGCTGCGGGGGAGCAGGAGACGCAGCAGGGGACTCTCCTCCAGGCCCGCGTGGCGCCCGATCAGGCCGCTCAGCCAGGCGATGCCGAGGCCGGCCGCCGTAGCCGCCAGGCCCCAGCCGAGCTCCACGGCGGGCTCACCCACCGTCCAACCCAGTTGTTCGGGTGAGATGGCCTGCCAGGCGGCGACGATTGCGGTGAGACCCGCGATCAAGAGAAGGGTAAGAGCGGCAGACAGATAGAGCGCCGGCCGGGCAGCCTCGATGGCCTCCACGTGCTCCTCCAGCCGCGAATTCCGGGCGGCCAGCAGAGGGAGGCCGACGAGCAGGAAAAGGGTGAAGCCGCGAGCGACAGCGCCGGAGAGCATGGAAGTCGAATAGGGGAATCGGTGAAGCCACGCAAGTTGACACGCATTTCGGAGCATCAGACGTTGCTGCGATGAAGCTGGACCTCGCCATCTGTCAGTTCCGTCCGATCAAGGCGGACGCGGAAGCGAGCCTGGCCGAGGCCGCCCGGGTTTTCGAGCGCGTGGAGGCCATGACGCCGCGGCCCGACTTGTTGGTGTTCCCGGAAACCGCCCTCACCGGCTACTTCCTGGAAGGCGGCGTGCGGGAGCACGCGATGACGGCGGACCGCCTGCTCGAGAGGCTGAACGGTCTGTACCTTTCCGGCGCCGCTCGCCCCGCCGACGCGCCGCTCGAGGTCGTGATCGGCTTCTTCGAGCTCTACCGCGACCGTGTGTACAACTCCGCGCTCTGTGCCCGGTTGGGCGAAGATCCGGCGATACTGCACGTCCACAGGAAGGTGTTTCTGCCCACCTACGGCGTCTTCCAGGAGGAGCGCTTCGTCGACCCCGGTCACACGGTCCGAGCGTTCGACACGAGCTGGGGACGCGCCGCGATGCTGATCTGCGAGGATGTGTTCCATTCCCTCTCGAGCACGCTGGCGGCTCTGGACGGTGCACAGTTGATCCTTGTCCCCAGCGCCTCGCCCGCACGTGGCTTCGAGCCGGGACCCGGCGTGCCGGGCAACGTTGTGCGGTGGGATCGCGTCCTGCGGACGATCGCGGAGGAGCACGGCGTTTTCGTCGCTGCGGTCCAGATTCTCGGCTTCGAAGGGGGCAAGGGCTTCCCGGGAGGGTCGGTCGTCTTCGGACCCGGGGGAGAGGCGATCGCTCGAGCTCCCCTGTGGGAAGAGGCGCTTCTCGGGATGCGCCTGGACCTGCGCGAGATCTCCGCTGCACGCGTCGGACAGCCGCTTCTGGCCGACCTGGAGCGAGCGCTGCCGGGCCTGCTTCTTCACCGTCCGAGAGGGACCGAGGGCGGGCGGCCGAGCGGCCACGGACCCTCATGAGCGGAGAGCGTGAGGACGTGATCGAGATCCCGGACGCGGTTCATTCGCCCGACGTCTCCCGCTCCCCGGACCCTGACGATTCCTCCCCGCTGGCGATCGACACGAACCTCGTCGAGCGGTGGCTCGTCGAGTTCCTCCGCAGCGAGATTCGGCGTCGCCGCTTCGATAAGGTGGTCGTCGGCCTGTCGGGCGGCGTCGACTCCTCCCTGACCGCCACGCTGTGCCGGCGGGCGCTCGGAGCCGACGCCGTGAAGGGCTTCCTCCTTCCCTACCGAACGTCGAGCCGGGAAAGCCGCGATCACGCCCTCCTCCTCGCCGACGAACTAGGCATCGAGACGAGAGAGATCGACATCACGGATGCCGTGGACGGATACGCCGAGCGATTCGAGCCCGAGATGAGCGGTCACCGGCGCGGGAACGTCGCCGCGAGGCAGCGGATGATCGTGCTGTTCGATCAGGCGGCGAAGCTGGACGCCCTTCCGGTCGGAACGGGCAACAAGTCCGAACGCCTGCTGGGCTACTTCACCTGGCACGCCGACGACACACCACCGATCAACCCGCTCGGCGACCTGTTCAAGGTGCAGGTGTGGGAGCTGGCGAGGGCGATCGGCATCCCGGAGGAGATCGTGGAGAAGCCGGCCAGCGCCGATCTGATCCACGGACAGACGGACGAGGAGGACCTGGGCGTCAGCTACGCGGAGGCGGACCTCATCCTCCATCATCTCCTGAGCGGCTATCCGCCCGATCAGCTGGAGGAGTTCGGGTTCGATCCCGCCAAGATCGACGTCGTCCGTGAGCGATTGGAGGGCACGCACTGGAAGCGGCACCTGCCCACGGTTCCGATGCTCTCCTCGACGGCGATCGGAGAATGGTACCTGCGCCCCGTCGACTACTGAGGTGCTGAGAGAGGGGTGCGTACGAGAGGTGCGTGAGAGGGGGACGGGAAACTAGAAAGCCGCCGGTCGTCCCGGCGGCTCAGTACCCCCTAGGGGAATCGAACCCCTGTCTCCTGGCTGAGAACCAGGTATCCTTGGCCACTAGACGAAGGGGGCGTGGTGGTCGAGTCCGCTATCCTACGAACGGCAGCGTCACTGTCAACCCCGGCCGTCTCGACAGGTTCCGCATGAATTGGGAGTACCTTCACCAGATCAGTCAGCCGTTCTCGGTCGTGTTCGCCCTCGCGGGCGTCGGTGCCGGCCTCGTCGGGTGGATTACCGACCGGGAGACACTGGAGCGATACGCCGTCGTCTCGCTGCTGCTGGCCGGCCTGTTCTCGATCCCGGCCTTCGTGACCGGGCTCGCGGCGGCCGATGTCGAGGAGGCGCGCACCTTCGTGGGAGAATCACCGATCATGACTCATCGGCTCTGGTCGGTCTGGGCGACCGTGCTACTCGTCGTCTCCGCCACGTTTGCCGGTTTCTCGCTTCTTCAGGCGAGTGACCGGAGGCTTCGGCGGTTCGTGATCGCCGTCTCGGTGCCGTCGGCCGCCGTCGTCGCGTATGCAGGTTGGCTGGGCCTGTTGATCCATCACGGCGACGCGGGCGACGCACAGTCTCGTCGCGCGGTTCCTGCTTCCGTCGCCGTCCTCGCTGCCGCCCCCGTCGCCGCCGGCTTCGGCGCATCCGTGCTCGGCGCGGCCACGGCAGATCCGACTTCTCCTGGCGACACGACCTCCGACGAGGCTCGACGGATCCACCGCGACGCGATCGTCGTGGACGGGCACAACGACCTTCCCTGGAGGATCCGCCAGCAGGCGGCTCTGGACGTGGAACGCATGGGCATCGGAACCGGACGCCCCGATGGACACACCGACATCCCGCGGCTCCGGGGGGGCGGCGTGGATGTCCAGTTCTGGGCCGCCTACGTGGAGGTGGACTACATCGGGGATGGCGCCACCGCCGTCGCCCTCGAGCAGATCGACGTGATCAAGCGTTTGGCCGCGGCCTACCCGGCCGACCTCGAGATGGCTTACTCGACAGCGGAGATCGAGCGCATCGTCGGAGAAGGGAAGATCGCCTCGTTGATCGGGATCGAGAGCGGCCATGCGATCTCCAACTCGCTGCCGGTGCTCCGGGAGCTCTATCGCGCCGGCGCCCGCTACATGACGCTCGCCCACTCCAAGACGCTGGCCTGGGTAGACGCCGCGGGTGATACGGCGGCGCACGGCGGCCTCACCGACTTTGGTCGAGAGGTAGTGGCGGAGATGAACCGCCTCGGGATGCTGGTCGACCTATCGCACGTGACGGATGACGCGATGCGTGACGCGCTCGAGACCGCGAAAGCGCCGGTCATCTACTCTCACTCCTCGGCGCGGGCCATCGCGGACCACCCGCGAAACGTGCCCGATGATGTTCTTCGCCTGGTGGCCCAAAACGGCGGGGTCGTGATGGTGAACTTCTTCTCCGGTTTCATCGTCCCGGAGTCCGCCGGGAAGATCCAGGAGATCTTCCAGGTGCAGGAAAGGCTGCGCGAGGAGCACCCTGACGATGCCGCCTTTCAGAAGGCATTCACGGCCTGGATGTTCGAGAACATCGAGCCCGGAGACGTCGAACTCGTGGCGGATCACATCGAGCATATCATCCGGGTCGCGGGAGTGGACCACGTGGGGCTGGGATCGGACTTCGACGGGATCTCGGTCGTGCCGCGCGGGCTCGAGGACGTGTCGAAGTTCCCGGAGCTCACGGTGGTTCTCCTGGAGCGCGGCTACTCGGAGGAAGAGCTTCGGAAGATCCTCGGCGGCAACCTCCTCCGCGTCTTCCGCGAGACCGAGGAAGCGGCAGCCAGGCTGCAGAGATCGGTGTCGCCAGGCTACTCCAGGTTACCGTTCACCGGTTTGGAGCCCTAGCCACCCAGCCGTGTCTTCAACGCCCGTGCCTCGGCAGCGGGCGCGAACGCCTGATCGGCCTCCGACCATACCTCCAGCGCCGCCTCCACCTGCTCCAGCGCCTCTTCGCGATCGCCGGCCGCTTCCCTGACCAGCGCCAGCTCGAGCAAAGCCTCGGCGTCGGCCGGCCGAACCTTGAGGGCGCGGGCCAGGCTCGCCGCCGCGTCCTCCAGACGCCCGAGCTTCCGCTCGCAGCGACCGATGTCGGTACCCAGCTCTACCTCGGTGGGTTCGAACTCGAAGGCCGCCGAATAGCGACCCACGGCCTGCTCACAATCGCCCTGCAGCTCCAGAAGCCTGGCCTCGGCTCTGACGGCGATCCACCGCAAGTTCTCAAACCCCAGCGTCTGGATCATCCCGTCGAGCGCGGCGATGGCCTCAGCGAGCTTCTCAGCGTCCTCCAGCTCCACGTAGACAGCCACTTCGCCGAGGGATCCCATGACGTCCAAGGGCGGGGCCAGGGTCTTCCGGATCGAGGAGAGGGAATCGAGCGCGGCCCCGGCCTCACCAGCCTCGACGAGCAGACCCAATGATCCCAGCCGATCGAAGGCCGTCAGAAAAGGGGGCCGCGTGCTGGCCTCAAGCTCAGCTCTCCGCCTCGCTCGATGCTGTATCGCCTCTCGGATCCGGCCGCGCCACTCGGCGAAGTACTTTGCCTCCTCATACACCTCAGCCCGCTGCTCTGGAGTCCTCGCGGCGTCCGTTCCCTCTGCCAGGCGTGCTTCGGCCTCCGCAAACCGCCCGGTCGTGTACTCCACCCGGGCCAGTGCATTTAGCGTCTCCACGCTGCCCGGCTCGATCACCAGCCCGCGCTCGTAGTTGTCCCGCGCCTGTTCGTGCTCTCCGAGCTGACGGTAGAGGTCCCCAATGGCACGAAACGACCGCTCGCTATCGGGGAACTGCTCCAGGTATCGACCGTAGTACTCGAGCGCTTGCTCGAACTCCCCCATCGACTCGTACAGCTCGCCGACCGCCTGCACGATATCGTGCTGCGACGGATCCAACTCGAGGACTCTCTCGAACTGCCGGATCGTGGCGGGCCGATCGTTCTGGACCATATACAGTACCCCGAGCCGGAGGCGGGCCTCGATGTCGTCCGGAAACAACTCCGTCTGCATCTCAGCCACGGCCACCGCCTTGCCGGGATCCTGGCGCGCGATGTGGTAGTACTCGATCTTCGCCACGAACCGGTCTCGCTCGGCCAGCCGGTACTCGTGCTCCACGGCCGACTTGATTGCTTCCTGACCTTCGGGGCCGAGGTTGCCCAGCAGCGCGGTCTGGTACGCGAGAAGGTGCGCGTACGCGAATGAGGGATCCACCTCCGTCGCGCTCCGCAGCCGGCTCATCGCCTCCTGCCAGTCGCCATCGAACACCAGGCTGCGGTAGCCCTCGACATAATCGCGGTAGGCGGTCCCGGCTGCGGTGACCAGCTCGGCGACGGGGAGGTCCGTTGAGCCCTCGATGTGCTGTTCCGGAATCTCGAGGTCTCTCTTTAGCTGGATGGAGAGTGAGTCAGCGATTCCCAGGAGATCTGGGCCGGAAGCTACCGCACGCTCCAGCAGCCGGCCCCGCGCGACATCGTACAGGGCGGTCTCGACGACCAGCTCGCCATCCGCCCGGTCGATGGTTCCGGTCAGGAAGTAGTCCCGGTGCTGTTCCTCGGCGATCTCCCGCTTCAGGGAGAGCGGCACCTCCACGCCTGCCGCATAGCCGGCTTCGCGAAGCCGATCCATGAAATGCGGCGCGACCCGCAGGTCGAAGAAGATGTCCTGTCGGAGGTCGTGCAGAAGGGCGCGCGGCAGCCCATACTGCATCCACGCCAGGGAGGTGTCCGCCGAGACGTTGTCGAACGGAAACAGCGCGACCTTGCGCCGGAATTCGGACTTCGGCACCACGCGCTCGAGTTCGTTGCCCTGTTCATCGGCGACGACGACCGTCGTCGTCGCAGCGCCTAGGTCTCGACCCTGAAACACGCCGAACAAGACGATGCCGGCGACGGCCAGGTTGAGTGGAATGCCGATCTTCTCGACCCGGCTCCAGGAGTCCCGCCCGGGGGCGCCGTGGAACCAGGCCAGGAGCAGGACGCTGGGGGCCATCAGGGCCAGCAGCGCGAACGCGAAGTCTACGAGGTAGGGAGACAGGACGTACCGGTTCACCGCCCAGTCCGCGAACTCGAGCAACGCCCAGGATGCGATGAGATAGGCGCCGAGGATCTGTGGAATGCGCCGCCTGAACAGCTCCGTCGTGAAACCCGCCATCTTCCTCTCCACCCCCTGTCTAGCTGGACGCCGTCAACGCGAGACGGTTGCCGCCTCCGCCATCAACGTCTCGATCTCGTCGGGATCGCGCGGCGCGTTGGACAGCAGCTCGTATCCCGTCTTGGTGACGAGCACATCGTCCTCGACCCTCACGCCGATGCGCTCGTCGGCAAGGTAGATCCCCGGCTCCACCGTCAGGACCATCCCTGGCTCCAGCTTCACCGAATAGTCGCCGACGTCGTGCACGTCCATGCCGAGCCAGTGGCTCACGCCATGCGGGAATTGTTCGTTGCAGCTCTTGCGGCCGCACTTCCCCGCGCCATGCTCCTGGAGGTAGAGCCGCGCCGCCCGCTCGACGTCCAGCAGCGTGTTCCCCGGCTTCACCGCTGTCAGCGCCGCCTCCTGAGCCCCCAGAACCAGATCGTAGATCTCGCGCTGCCGCGTCGTGAACCCTCCCGAGACGGGGATCGTCCGGGTCACGTCGGCGGAGTAGTAGCTGTACTCCGCGCCGATATCCATGACGACCAGGTCGCCTTCCTCCATCCGGCGGCGGCCCTTGTCGTAGTGGAGCACGACCGAGTTCGGCCCTGCGCCGACGATGCTCGGGAAGCCGACTCGCTCGGCACCACCGCGGCGGAAATTGTACTCGATCACCGCCTCGAGCTCGTATTCGTACATGCCGGGTCGCGCGGTCCTCAGGGCCGCGACATGGGCGCCGTCGGTGATCTCGATCGCGCGCCGCAGCATCTCGATCTCGAAGTCGTCCTTGACGAGCCTCAGCCGAGCGATTGCCGGCTCCAGGTCGAGGACCTCCGCCTGACCCTCGAACAGCAGCGTCTGGATATGCGGATCGTGCCGGCTGTGCGGGTTCAGCGGTGCGTAGATCGCCTTGACGCCGGTGTCCTGTTTGAGGGGTTCGACCGCCGTTTCCTCGAAGTCGGAGTTGGCCCGCACATCCACGATCCCCGAGAGCTTGGACGCTTCCTGGAAGGAGGGCTTCGGGCCGGTCCACAGCTCCTCCGCCGGTTTCCGCTCGGGAATGAAGAGGATCTCGGCTCGTACCTCACCGCCGGCAGCGATCAGGACCAGCCAGGAGTCCGGCACCTCCAGCCCGGTCAGGTAGAAGAAATTGTTGTCCTGCCGGAAATCGGAGTCCTGCGGGTAGTCGCCGTCGATGCTCTTGGTCGTCGCCGAGGGAACGAGGAGGACGCCATCTCCGACTTCCTCGGCCAGCCGGGCCCGGCGGGCCGCCGTGGATGCGGCAGGCGCGAGACGGATCGGCTCGCCAGGAGCCGAAACCGCGATCGTGGATGGAACCGAGTCTCCTGACCAGACCGGCTCTGCCTGCTGGGCGGTTGCCACTGAAAGCTGTGAGGCAAACAGGAATCCGAACGCCGCGGCGGATGCGGCGTGCGCGGCCACGGGCCGCACGGGCCGCGAGCCGGGCCGACTCACAGGCCGGCTCGTAGGCCGGCTCACAGGAGGGACACGAGGCCGTAGAAAACCAGGGTCGCGGCCATCATAGCCACGCCCGGGCCGAGGACCTTCAGGCCCTTCATGCCGGCCAGTAGGGCGATGAATCCGCCCACGACCAGAGAGGTCGCCAGCAGGATGATGAGCACCATCTAAGGACTCCTTCCTCGATTTCCGTTTCCGGTGACTAGGCTACCCTCTAAGCCCCACCGAGTCCCCTACGCTGACAGGCCGAAGGCCCGCCAGGTCCGGCTGTCTCGGCTCGGTCCGAATCTGGCCGAACCCTCGCCCGAGCCTAGCCATGGTCGGGAACAGGAGGCTCCGGCTGGAGGTCCGGGCCGCCCCGCTCGAGGGCCAAACCGAGGCGTTCGAGCTCGGCCTGCCCGAATTCCTCCATTCGCGCCTCAAACGCCCTCCCGAAACCGCCCTCCACCTCCGTGACGACATCTTCCCAGGAAACCGTTAGCCCTTCGCTCTCCAGGCTCGTCATGCTCACGCCCGGGATTCCGCACGGGATGATCGCCGAGAACGGTCCGAGCGCCGCCTCGCTCACGTTCAGCGCGAAGCCGTGCCAGGTGACCCAGCGGCTCACGTGGACCCCGATCGACGCAATCTTTCGCAGGCTCCCGGCCGCGATCCGATCACGCACGACGTCGTCGGAGGCTCCGGCCTCGTCGCCTGACACTTCCGGCCGGCCCAGGCGATCAAGGCCGCTTTCCTCTCCCACCCAAACGCCGGTGTGGTCGCCGACGCGGAAGCCGCAGACTCCAAGCGGCGCGAGAGCAAGGATCAGCGCCTCCTCGAGCGTCCGCACATACCAGTGGAGGTCCTTTCGAAAGCCCTGGAGATCGACTATCGGGTAGCCGACGAGCTGGCCGGGGCCGTGGTAGGTGATGTCTCCGCCACGCTCGATCTCGAACTGCGGAATCTCGCTCCGGCTCAGACTCGCGCTCTCGGCGGGGCTCATCGTGCCGGAAGCTGCGGCGGTCACCCCGCGGCCGAGCGTCAGGACAGGCTCGTGCTCGACAAGCAGCAGAAGGTCAGTCTCGAGCCGTCCCTCGATGCGTGCCCGCGCGAGCCTGCGCTGCCACTCCAGCCCCACCTCGTACGGCAGGAGGCCGGGCAGCCGGACAACGCCGACACAGCGGCTGGGCTCACCGGTCATGAGCTGCTCCCGAAGACCTCTTCCGAGAGGCCGTCGCAGCGCGCTCTACCTGTACACTCTACTTGTACAGCTGTACAGGTAGAGGGCAGGTGATGGGGACGGTCGGAAATCTGAGGGGTAAAGCACTGTGGTAAAGGCCGCCTAGACACTGCACGGTGAGGCACGTTGACTCAGACGTGAATCGCGCGGCCGAGCGTCACCAAAGCGGCTTCCATCACGGCCTCGGCCATGCTCGGGTGCGCGTGGGCGTGCGCCGCCACTTCGTCGAGCGTGGCCTCCAGCATGCGGGCGACGCCCGCTTCGGCGATGAGCTCGCTCACGTTGTGTCCGATCATGTGGACGCCCAGAATCTCGCCGTATTTCGCATCGGCGACGATCTTGATGAAGCCTTCGTTGTGCCCCGCGGTCAGGGCCCGGCCATGCGCGCCGAGCGGCAGCTTGCCGACCTTCACCTCGTGGCCCGCTTCGGCCGCCGCGGGCTCGCTCATCCCGATGCTGGCA
Organism: Gemmatimonadota bacterium; assembly: GCA_039590175.1. Lineage (GTDB taxonomy): Bacteria > Gemmatimonadota > Gemmatimonadetes > Palauibacterales > Palauibacteraceae. The sequence continues at coordinate 13,759 of JBDHFW010000002.1, read as the reverse complement.
ACCTCGGGGTGGCAGTAGCCCACGCTGGGGATGTTGTCGTATCGGAGCGTGTGTGGGTTCGCGTCCGCGATGTGCTCGGCCGCCACGATCCCCTCGTGCGAGCCCTTGTGGGCGAGCATCGGCGGCCCGGCCACGTCGCCGACGGCGTAGACCGTCTCGGCGCTGGTCCTGCAGTACTCATCGATCGAGATAAAGCCGTCCGCCACCTGTACGCCGGCCTCCTCGAGGCCGAGTCCCTCCGTGACCGGCTGGCGCCCCACCGCCATCAGCACGACGTCCGTCTCGATCCGCTCCTCGCCCCTGGAAGACTCCACGGTGAGCACCATCGGGCTCGAATCGCGCTCCAGCGACTTCACCATCGTGCCCGTGCGGACCTCCATGCCCCGCTTCTTGAAGGAGCGGGCCAGCGTCTTGCCGATCTCCGGATCCTCGAGGGGAACGAGCGTGTCGAGCGCCTCCAAGACGGTCACCTCGACCCCGAACGCGCTGAAGACGTCGGCGAACTCAACGCCGACGAAGCCGGCGCCGACCACGACCATCCGCTTCGGCAGCTCCCGGAGCTCCAGGGCTTCCCGGCTGCCGATCACCTTCTCACCATCCAGCTCGAAGCCGGGAAAGGTCTTCATCACCGCGCCGCTCGCCACGATGACGTGGCGCGCGTCCAGAATCCGCGACTCGCCGCCGGGTTCGATCGGATCGACGACCACGTCGCGCTCCGCGGTCAGACGTCCGTGACCGAAGACCGACTCCACGCCGTTCTTCTTGAACAGGTAACCGATCCCCTTGGTGAGCTTCTCGCTGATCGCCCGGCTCCGATCGACCGCCGCGCTCATGTCGTACTCGACGTCGACGGGTCGGACGCCGAACTCCGCGCCCTGCGACTTGAGAGTTTGGGCGAGGGCGGCGCTCTCCAGCAGCGCCTTGGCCGGGATGCATCCCCAGTTGAGACATGTGCCGCCGAGGCCGCCCTCGTAACCGTTAGTCTCGACGCAGGCGGTCTTCAGCCCGAGCTGAGCGGCGCGGATGGCGGCCACGTATCCGCCCGGTCCCGCCCCGATCACCACGACGTTGTACCATTCAGACATCTAATCGCCTCACTCGTTCCGGCCCGCGGGCCTGGCGTGCTTCGCTATTTGGCAGGTGCTTGATGCCGAGCTCGCACCCGAGCGCAGTCTACAGGACCATCGCCAGCGGGATCTCGAGCATCTCCTTGAACGTTGCCAGGAACGCCGATCCGATCGCACCATCGACGACCCTGTGGTCGCACGACATCGTCACTCGCATCCGGCGGCGCACGGTGACCTCGCCTCCCTCGACAACCGGCTTCTCCTGGGTCATCCCCACCGCCAGAATCGCCGCTTCCGGTGGGTTGATCACCGCCGTGAACTCGTCGATCCCAGACATTCCGAGGTTGCTGACCGAGAAGGTCGCTCCCTGATACTCCTCCGGGACGAGCTTGCGAGCCCTGGCTCGCTCGATCAGGTCGGCGGACTCCAGCGAGATCCGCCGAAGCCCCTTTCTGTCCGCAGCGCGCAGGACCGGCGTGATGAGGCCGCCGTCCACCGCCACCGCGATCCCGAGGTCCACGCTGCCATGGAATTGGATGGCGTCCTCGTCCCAGGAAGCGTTGACCTGAGGATGACGCACGAGCGCTTCGGCCGCCGTCTTCAGGAGGATGTCGTTGACGCCAATCTTGAAGTCCTCCGCCCTCGCGTTAAGCTCTGAGCGCATGTCGAGAGCCCGCTCCATGTCGACCTCGATCGTCAGGTAGAAGTGCGGAACGGGGCCGATCGACTCCGTCAGCCGCCTGGCGATCGCCTTTCGCATCTGGCTCGCCTCGACCCGCTCGTCCCGCAAGCGGGGCTCCGCGGCAGGCTCTGCGCCGCCGATCGCCCCAGCGGCCGGCGCCCGAACCGCCGCGGCCGGACCGGCCATGGCCGCTTCGACGTCTGCCTTCAAGATTCGGCCCCCGGGGCCCGATCCAGCGATCGTGCCGAGCTCGATACCCTTTTCCGCCGCCATCTTCCGCGCCACGGGGGACGCTCGGACGCGCCCGCCTTCGGCCTCAGGCTCGGTTTCCGTCGGACGAGCCGCGGCCGCGGGCTCTTCTGCGTCCTCTGCCGCCTCAGCCCCGGCGGCGGTCTCATCCGCGGCGGGGGCCTCGCCCTTGGCGGGCTTCTCCTCAGGGGAGCGAGACGGCTCCTCGGACACCACGACGGCCGGCTCCGCCTCGGCCTCGCTCAGAAGGGACTCGATATCCTCGTCAGGTTCGCTGATGATCCCGATCAGCGTGCCGACCGGCACCGTGGCCCCGGCCTGCACGACGATCTTTCGCAGGACGCCGGCTCCCATCGCCTCCACGTCCATGTTCGCCTTGTCGGTCTCGATCTCGGCCACGATGTCGCCCTGGGCGACCGGATCACCCTCCGAGATCTTCCACTCGATCAGCTTGCCCTCCTCCATCGTCGGGCTGAGCTGAGCCATGACGACCTTCGTCGCCACTCTAGACCCCGTCCTTTCCGGAAGCGGCCTTTGTGGGATTATCTGTATTCATGTATATAGGCGCACGATAGGCTATCATCAGGAGATATAGCATACGTGTCGCGCCGCCGAGCGGATGTCGTCCGCCGACGGCAATACCAGCTTCTCCAGATTGCGGGCGTAGGGCATCGGCACATCCAGCCCGGCAACCCGCGCGATCGGGGCGTCCAGCGCATCGAACGCCTCGCGCTGGATGTCATCCACGATCTGCGCCCCGATGTTGGCGACCGGCCACCCCTCCTCCACAACCACCGCCCGGTTCGTCTTCCGGACCGAAGCGAGAACCGTGGGCGCGTCGATCGGCCTCACCGTGCGCAGGTCGACGACCTCGGCCTCCACCTCGTCCTCGGCCGCGAGCGTCTCGGCGGCCCGCAACGCCTCATGCACCATCTTCCCGTAGGCGATGATCGTTACGTCGTCCCCCTCCCGCTTCAGGTCTGCAGAGCCGATCGGCACCAGGACCTCCTCGTCACCGGGCACCTCCCCCTTCAGGTTGTACAGGAGCTCGCCCTCGATGAACACGACAGGGTCGCTGTCGCGCACCGCCGACTTGAGGAGTCCCTTCGCGTCGTAGGGCGTGGCGGGCGAGCAGACCTTCAGGCCGGGCACGTTGGCCAGCCAGGGCTCCGGCGACTGCGAGTGCTGCGCGGCCAGCATCAGCGCTGCACCCCCGGGGCCGCGGAAGACGATCGGGACGTTGTATTGCCCGCCAGACATCTGGTAGAGCTTCGCCGCGCTGTTGATGACCTGGTCCATCGCCAGCAGGGCGAAGTTCCAGGTCATGAACTCGACGATAGGCCTCAGGCCCACCATCGCCGCGCCCACGCCGAGGCCCGCGAACCCCAGCTCGGCGATCGGAGCGTCCCTCACCCGCCACTCCCCGAACTCCTCCAGGAGATTCTTGGAGACCTTGTAAGCTCCGTCGTATTCTGCGACCTCCTCTCCGATCAGGAAGACGCTCTCGTCCCGGGCCATCTCCTCCCGGAGGGCCTCGTTGAGGGCCTCGCGGTAGGTGATCACCGCCATGAGTCCCTCCGGTCGAGGCCGTGGGAGTACTCGTCCGAGTAGACGAGGTCGTAGATGTGGCTCTCATCCGGGCGGGGGCTGGCGTCCGCGAACTCGGCCGACTCCTCGACCTCCTCGATCACGGCGCGGTCCATCTCCTCGTACTCCTCCGCGGTCATCGCGCCGTCCTCGATCAACCTGTCACAGAGAGTGAGGATCGGGTCGTCCTCCCGCCATTCCTCGACCTCCTCGCGGGCTCGGTAGGTACCGTGAGAGGGGTCGGCCATCGAGTGCCCCATGAAGCGGTAGGTGATGGCCTCGATGAGGGAGGGACGCTTCTCTTCCCGGGCGATCCGGACGGCCTCGTCGATCGCAGCTCGCACCTTCAAGACGTCCATGCCGTCGACCTGCGCGGAGGCCATTCCCTCGTAGGCGCAGGCCCGGTCCACCAACTCGGTGATCGCCGCCGACCGCCTGATCCCGGTGCCCATCCCGTAGGCGTTGTTCTCGATGATCCAGATCACCGGCAGCTCCCACTTCGCCGCCATGTTGAGGGCCTCGTGGAAAGCACCGATGTTCACCGCCGCGTCCCCGAAGAAGCAGAGGCAGACCTGATCGCCGCCCCGGTACCTGATCGCGTAGCCGACGCCGGCGGCGATCGGCAGATGGGAGCCGACGATCGCGTGACCGCCCATGAAGTTCACGGAGCGATCGAAGAGGTGCATCGAGCCACCCATCCCCTTCGAGCAGCCGGACGCCCGGCCGTAGAGCTCGGCCATGACGGCGCGAGGCGGAACGCCACGCACGAGCGCCTGCGCGTGATCGCGGTAGGCGGAGATCACGTAGTCGTCCTGGCGCAGCGCCGAGATGGCGCCCGTGGCTACGGCCTCTTGTCCGATGTAGAGGTGGAGAAACCCGCCGATCTTGCCCAGCTGATACGACTCGGCGGTCTTCTCCTCGAAGCGCCTGGCCAGGACCATTAGCCGCAGCAACTCCCTTAGCTCGCCCGTCTCGAGGCTCAGAGGGTCGGGCTGATCCGGCGCTGCCGGCTTCGAGGGCGCGTCCTTCGAGGGCGTGTTGCCGTGCGCCCGCGTCTCTTTCGTCGCCATGGTTGCTGATTCGGTTCGGCTCGTCGGCGAGCGGTCTCTGGGAATGGTCCGGCGTCGCCGCTCAGCCCAGCGCCGCCGCGCGAGACTTGAGCTCTTCGACCTGCTCGCGGGCGTGGTAGCTGCTTCGAACGAGTGCGCCGCTCTCCACATGGAGCAGGCCGAGCTCTTCGCCGATCCGCTTCCACTCGACGAACTCGTCGGGTGTCACGTAGCGATGGATCGGCAGGTGTTCCGTGGAGGGCCGCAGGTACTGCCCGAGAGTGAGAATCTGCACGCCCGCGTTCACGGCATCGTGCATGAACTCGAGCACATCATCGGGAGCTTCGCCGAGGCCGAGCATGATGCCGGTCTTCACGAGGACCTCATCATCCATCTTCCTGGCATCGGAGAGGACCTGGAGCGAGCGATCGTAGCGCACGCCCGGCCTCGCCGTCCGGTGCATCCGCCGCACGGTCTCCATGTTGTGGTTGAAGATCTCCGGACCGGCCTCGATCACCTTCCGGATCGCCCTTCGGTCACCGCGGAAGTCAGGCGTAAGGACCTCGATGGAGCAAGCAGGCCGCCGCTTCCTGATCTCTCGAATCACTTCGGCGAAAATCCAGGCACCGCCGTCCGGAAGGTCATCACGGTCCACCGAGGTGACGACCACGTGGTTCAGCTCCAATCGCTCTACGGCTTCCGCAACCCTTCGTGGCTCGTCCTCGTCCAGCTCCTCCGGCCTTCCGTGGGCGATGGCGCAGTAAGGGCAGTTTCGGGTGCAAATGTCGCCCATGATGAGGAAGGTGGCTGTTCCGGCCTCCCAGCACTCCCCGATGTTCGGGCAGTGGGCCTCCTCGCACACCGAGTGCAGCTCTCCGCCTCGCATGAGGGTCTTGAGACGCCGATGGTTCGAGCCACCGGGCGCCCGGACCTTCAGCCAGTCTGGCTTCCTCGCGGGCCAGTGCTCGGTCCCGTTAGAGGCGTGGGCTCCCGGACGGTCCGCATGGGAATCGTTGCCGGTCAGATGAGAAGCTGTCAGGACCGTGAGACGTTTCATCCGTTCCTTCGACGGCGAAGCCTCGTCGCCCAGCCGGGTACGCGGGGAGACGAGGCGCCGGTGTCTTCGTAAGCGGCCGCCATCGCGGTTGATGCGTCGCCCCGCGAACCGGCCCGAATGCGACGTGCAAACATACCCCGGAGGGGGGTAGACGTCCACCAGAATAGCGACTATTCAACTCGGTTGCAGAAGTGCCGGATCCGCGATATTCTCACGGCCGGCGGAAGAGGAGCCTCGCCGGCAAGGCACACCGACGAAGGTAATCGGAGCCCCATGACCTATATCATCGCGCAGCCCTGCATCGACACCAAGGACGCGTCGTGCGTCGACGTCTGTCCGGTCGACTGCATTTACGAGGGGGAGGACATGTTCTACATCCACCCCGAGGAGTGCATTGACTGTGGCGCCTGTGTGCCGGAGTGTCCTGTGGAGGCGATCTTCCCGGACGATGAGGTCCCCGAGGAGTGGAGCGACTTCATCGCCAAGAATTACGTATACTTCGACGTACCGCCTCCCTGACGGAAGCGCTCCGCGCCGTCCGCACTGACTCGACCCGCGGCCCGCGTCCGCCGGGAACGCAGGCACGCGTCCAGGTGTCTCTAGGCGACGTGACCGGCCCATACTACCCGAGAACGAGCTTTTTCCGATGCGATCCTTGCGAGACAGTTCCGTGAAGAGCGTGCCTGCCGTCGCGCTCACCGTTGCGCTGGCGGCAAGCCTGACGGGCTGCGGGCCGGAAGCGCCCGCCGTCACTGTCGACAGCGACGAGAGTCTCACCCTCATCGACCACCCGAGCGAGGGTGCCCTCGAGTTCGTCATCGGTCCGGTGGATCTGCCGGCGGACGGCCCGCACATCCGCCTGCCGATGCAGTGGGGGAAGATGCCGTTCGACGCCTACATGCACGGCTTCGAGTGGGAGATGCGAAGCGGCGACGGCGAGCTGCTGCCTCCAGACCTCCTGCACCACGTGAACCTGATCGACCCTGACAACCGGGAGCTCTTCTCGCCGATCTCGCGCCGAATCCTGGCGGCCGGCCGTGAGACCCAGAAGGAGGAGATCCCGAAGGTCATCGGCTTTCCGCTCGAGGAGGACGGCCGGATTCTCATCGCGACGATGTTCGGAAACCCGCTCGGCGAGGACTTCGAGGACGTCTACCTGCACTTCAAGATCCTCTACAGCGGGGCCGGCGAGGGCTTCATCAAGCCGAAGGCGGTCTACCCGTTCTACGTCGACGTGATGGGCTTCACCGATGTGAAGGACTTCGAGGTGCCGCCGGGCCATACCGTGCGCACCTACAAGGTGAGGCCAGGCGTCGACGCCAGGATCCTCGGGATCGGCGGACATGTTCACGACTACGCGACGGAGCTTCGCTTCGAGGATGTCACCACCGGCAAGGTCCTGTGGCGCGCCGAGCCCGATGTGAACGAATCCGGTCGGGTCGTGGGCCTGCCGAGCTCGAAGTTCATCCTTCAGCTCGGGAAGAAGATCTACAAGGACCACGAGTACCAGATCGTCGTCGAGTACGAGAACCCGCTGGACGTTCCGGCGCCCGACATGGGCATGGGGGCGCTCGGCGGCGTCGTCGCGATCATGGGTGATGGGGAGTGGCCCGCCTACGATCCGAACGACCCGGACTACGTGCTCGACCTGAACAACACGATCACGGCGCCCGATCGTATGGAGGGCCACCACGGCGGCGGTCACGGCCACGGCACGTCGACCATGGACGACATGGAGATGCCTGAGGGTGAGGGGGGCGAGGGGATGGAGATGCCTGCCGGCGAGCAGAAGCCGGCGGACCAGCCGGCCGGACAGCATCCGGAGCCCGAGAAGGGTGGCGAGCACGAGCACGGCGGGCGGGCAGGCGAAAAGCAGGGCGACGGCTAGCTAACCGCCGGCTCGACGCCAATTCCAGCTCACATCACCCGCTCAGGGGCGGCCTCGGCCCGATTCGATGCCCGCTCCTGAGCTTTTTTTCTATACGCGGTCCCATCGCCGGTGGCGCTCCGATCTCTCCTGTCGCTCCGACCCGATAGCGCGCCCTCGTTGACCTGGCTCGCCTTCGCCTTCGCGACGGCGCTCTTCTACGGGCTGCAGGGTGTCTGGACGAAGTGGATCACGCGCAGGGTCTCCGGACCCGCCGCCAGTTGGGCGATCTTCGCCTTCGCCTTTCCCGTCCTCGCCGTCTACCTGGCCTTCCAGGGAGCCCCCGAGTCGATCGGGCCACGGTTCTGGCCGGCGCTGCTCACCAACGTCACCATCAACCTGGTGTCGTTCTATCTCTACGTGTCGGCGATCCAGAAGAGCGACCTGGGGCTCACTTATCCGCTCCTAGCGCTGACGCCGATCTTCGTCATGCCCATCGAATGGGTGCTGTTGGGTGATCTTCCGGGCTTACGTGGCGTGGGAGGGATCCTGCTCGTCGTCGCCGGCGTCTACCTGCTCAACTTCTCGGAGCGGCGCTCGGGTCTCCTGGCTCCCTTGACCGCCGTCTTCCGCGACCCGGGCGCCCGGAGGATGCTGGCGGTGGCGGTCATCTGGTCGATCAGCGCGGTGGTGGACAAGGTGGCCACGATCTCCTCATCGACCGCCTTCTACGGGACGCTCCAGACCGGCTTGATCGGCCTCGCGTTCGCACCGCTGGTGATGCGGCGCGGCGAAGGCTTCCGGGAGGCGCTGTCGAAGCGGACATGGTGGCTTCTCGCCATCCAGGGGCTCTTGTTCGCCCTGATGTTCGTGGTGCAGATGGAGGCGATCCGCCGCACCCTGGCCGCCTACGTCATCTCAATCAAACGCAGCGGCGCGATCGTCACGGTGCTCCTGGGCACGCTACTGTTCGGCGAGCCGCGGCTGCGGGAACGGTTGGCGGGGGCGGTGGTGATTCTGGCGGGGGTGCTGCTGATCGCGGGCGCGTGAGGCACGCTGGGGCCACCACACGCGAGCTCCCGCTGATCGAGTGCCTCGCCTTATGCGAGAACGAAATAGCCGATCTCCCCCATTGGCTCGATCTCGCATTGACCGACCAAACCGCGAAGCCTTTCTACCGTGAAGTGTTCCGACCGGAAGCCATCGGCGGTTTCCAGATACTCGTCGGTCTCCTGCGTCACCTCATGCCCCAGGCGCGCGTACCACTGGCGGCGATGCGTGATCGACCTGGGGGCGTAGACCGACAGCAGGCGCTGACCCGGGTTGGGAGCCAGGCGCCGCATTTCGCTGAGGACTCCGAGTTGATCCGGCATAGTGCCCCAGGTGTTCGTCGTGCAGATGGCAAGGTCGAAAGACGGCCCGCACGGTACCTGCGTTGCATTGGCGATGATGAAGTGGACCGGGCCGGCCACCCCAGCGGCGGCCGCAGCTGGGGTGTACGCAGGTTGGCAGTCCACACCTACCCCCAGCGCCACCTGAGAAGCAAGCGCCGCCAGGTGACGTCCCGTTCCGCAACCGAAATCCACTACCCGCCTTCCGCGCCCGACGAGTCGCTTCAAACGCTCGGTCTCGGCGCGTAAATACTCGCGGATGGCCGGCGGCTGTGTCGCCGGATCCAAAGCGCGATTCAGCAGACCGTCGGCATACGCGGCTTCGTTTGACATTCGTCCAATTCCATCCGGGTTGCGATCAGCGCGCGAGGACTCTCTGACGAACGCTTCACGCTCGAGTTCTGGTTCAACCCGAATGCGCCCGGGCTCGACTACTCCCTGAAGATCGCCACCTCGGGCTCTGCGCCGGCCCTCAGGTACCCTCGGAGCATCGCCGAGGTGTTGAACGGCATCGCCACGTTGCCCTCTGGGTCCATCGCGATCACGCCGCCCTCGGCGCTCTGCTCGACGAGCACGCCCATCACCACGTACTCCGCCGCATCCCCGATCGTCTCTTCCAGATATCGGACTCGGGCGCAGATGTCGTAGGCGACCGCGTTCGTGATGAAGAACTCGCCATGCCCGGTCCCGGAGACGGCACACGCGTCGTTGTCGGCGTAGGTGCCCGCGCCGATGATCGGAGAGTCCCCGATGCGGCCGTAGCGCTTGTTCGTCCGGCCGCCAGTGGACGACCCCGCGGCCAGGTCTCCGTTCATGTCAAGCGCGACGACGCCGACGGTGCCGGTGGCACCCAGCTCACCGGCGGCCTCCGGCTCCGTGCCGCCTCGTGCCTCCGCACTCTGTTCCGCCTCCAGCGCGCGCTGCAGAGAGCGCCAACGGGACTCCGTGAAAAAGTAGGACTTGGGCACGAGCTCGATCCCCTGCTCGAGCGCGAACTCCTCGGCGCCCGCGCCTCCCATCAGGACGTGGGGCGAAGAATCCAGGACGCGCCGAGAAAGGGTGATCGGGTTCTTCACGTGGTGGACAGCCGCCACGGCGCCGGCCTCGAGAGTCGCGCCGTCCATGATCGAGGCGTCGAGCTCGTTCCGGCCGTCGTGGGTGAAGACGGCTCCCTTTCCGGCGTTGAAGAGCGGCGAGTCCTCCATGATCCGGATCGCCGTCTCCACCGCATCGAGAGCGCTTCCGGCGGCCGCCAGGATCTCACCTCCGGCCGAAAGTGCCTCGGTCAGCTTCTCACGGAACTGACGCTCCCGGTCACTGCCGACGTCCTCGGGGCGTGCGGTGCCCGCGCCGCCATGCACGGCGATCACCCATTCGGCCCGCGACTCCTGCGCGAGGGCTTCGTCGGCCATGACCCCGAGTGAGGTGGTCGCCACCGGCACCGAAAGGACGATCAACTTCGCCAGCGTGATCCTGGCCCGATCCATCATCGTGGCTCCTCCTTGTCAGCCGATTCCGGCCACTGCGACAGCATCTCCCGGATGAGAGACTCTGGGTCCTGGCCGTCCTCCGCCAGGGGCCGGAGCACCTCGGCCGCTCCCTCATCGTCGCCCCGCTCACGGCGGATCTCCGCCAGGAGCAGGCGAGCCGGTAGGTAGCTCGGCCTTAGCTCCGTCGCCCGCTCGGCCGCCTTCTCCGCCTTACGCAGCTGGCCCAGGCGCCGCTGGGCCGCCGCTTCGCCGAACGCGGCCTGGGCGGACGTCTCGTCCAGACGGCGCGCGATCTCGAAGTGACGGAGCGCTTCCTCCGGCTCCCCCTCGTGGAGCCAGGTGACGCCGATGTTCGCGTGCGCGGCACCGGCGTAGGAGTAGCGCCGCCCGAGGTTGAAGACCGGTTGCCAGCGATCCAATCGCGGCTCGCCCTCGATATCGCTCAGGAAGCGCTCGAACTCGGCGCGGGCCTCAGCGGCGTCACCCCCCTTCAGGATTCGGAGCCCGCGGTGGAAGCGCCGGGTTCGCCATCGCCACCAACGTCCGGGGAGGAAGAGGAGCAGCAGGATCCCGACGACAACGCCCGCTCCCGGTCGCCAGAAGGCGAGCATGAGGACGATGGCGAGCGCGCCGAGAAGGAAGGGAGCGACCATCAACCGCTGCTCCCGTTACGCTCCATTTGCTCCGTCATCCTCGCTCCTCGAGGGGATAGGCGCCCTTTCGAACAGGTGGGCCGACCTGCCATCCTCACCATCGAATACTCCACGGAGAGACTCTCTCGATGGTTCAACTGCCGCGCAACCTGCGGTAGACCCTGAGCGATGAGCACCAGCAGCTTCTCGACACCGTCAGAGGGAAGAGGCCCGGGGATCTCGAGGATGTCATACAGATCGATGTCGAGGTCGGGCGGGGCGATCGCCGCCTGGTCAATCTGCTGCTTCGGGACATCCGCCTTCCACCCGACGTGCTCGTGACGCTCATCAGGAGGGAGGGCCGGCTCTTCGTCCCGCAGGGGAAGACTCGGCTCAGGGCGGGGGACGTGCTCGTTCTGATGACGACCTCAGAGCACGCCGGCGAGCTGGAGTCCTGGATCTCGGCGGGGTCCGCCGGCCGCTGATCGGCCTCCCTTGGCACTGGTCGGGTCAGAGTTGCACCGTTCGCCGCCCCAGCATATTTAGCCGCGTGCGGCGCACCGTATCCGGCTCGACCACCCGGCCATCGTCGAACCGGAAGCGCAGTGCGTCCGACGGGCACTGCACAATGCAGGCACCACAACGGATGCACGATTCCGCCCGGCCAATCTCGACCTTCCGCCTGCCGCCGTCCATGCTCAGCACGGCTCGCGGGCAGACCTGAACGCACTCCGCCGTGCCCGTGCAGCTCTCCTCCAGCAGCTCGATGGAGTACCGGTTGTGGAAGGTGTTGATGGTGCTGGGAAACCAGGGCGTGGTGCCGGCCAGGTCGATGGACAGGACCAGCATGGCGGTCACACAAGCGGCGCCCAGCACCACGAGATCGCCACCGGTCAGGGGCTCCTGCAGGGCCATGAGGCCGGCGCCCGCGGCGACGCCCGCCGCGACGAAGCCGCCGTATGTCAGCCATCTTCCATGACCCACTACCCGCAGCCGGGGAAGCAGCGCGAAGATCGCCGAGACGACGAGCATGACCACCGCCGCAGCTACCAGCCCGATGCGCCAGGAGCGCAAAAGCCCGAGCACGGCGGCCGTGGCGAGCGTCATCGGCGGAGCCCACATCAGCGACATCTCCAGGCGCTCCCAGAGCGGAAAGCGCATCAGGCGTTGACTCCGGGTCACCCGGCCCCCGCGATCCAGGAACCCCGGCAGGTCCTCGAGGCGGGCGGGACCCCAGCGCGCCCGCCAGCCCGTCGCCTCACCGACCCGGCGGCGCTGCACCCCGGTTGCCGCCAGCTGCGGCAGCACGAGGTCGCGGTGGGCCACGAGCTCCCCGATCCGGGAAGCACGGATCACGGCGATGACGTCGTGGTCGGTGAGATGACCGCCCCCGGCCCCACACCACACGTTGATGCCGCCGCTGTTGGCCACCAGGAGCCAGGCGTCGCGCCCGGCGAGTGTCCGCTCGAGCCTTCTTACGGTGAGGGCGAAGTTGCCGGTAAGGAGCACCGGAGAGTCGGGCCCCGGATCCCCGATTCGGCGCAATCCCTGTTCAGTCGCATGGGGGAACAGGCGCAGCAGCGTGTCGCGAAGCCAGCCCGGGACATCGCGAAAGCTCATGGCTCCTCCTGTGGGCGCTCGCCGAAGACGATGGTTAAAGCGCCGGGGCGTGCCCGCATCGCCTTGATCTCACGAAAGCCGCAAGCGCTCATCTGGCGCTCCAGTCCCTCGAGCGGCCGCGTCGTCGCCTGAGTCAGCACGTAGGTGAGCGCGGCGACCGGAAGCCGGACCATCGAGCTCCACAACCTCGCTGCCCGCCCCCGAGGCCGCATCTCGTCGGCTATCGCGATCGCACCCGTTGGCCGGAGCCGGGAAAGCGCCGTCTTCAAAACGTACGCCCGCTCGTCCACCGTCAGCTCGCTGAAGAGGAGCGACGATACCACCGCATCGAAGGTCGTGGCGGGGAACCGGTCCTCGATCTCCATCGCTCCCAGCCGGATCCACTCCACATGGGCGTCCGGGTGCTCCGGCAGCGGCTTCGCGCGGGCCACATCCAGCATATCGGGGTTGACGTCGAGACCGACCGCGTGGGCGCCGCGGGCCGCGCACGCGAGCGCGAGGCCACCGGTGCCGCAGCCGACGTCGAGGATGCGCTTCCCGGGACCCGCCACGCGCCCGGCGATGATGTCGTGCACCCGCCCGATACCGCCTCGGGACAGGAGCCGGATGCCCAGATCGTAGCGGCTTGGCGCGGACTCGAGGACCTTCATGAACACGTAGGTACTCACCCTACGCTCCCATCTCGGCGATGGGGTCGCGGTCGGCGGGCGGCCCAGCGCCCGTCGGGCCAGCGCCGCTGATCAGATGGGCCAGAGGACGGGCGTCAGCAGAACGACCACGACGAAGACGACGAACGTCAAGGGCAGGCCGACGCGCAGGTAGTCGGTGAAGCGGTATCCGCCGGGCCCCATCACGAGCACGTTCGCCGGATGCGAGACCGGACTCCCGAAGCTGGCCGAGGCCGCCATCGCGACGGTCATCATCAGCGTGTACGGGGAGATCCCCATCCCGGCAGCGGTGTCGAGTACGATCGGCGCCATGAGCACGACCAGCGCAGCCGTCGGGATGATCTGCGTGCCGGCGGAGGTAAGGGCGAACAGCCCGGCCATGACCGCGATCGGGCCGAAC
>JBDHFW010000001.1:0-54649 GCA_039590175.1 Gemmatimonadota bacterium | reverse complement strand
CGCGAAGCTGTTCCGGATGGACGTGAGCATGGCGGCGGTGTCGAGCGTCTCGGCGGTGGGGGGCGCGGCGTCGGCGCCGGTGGCGGCCGGCTACCACCGGGAGGAACTGGTCCCGGTCTCGATCATGCTGGCGCTAATCGGCTACGCGCTAGGCAACTACCTGGGGGTGGCGACAGCTTACCTGAGCAGCCTCTTCCTCTAGCAGACCTAGAGCCCCGCCAGCCCGAAACCGAGGATGACGGTGATGCGGAAGAGGCCGGCCTCGGCCAGCCGCTGCTGGTCGGGCGGCCGGATGCCGGGCAGGAAATCCAGCGGGTCGAACGGCTCGCTCTGGCCGAAGGAAAGGACCGTGCCGAGCGTGAAGTGCGAGCGCTCGATCGTGAAGGTGCTTCCCAAGGCTACGTGGTACAGGTCCCAGCGCGACACGTTGGCGGCGAACTGCCCGCCCTTGGAAGGCTCCTCCAGCCCGGCGTTGAAGTCCGTGCGAAATCCCGCGTAGGCCCCCAGCAGCTTGCTGAACTGGTTCTCGATCCCCACGCCGGCGTTGAAGACGGAATTGAGCTCCTGCGTGATATCGAAGCTGATCGTGTCGCCGCTCTCGGGCGCGATGAACGGCTCCGAGTCGATCACCGCGTACTCGCCGACGCTGTTGAACCACTCGGCCGCAAAATGTGCCCGCGCTCGCTCACGGTTGAACGTGTAGGCGCCCCCGAGGCCGATCGAGAGCGGCGATTTGTAACGGGCCGGCAGCTTATCCTGGGTCGTGGTGACGAGCCCGCCGCTCAGCTCGGGCCGGTCACTTCCCGAGATCACGAACGTGCTGTCGAAGCCGATGTCACCGCTGCCCCCGAGCGAGACGCCGGGCGAGGTAAGGCTGAGCCCGACCTGCCAGCGGCCGACGATCTTGCTCACCCCGGCCTTCCAGATGATCCGCCAGGCGCTATAGCGGAAGTCCCGGTTCTGAATCGCGATCAGCGACTCTCCGGCTACGTCGCTCGCCTGAGAGGCGATCTGGAACTCGGTGCGCTGGCTTCGAACCGCGATGAACTGCGTGACGCCCACCGAGACCGGGCCCACCGCACGGGCCCAGGTCAGCCCGCCCCACGACTCCGTGAGGTCCTGGTCGATCCGCACATCACCCGCCAGTTGCTCCAGCCCAGGCAAGCCGAGCTCCTCGCCGGTGAACACGTTCCTCTCCCGAATCCGAAAGTCGAAATCCTGACGAATCAGGAACGAGTAGGCCAACCGATTCTCGCCGAGGAATTTGAACGGGAACTCCCCGGCCACCATCGAGGGCACCGACTTGAAACGGTTCGAGTCGAAGTCCTCATCACCCCCCACCAAACCCGAGTAGTTGACCGACGTATACTCGAACACGTTGCCCGACAGCAGGAGCTCCGCCGACTCGATCAGTGCCAGCGCGCCCGGGTTGTAGAAGACGGCGCTCACGTCGTCCACGCTGCCGATCACCGCGCCCGCCAGCAGCCGCGAGCGGTTGCCGTACTGAGTCGCCCAGTAGTGGGAGTCCTGGCCCTGCGCGTCGGCACCAGCACCCAGGAGAATGGCCGCCGCGAGCAGCGGAGTCGCGTACCAGGGGTCGCGCGGGCGGCAGCGACACTTCACTCGGTCCGCCTTCACCTGTCAGAAGACCTGTCGGAAGCTACGTGGCACGGTCCACCCCTCGGTTTTCATCATGCACGTGTATCAGCAGACGTGAACGCGCATAATGGGCGTCCTGGATAGTCTGAACAACGCTCAAGCGAGCAGATCCGGCGCGGTCGAGAAGATCCTGAGGGACTGCCCTCCCGACGGTTGAGGGCCCGTTCCGGCGCAGCTCGTAGCGCCGCTCCGCATAGGCTCCATCCTCGACCCACAGGCGCCTCGCCCGTTTCTCCACCATCGGGCGCATCAGACCCCCGAAGGCTCTGAAGAAGGTGTGGAACTGCGGACGATCGGAGGCGGCCAGCGTCGCCTCGATGACCGCCGAGCGACCCGGCTCGATCGGCGTCGCGTGGGTCTCCACGACCGAGCCCACCCCTTCGCCGCGGATGATCGTCATGACGATCGTGCGCGGCTCGGGGCAGTGGAACATGGCATCCACCTCCATGCCAAGCCTCTTCCCGATGCGATAGACGACCCGGACGGTAATCGTCGTCTCATCGCGCTCGATCACCTTAAGGCGGCCGAAGGAGTGTGGATGAAAGTGCACGCCGTGCCACGGATCGAGACGGTTGGCGATCACATCGCGCGCATCGCAGCGCGCCTCGAGGCGCATGACGGCGTCGAAGTAACGTTCGGGACGCGGCGTCAGGATCGGCTCGGGGGTCACCTCCTCGCCGGACTCGGGCCGCACCCAGAGCAGGACCCCATCGTCGAACACCGAAAGAGGTCGCCAGGCCCCGTGTGCCTCGTTGCCGAGCGCCAACCCGTGCCACGGGCACACAACGCAGCCGTCGCGGAAGAAGCCATCGGAGAGCCTGGCACCCATGTGGGGACAGCTGTCCGGAGCGACGACCGGACCCCCCTCCGACCGCCAAACCACGTAGTCCTCACCGGCGATCCGGTAGCATCTCGGGCTCTCTCCGATGGCCCGAGAGCCGTCGACGACGTACCAGCCACCCGAAGGAAGCGATATCGCGTGCTGCAGCGCGTTTTCGATCCAGGCGGGCTGTGCCTGCTGCCAGTCCGGAACCTCGGAGATCGGTTCGGCCGGGGGCAGCTTTCTTCCGATGTTGATGAACTTTGGCTCGCTCATGTCACCCAGACGCTGTAAAAGGGTCGCCAATGAGGGGCGCTAAAAAGGTACTCCTGCCAGCAGACCGCGAGGCGGAACCGAGCGGATGGCTTCGGACCGCACCCGATCGCGGGCGAGGAGATAGTTCGCCGCCAGGAAGCCGGAAGCAACGGCGCGCTCCATCAGCGCGCTCGGAATCGGCAGCTTCACGAAGTCTCCCGCCACCGTCACTCCTTCGAAGGGCGTCTCGACCCGCGGGCGGGTTGCGTAGGATCCCGGCGCGAACGCCGGGCAGTCCTGTCGTACCAGGTAACGCTCCTCGAGGATGCGGGCGTTCCGCGTTTCCGGATACAGCTCGTGCAGGGCGCCGAGCAGCTGCGCTCGCAGCTCCTCGTCGTCTGCCCCAGCCTCGACCGCGTACGCGTGCAGCTCGACGATCGCGCCGCCGTGCCTCTCGTACCACTCCCTGCTCTCGTCCTCGAACAGATGATAGAGCGAGATGTTGTCGAGCGGCCCGAGTCCGGTCGTGCCGACGAAGGGCGCCCGCCCCCGCTCCGTCGGTCGGTCCATCCACAGGCGCCACACGGCGAAGGGGTTCGTGAGCTCGAGCCCCTCGATGCCTCTCCGCCACGCCGGCTCGTCCAGGTCCGGAGATTCGGCAACCAGGTTCTTGAGGGCGGGCACCGTCACCGCGAGTACGAGGCCGTCCGCCTTGAACGCGCCGCGACCGGTCATCACCCCCCAGCGCCCGCCCTCCAAGCGGCGTATCGCCCGTGCGCTCGTGCCGGTCTGAACGCTTACTCCGAGGCTCTCCAGGTAGCGTCCGAAGGGATCCCAGATCGAGCGGGAGAACGGGCGGCGGGCCACATCGAAGACGAGCCCCTCCGGATTCCCGGTGAAATAGAAGTGGAACATCATCAGCAGCTCGCCCGCCGACATCTCGCCCTCAGGATTGAAGAACGAGTGGGAAAACACGTCGAACAGGAGGCGCCGTGCCCGTGGCGGAAAGCTCAGCGAGTCCAGGTATTCGCCCGCGCTCATGCCATCGCGCCTGCCGTACGTTCGCTCCGCGTCGTAGGCGAGCATCTCGAGCGCGCGGCGGCCGTTGACACGAACGAGGTCGGCAAGGCCCAGAGCCGGTGACCTGGCAGTCAGCGAGATCACGTTGAACGGCGTACGGCTGGGAAGACCGCGGAAGCTCTGCACCTCCCCGTCCGGCCCCAGTATCGGGTAATCCTCCAGGGGAGCGAGCAGTTCCAGTTCCGGGTCGATCCTGCGGAGCAGAGAGCGAAGATTGTAGTACTGCCGAAAGAAAGCGTGGAAGCCTCTCTCCATCTCGAACGACTCTCCGCTGGACAGGCGCTCGTTCCATGCTCCGGCGCGTCCCCCCAGGTAGCTCTCCTTCTCGACCAGCGTCACTTCGACGCCCCGCTCGGCCAGCACGGTCGCGGCTGCCACGCCGGCCAGACCGCCACCGGCCACGACCGCGGATCTTCCATCGGGAGCGGCGCGATGGCCGGTGGCAAGTGGTAGGTGGACCTCCCTCGAGCCTCTTGCCATCAGGGGTGTCTCCGAGCCAGAAAGCTGTGCACGACTCCGCGCTGCCAGCCGTCCACCGGTTCAGTCCGCACGTCGACGAAGCCGGCCTTGCGGAGCCGTTCCTCCAGCTCGGTCACCGAATCGAACTCGAGAACGCTTCGACGCAGGTAGCGGAAGATGGACGTCGTGCGCGTGAGCAGAAAACCGAGCGGAATGACGATGCCGGTCGTCACGATCTTCCAGGTCAGACGCGACCGGGATGATTCGGCGACCGAATACTCGTGCAGACATAGAACTCCGCCTTCCGTCAGCAAAGCACCGACCCGCTGCAGGCAGAGATCCGGGTCGGGGACGTTCCGGATTCCATACGCCATCAGGATTCCGTCGTACGGTCCTGCCGCCCCTGCCGCGCCGGGATCCATCGCATCGCCCTGCAGCCATCGTACGCCCTCCAGGCTGGGCTTCTCCCGCGCTCGCGCCAGCATGCCGGCCGACGCATCCATTCCGGTGAGCTCGGCCTCCGGATAGGCCGCACGCAGCGCTGCCGTCGAGAGCCCCGTTCCGCAGCAAAGATCGAGGATGCGGGCGTCGGCCTCGAGACCCAGGCGATCGGCGCTCCAGCGGAGGTGCTTCGAGTATCCCGGGTTGAGTGCGTTGAGCAGATCATAGCCTCGCGCGACGCGGTCGAAGTCGGAGGCTATCCGGCTCTTCCGTGAGGCCAAGCCTCCGTCTGCGGGCCTCATTGTCTCTTCAGACGGGAAGGACATCCTCGGGGAAGCTCACCAGGCGAGCCGGTGTGGACGCTCCCCCCACCTCGAGGCGCATGGCCCTGAGAGGCAGGTCGGCGCTCGAAGTGGCCACCGAAAGCATCGCCAGGGCCAACTTGTGCGGCAGCGGAACGTAGGCGCGGCCGGCCAGAGGATCGCAATCGGCCCGGCGAACCCGGCTGCCGATGGAGGAATAGACGGTTCGGGCCGTCCGAATCGCCATGGCGCATCTCCAGGAGAGTGCCGGCAATCCCTTGTCGCCGGAGGCATAGTAGCGGTCGGCGTCGTCCAGAAGTCGCCCGATCGCCTGCGCTACGGGATATCTGGCGGACTCGGGGAACGGACGCCCCAGCTCGCCGGCCAGGTTCGGGAAGCCGCATAGGGCGAGAACGGATTCGGGAATGTAGAGCCGACCGAGGTTCCAGTCTTCATCCACGTCGCGGCAGATGTTCGTGAGCTGCATCGCCATGCCCATGTGGGCCGCGTTACGCATGGCCGCCTCGTCCTTGACGCCCATGACGTGACACATCATCAGGCCGACGCTGCCGGCCACGCAGTAGCAGTAATGAAGCAACTCTTTCTTCGTCTCGTACCGCTGCCCCATCACGTCCATCTCCATTCCCTCCAGCAGATCCTCGGGATACCTCTTCGGGATGCCGCGATCTTGCGCGGTGTGTTGGAACGCCTGCAGCGCAGGCTCGCGAAGCACGCGGCCGGCGTAGATCTCCTCCAGCTCGACCCTTAGAGCGCCCAGGGCAGCCTTCCGACCCTCCGCTCCGGGTAGATCGACCGCGTCGTCGGCCCGTCGACACCAGGCGTAGACGGCCACGGCGCGGTCCCTTGCCTCGCGCGGGAGCAGACGGGACGCAAGCGAGAAGCTCTTCGCGTGAACCCGAATGACGTCGTAGCAGGACCTGATCGCCTCGTTCAATTCAGAAAGTCCTCGACGACGAGCCCCGCGGTCGCCTTCGCCGAGTTCATCACGCCCGGCACGCCCGCGCCGGGGTGCGTACCGGCGCCAACAAGGTAGAGCCCGGGGATGCGGTCATCGCGATTGTGCGGCCGGAACCAGGCGCTCTGTGAGAGCTTGGGAGCGCAAGAGAAGGCGGAACCGTGATAAGAGTTGAGCACGCTTTCGAAGTCGGAGGGCGTGAGCCAGCGCTTCGTGATGAGGTGCCTCCTGAGGTCCGGCAGATAGCGCTCCAGGTACTCGAAGATCCGATCGGCGTACCCTTCGGCGGCCGAGGCCCAATCGATGCGCGCGTTGCCCAGGTGCGGGACGGGGGCAAGGACGTAAAACGCCTCGCAGCCGGGCGGAGCGAGAGACGGGTCGGTGACGGTGGGCGCGTGCAGATACAGGCTGAAGTCTTCCGGCAACCGATCCCCGTGAAAGATGTCGTCCAGCAGTTCCCGGAAGCGGCGCCCGAACAGAATCGTGTGGTGTGCGACCGTCTCGTCGTAGCGACGGTCGGTTCCGAAGTAAAGCACGAACAGGGACATCGACCACTCCATCCGCTCCAGCCGCCGGCGCATGGGCGCGGCCTCTGGGACGGAGCGGAACAACCTCCCGTACGTGTAGTGCAGATCGGCGTTCGAGACGACGAGGTCGAAGGGCTCGTCCTCGACCGGTGCGGTCGAGATCCGATGTGTGGCCCTTCCGTTGGTGCGGTCGAGATCTATCCGCTCCACGGGCGTGCTCAAGCGGATCTCACCGCCGAGCTCCTGGAACAGGGTAACGAGCGCCTGCACGAGAGCGCCCGTGCCGCCACGCGGGAAGAGAACGCCCCATTCTCGCTCCAGGTAGTGGATAAGGACGTAGATGGAGCTGGTTTCGAACGGATTTCCGCCCACCAGAAGGGAGTGGAAGCTGAGCGCTTGCCGCACGTGCTCATCCTCGACGAATCGGCTCACCGTCGCGTAGACCGACCGATCCGCTCGCAGGCGGATGAGGTCGGGAGCGACGCGCACCATGTCGGAGAAACGCAGAAACGGGGTGGAAGCGAGCTCGGCATACCCGGCCTGGAACACCCGGCTGGCGTACTCCACGAAGGCCAGGTAGCCCTCGACATCCGCCGGATTGCGAGCCCGGATCTGGGCCACCATGGACTCGGTGTCGCCGGCGTAGTCGAAGCGAACCCCATCCTCCCAGTGCAGCCGGTAGAAGGGCTCGACCCGCATGAGATCCACGTAGTCGCCGAGGCTGCGTCCCGCCTCCTCGAACAGTTCCTCGAACACGTGCGGGGCCGTGATGACGGTGGGTCCGCCGTCGAAGATGAAGCCGTCCTGCTCGTATACGTAGGCCCGGCCGCCCGGTCGGTCCCTGGCCTCGAACAGGGTCGTCTCGAAGCCGGCGCTCTGAAGCCGCACGGCGACGGCCAGGCCTCCGAAGCCGCTCCCGACGACGGCCGCGCGTGGGGCGCTCATATCAGCCGAACGCCCGCTCCAGCCTGTCGACGTCCTGGCGGATGGCCTCCAGCTGGTCACACTCGCCAAACTCATCCTGCAGGCCTTCCAGCGCCATGTCGAGGTACGTCCGTATCTTCTTGCCCGCGATCGGCGCGAGGATCGTCCGCATCCGCTCCAGGACCCGCTCCGCCTCCCAGTCGATGGTGAGTCCCCGCACCTGTCGAATGAGCTCTGCGTAGCTCAGCTCGTCGCTCTCCTCACCCAGCCAGGCCCACGGCCAAGTCAGGCGAGCCAGCTTGATGTCCTCGATGCCCTTCTCTCGGCGTCCATCGACTCCGATTCCGCTCCAGTCATCCAGCATCTGCAGCCCGACCCCGAGCTCCGCGCCGAATCGACCGATCGCGTCGATCCTCTCGGGTGATCCGCCTGCCGCTCGCGCGCCGAGGGTCGCCCCGAGACGCATGAGGGATCCCGTCTTCATGCGAGTCGTGCCGGCCACGAGTGCGGAAACGTCGGCCTTTCGGACGGATGTGACGCGCACCGACAGATCCAGGGCCTGACCCTGATGACAGCGAAGCAGGGCAAGGCTGATGGCCTCGTACAGGGCCAGCCGGAGCTCGTCGGACATGGGGAGGCGCGAGAGCAACGCGAGGGGCAAAAAGTAGAGCCAATTGCCCGTGTTCAGCGCCAAGGGCAGCCCGTAGCGGCGATGGAGGGCCGGCTCTCCGCGTCGCATCGGGGAGTCGTCCTCGATGTCGTCGATCACCAGCGAGCCGACGTGCAGCAACTCGATCATGACCGGCAGCATCTCCGGCGGACCGTCGGGTCCGCCGCCAGCCAGATGCCAGGAGCACTCGAGCAGCCGGGCTCGAAGGCCCTTGCCCGCGCGTCCGAGGATGTCCCGGGCAGGCTCCAGCAGAGCCGAATCCCAAAAACATGGATCGAACGTCTCCTCGGCCTCCAGCGAGGCGGGTAGCTCCTCCAGGAGCGCGGCGAGGGACGAAGCCAAGCCCGCGTCCGGCTCCAGCAATCTGGCGGTATAGCTCATCGGTGGGCCCCGTATCTGAGGCGGTAGCGCATCGAAAGGCCGCGAGGCGGCCGTCCTGAGACCAGCCGAAGACAATCGCGCCAACCTAGCCGCAGTGCATAGAAGTTTCCAATCGTCGTCGCCGGCAGGCGATAGAAGCGCTCGAACACCCAGATCCGCGATGGAGGTGCGAACCAGCGGAACAGGGATCGATTGAGCAGCTGCGTTACCAACACCTGTCGGAGGTGCCGGCCGGCGAATCGTCTGAGCTCCCGGCCGAACAGCGCGTTCGGCGGGCGGCGCGCGACGAACTCTGCCAGGCGCGCGGCGACGGGGAAGGAATAGCCGGTGCCAGGATGGAACCAGCCGCCCCGGTACCCGGCCACCAGAGGACCCGAGGCCGGCCGCTCGAAGGCGGAGGCCCACGGCATCGGCAGCACGCCGGCCTCTTCTCTCCCGATGCGTGCGACGTCCCAACCCTCCGAAGCAACGTAGTCGAGAATCCGGCGGCGCAGCTCGACCGGAGCCAAAGAGGGCCGGTCGTGGAAGTAGGTGTCTTCGACGAGCAGCCGCGAAGGGCTCAGCGGGAGCACGTAGAAGAACCTGTAGCCCTCCGATTGGTCGACCGTCGCGTCCATCAAGACGGGACGATCCAGATCGTGCGGCCGGGCCAACTCCAGCTCCAGACCGAGGAACTTCTGATAGCCCGCGACGGCCGGGCGTGAGGGGGGCGGCGGACCCCGCGAGTCGACGACGACCGTGCCCTCCAGACGCTCCCCTGATCCCAGGGTAACGACGTGTGGGCCGACGTCGAATGCCTCGGCGTTGAGGAACAGTTTCGAACCTGGTCCGCTCCGCACGGCGGCGGACACAACCTCATCCAAGCGCTCGCTGGTGACGGCCGAGTACCGGCCTTCGATCGTCCGCCGCAGATTCGGGAAGACGACCCGATAGCCGGGCCACGTGTGCACGACGAGCGGCTCCAGCCAGGCACGGGAATCGGGGCTGGCATCCTCCTCGTGAAAGCACCAGGTGTGGTTCCCGCCGAGAGCACTCTCACGCTCGATCAGAGCAATCCGGCTCGCCGGCTGCCGCTTCCGGAGCGCCGCGACGATCAGGCCGTTCTGGAGGCCGCCGCCAACCAAGACATAGTCGAACTCCGCCATCCGAAGATGATGGCGACTGGTGGGTTCGGAACCAACCGCTTGCGAAGAAGGGTTACCTTCGGGGAGACATGTTCGCTTAACAAGGAGATACGGATGCCGAACCAAACGACGAGGGGCACGTGGTGAGCCGCTGGCTTTCGCGAAGCACACATCTGGTCGCGTATCTCGGCCTGGTGATGGCGGCTCTGTCGACAATCACGATCGCTTCCGAGGGGCAGGCCCAGCCTCTGGCAGCGCCGCGGGCCGCCGCAGCGGCGGCGGCGGAGGGCGAAGATCCTTTCGACCCGTCAGGGTTGGCCGAAGGCCCGTTCTCCGAGATGTCCACGCTTCTCGAGGTCACCATATTCAAGATCGACGTCCTCACGCTGACGGTTCGAGTGAACGCGGCAACGGCCGAGCGCTTGAGGTCGCTTGCCGAAGGGCGACCCTACAGCGAGGAACTCGCAGATTCGGTCGCCGCCGTGATGCTGGATGTCGACGACGCGTGGGCCCGACAGGTGTTCCACCGCGACGTGAGCCTGGGCCGCTTGACGGGCGGCATGCGAGACACGGGCAGGAAGGCGGCCGAGGCCGGTTTCATCACACAGGAGTTCTTCGACGAGTTCTCGGAGAACGTTCCGCTCTGGTTCGGCTTTCTGGAAGAGACCGGTGCCAAGAAGGGAGACGAGATCATCTTCCGCATCGACGGGGACCGCCTACGGACGATCTACCGAACGGTAGACGGCCGGGTTCTGATGGACGAGGTGGCGGAAGGCGCGGAGGGACGGCGGGCGAGCATCCCGAGCTTCTACGCGCCCGGCACCCGGTTTCGGAAGCGTCTCGTGGAATCCCTGATCGCGTCCGAGAGCGGAACCTAGCCCTCGTGCTGGCGTCCGGTGCCTCTCCTGAGCGCCGAGATCCGGGCCTTTTGGACCAACTCCTCCGACTCGTCCAGCGTCCGAGGCTCTTTTCCGTGCAGCTCCAAAGGTAGGAACTCCAGGCGCTCGAGCAGCTCCTCGCCGCTGGCGCCCATCAGCGGACACTCCACGGCATCGCAGGAGTCGACCTTCTCCAGGCAGGTGACATTCGACATGTCCATATCACGCTCGGCTCCGGGGTCCACCTTCACGAGAACCTCGCAGTCACAAGCGGCGCAGTAGGCCACGTAGTTCTTCATGGCTGCCTCCTCGGCATCTCGGAGTCCGATCAAGCGGTCGGCGTCGGGCTACACAACCGGCATGCTTCAGGCTACTCAGTTCGGCTGGAATCGCCTAGGGGGAGATCTTCGCGCTCGCGGGTGGGAGATTGCCTGACAGACGGCGCGGAGCTCACTCTCCCATCCACGCCGCGTCGTGGGCGCAGCTGTCAGACCGAGCCAGCTCGTCGCTCGAAGGCAGTCTCGTACACCTCCAGGTACCGCTCCACCGATCGGTGCCAGCTGAAATCCCGCGCCATCGCCTCTCGCACGTGGCGCCGCCACGTATTCGAATCGTCGAACAGACCGAACGCCCTCTTGAGCCCCCGCTCGAGCGCCGCCGGTTCGAAAGAATCGAACAGGAAGCCCGTCACCTGGTCCTCGATCGTGTCCGCCAGCCCGCCGACCCTCCGGGCCACCGGCAACGTGCCGTAGCGCAGCGCCCGCATCTGTGTCAGGCCGCAGGGCTCGTAGAGCGACGGCATGAGCAGCACATCGGCCCCGGCCAGCACCTGCCGCTCGCGTGCGTGAGTGAAGTCGAAGTACGTCGCGATCCGATTCGGCGCCCTGGCCACCAACGCCCCCAACGCCTCCTCGTAGCGGCTCTCCCCGGAGCCGAGGAAGAGGTACTGGGCATCGGTGGCACCGAGCAGATTCGCCGTCAGGACGAGGTCCAGCCCCTTCTGCTGCACCATGCGCGCCACCATGGCCACGAGCGGGATTCGGGGATCGACCTCGAAACCACAGGCCTGCTGAAGCCAGGCCTTGCATTCGGCCTTGCCCGAGAGATCATCCCGACCGTAGTTCGCCTCGATGTCGGTGTCGGTGCTCGGATCCCAAATCTGGTCGTCGATACCGTTAACGATGCCGACGAACCGGTCCTGAAGAGCGATAAACGTGTCATCGAGACCGAAGCCGCCCGCCCTCGTGCGGAGCTCGTGAGCATGTCCGGAGCTGACCGTCGTGGCCATGTCCGAGAAGACGAGTCCTCCTTTCAGAACGTTGACCTGGCCGTACCATTCCATGCGATCGAAGTCGAAGAGCTCGTCGGGCAGGCCGACATCCGCCAGAACGCTGAAGGGGACGTGCCCCTGATAGCCTGCGTTGTGGACCGTGATGACGGTGGGAATGGCGTCGTAGTAGCTCTGGCCGGACAGCAGCGTTCTCAGGTAGACTGGCGCCCACGCCGTGTGCCAATCGTGGGCATGAAGCAGCACACGGCCCGAGGTGATCTCCGGAAGCGCCTGGAGAGCCGCCCGACAGAAGAGCGCGAAGCGGCGGTGGTTGTCCGCAAAGTCGCCACGCGCGTCTCCATAGATGCCGACCCGGTCGAAATAGTGCTCGTTCTCGATGAAGAACGTGCGCGAGTGGCCGCCGGCGAACCTGTCCGGCTCGAAGTCGGGCTGGTGGAGCCGCACCTCTTCGACACGGTCCGAAATCGAGACCGTGAATGGCTCCCCACACGGAGACACGTCCGGATAGCGCTCGGTGACGGCGCGGTAGAGCGGGAGAAGCGTTATGCTCGGGATACCTGCTTCGCCCTGGTAGTGAGCCATCCCGCGAGCGGCATCGGCCAGCCCGCCGGTTTGGGCGAACGGCCAGTACTCGGCGACGAGATGAACGACGGCGTATGAGCTCATGAACGCGCGTTTCCGAACAGGTCGTGGGCAACGTGAACAGCGAACCTAGTCCGCATCTCTCGGTGAGCCAACGACCGACGGGATTGGCCGACGGCTTCTGCCGGGCACCCTTCGATATCCTGGGCATCCACCGCTTGGGCGAGAGCGATCAGAGCGGCGAGGGCGGTGTCGTGCTCCGAGCGTTTCTGCCGTGGGCCTCCGAGGCGAGCGTCTTGTACGATGGCCGTCGCGTCCTTCTGCCGCGCACGCACCCGGCCGGCCTGTTCGAGGCGGCCTTTCCGGAAGACTCCGGGCCGTCTCACTACCAGATCGAGGCGGTCACCGAGGCTGGAGAAGCCGTCCGGCTTGACGATCCCTACCGATTCTCTCCGGTCCTGGATCCGGCCCGTATCTCCCGGTTCACGCGCGGTGACGATCAGCGGATCTTCGAGTACCTGGGCGCCCACCCGATGGGGCACGAAGGGGTGTTGGGCACCTGCTTCGCCGTTTGGGCGCCGAACGCGCACAACGTCAACCTCACCGGTGATTTCAACGCCTGGGACGGCCGATGCCATCCGATGCGGCGCCGGGGAACCAGCGGCGTGTGGGAGCTATTCCTCCCCGGCGTCGGGGAGGGAGCGCTCTACAAGTACGACATCCGCACCGCGGACGGCCAACGGCTCGAGAAGGCCGATCCCGTTGGCTTCGCCATGGAGCTTCGGCCGGCCACGGCGTCCGTGATCGCCGATCTCGACCGCTACGATTGGGGCGACGGCGACTGGGTCCGCCGGCGGGCGGAGCGGCAGGGGGCGGAGGCGCCGATCTCTATCTATGAGGCGCACCTCGGGTCATGGCGAAGGCGTCCGGACCGGGATCCCTCCACCGACGATCAGGGATGGCTCAGCTATCGGGAGCTCGCGGAGGAGCTGCTCCCCTACGTCAAGGAGATGGGCTATACCCACATCGAGCTGCTGCCCGTATCGGAGCATCCGCTCGACCAGAGCTGGGGGTACCAGACCGTGGGTTACTTCGCGACCACGTCCCGCTTCGGGTCTCCGGACGATTTCCGCTTCTTCGTCGACCGCGCCCACCAGTTAGGCCTCGCCGTGATCCTGGACTGGGTGCCCGCCCACTTCCCGAACGACGCCCACGGGCTCGCACGCTTCGATGGTCCGCATCTCTATGAGCACGCGGACCCGAGAAGAGGCGCGCACCCCGACTGGGGTACGGCGATCTTCGACTACGGCAGGCCGGAGGTGATGGCGTTTCTGGTCTCGAGCGCTCTGTTTTGGATCGAGCAATATCACATCGACGGTCTCCGCGCCGACGCGGTCGCTTCCATGCTCTATCTGGACTACTCCAGGGGGGCCGATGAGTGGGTGCCGAACATCCACGGGGGACATGAGAACCTCGAGGCGATGGACCTGCTGTGCCGCATGAACGATGTCGTGCACGGGGAGTATCCAGGCGTCCTCACGTTCGCCGAGGAATCCACCGCCTGGCCCAACGTCTCACGCCCCACCTCGCAGGGTGGTCTCGGCTTCGACATGAAATGGAACATGGGGTGGATGCACGACACCCTGGAATCGCTGCAGACGGCTCCGGCCGAGCGCGACGAAGCGTACGACCGGCTCAGACAATCGATGACCTACGCTTTCTCGGAGCGTTATCTCCTCCCCTATTCACACGATGAAGTTGTGCACCTCAAGCGTTCCATGCTGTCCAAGATGCCCGGCGAGACTCCCGAGCAACTCGCCAACCTCCGCCTCCTGCTGGCGTATCAGTACGGGCACCCTGGGAAAAAGCTGCTCTTCATGGGCGGCGAAATCGGCGTGCGGGACGAGTGGCAGGCCGAGGGAGAGCTGGACTGGAGCCTTCTGGAGTCGGAGGGTCATCGGGGTTTGCAGCGTTTCGTCCGGGACTTGAACCGGGTTTACCTGCAGGAGCCCGCCCTGCACGAGGTGGATTTCGGCCCCGAGGGATTCGAGTGGATCGATTGCCACGACCCGGAGCGTACGACGCTGTCTTTCCTCCGCTGGGCGTCGGCCCATCGGGACGTCGTGCTCGTCGCGGCGAACTTCGGTCCAGCAGCCCGTGAGCAGTACCGATTCGGGGTTCCCGCGCCGGGTCGCTATCGACCCATCCTCGACACCGACGCGGTGGAGTACGCGGGCATGGGAGCCTCACCGCTGCCGAGCGAGCTGGAGGCCGTGGCGGAGCACCACGGAGGCCGGCCGGCGTACCTGGAGCTTACCCTCCCACCCCTGGCCGCACTGTACTTCAAGCCGGTGAAGCCGCTGGTCGACTGACCCCGGCCTTTCGGGCGGCAAACCCTAGCCTGTCGGCCGATCGTCCCCGTTCAGCTCCCCCCGCAGGGCCGGCGCGTAGTAATCGAGGGCATACTGCTGAACCATGCGGTTCGTGGTGAAGCGGGCTCCGGCGACACGAAGCGCATGCTTCATCTTGCGGATCCACCCCGTCGGGAGACCGCTCTCGTCCCGATCGTAATACAGGGGCACTACCTCTCGCTCCAGAAGCTCGAACAGCGCCGCGAGGTCATCGGCGTCCTCGTCCGCTCCGGGCTCGGCGAGCGGGAGCGCCCAGCCGTTCTCGCCTTCGAACCCCTCCGCCCACCATCCATCCAGCGTGCCCAGCTGGGGCACCGCATTCAAGGCCGCCTTCATCCCGCTGGTTCCGGACGCTTCGAGCGGCGGCCGCGGGAGGTTGAGCCACAGATCGACCCCCCTGACGAGCCGGGCAGCGACCAGCAGATCGTAGTCCTCCAGGAAGGCGACGCGACCCTCGAAGCGGGGATCTCGGGTGAAGGAGTACACCCGCTGGAGGATCTCCTTGGCCGGCTCATCCGCCGGGTGTGCCTTCCCGGCGAAGATGATCTGCACCGGGTGGCGCGCGTCGGTGAGCAGACGCTGCAGTCGATCCTCATCGTGAAACAGGAGATCGGCCCGCTTATAGGTGGCGAAGCGACGCGCGAAGCCGATGGTCAGGGGCTCCGGACTCAGCAGCGTGCCGGCCCCCACGAGGTGAACCGCCTCGCTCCAGAGATCCCGCCAGCGCTGGCGGGCGTACTCCCGGCTGAAGCTCAGGAGCCGGTCCTTGAGCTCCAGGTGGGCCCGCCACAGCCGCTCGTCATCCAGCTCGAGCACCCTGTCCCAGAGCTCCGGATCGTCCCCTCGCACTTGCCAGTCCTCACCGAGGCACTCGTCCAGGAGATCCATCACCGAATGGGACATCCAGCTCGACAGGTGGACGCCGTTCGTGATCTCGCCGATCGGAACCGCGGAGGGATCCCGGCCCGGCCAGAGCTTCCGCCACATAAACCTCGTTTCCTGCCCGTGTCTCTTGGACACGGCGTTCACGCGGCCCGACAGACGGATGGCGGCGGCCGTCATGTGGAAAGACTCGTGGTTGGTCTCCGGGTGGAAGCCGAGCTGCAGGAACGCGTCGCGGTCCACGCCGAGCTGCTCCCAGTAATGCCCCGTGCAGCTCGCGATCAGATCGGAGGAGAACGTGTCGTGGCCGGCCGGGACCGGGGTGTGCGTGGTGAAGATGCTTCGGGCCCGCACCTGACGAATGCCTTCGTCCAGGTCCACCCCGGCCGCCTGGAGCTCCCGGAGCCGCTCGAGGAGCATGAACGTCGCGTGGCCCTCGTTGGCGTGCCACGCTCCGGGATCGATGTCGAGGGTCCGAAGGACACGGACCCCGCCGACGCCGAGGATCCACTCCTGCTTGAGGCGAAGCTCCATCCCCTCGCCGTACAACTTGCTCGTCAGGTCCCGATCCGCCGGATCGTTCTCCTCCAGGCGAGTGTCCAGGAGGTAGATCGGGATCTTGCCGACCACCAGCTTCCAGGCGGCGATGTGGACCTCTCTGCCCGAGGTGGTCACTGTGGCAAGAGGCACGGTGCCATCGGGCCCGAGCACCCGGGTCAGAGGGGTGGAAGCCAGATCGAAGGTCTCGTCGGAGTCCTCCTGCCAGCCATCGAGCGTGATGATCTGATCGAAGTATCCCTTCGCGTAGAGGAGGCCTACGGCGATCAACGGCACACCCAGGTCCGAAGCCGCCTTGCATTGATCTCCGGCGAGAGCCCCGAGACCGCCGGAGTAGATGGGGACCGAGCTGTGAACACCGAACTCGGCGCAGAAGTATGCGACCGGTCCACCGTTCAGGTTGGGAAACCGCTCCGCGAACCAGGAGGCTTCGGAAGAGAGCTCGCGCCGAAAGTCCTCGAGCGCCGCCCGATACAGCTCGATAAACTCCGGATCGTTGGCACACTCGGCCAGACGAGCCGGATCTGTTTTGCGCAGGAGATCGATCGGGTTGTTGCGACTGGCCGCCCACAGCGCCGGATCGATTTGCTCGAAGAGCCGCCATGCGGGCCGGTGCCAGCGCCACGAGAGGTTCATGGCGAGCTCACGCAGCCCCTCGATCCTCTCGGGCAGGTACGGAATCCTCGTCTCGGCGGTGGTCATCGCCAGCAAGTGAAGGAGTGGCTAAGGCTTTGGCAAGGAGAGGCGGTGCTACGCCGCTGGAATGCCGGCCAAATACCAGAAGGTCATGCCGTAGTGGGTGAGGCTCCCGGCGACGACGAAAAGGTGGAACGCCTCGTGGTAGGAGAACACCCGGTGCCAGAGGCGCGGCTTTACGGCCAGGAAGAGCGACCCGGTCGTGTAGAGAAGGCCACCGATGGCCAGAAGGAGAATCGCCCCGTCAGGCAGCTCACCGGCGAGCGGTATCACGAGGAACAGGCCCATCCAACCCTGAAAAACCTGCAAGGTGATCGAGAACCAATTGCCAAGGCGGGGGAAGAAGGCCTTCTGCGAGATCCCGATCGCGGTGATCCCCCAGGCGATCGCGAGCGTCGCGACCCTCCACTTTCCATCCAGGACGATCAGCGCGAACGGCGTATAGGTCCCGGCCACCAGCACGAATATCATCGCGTGATCGAGCCTCTGCATCCTGTGCTTCCACACCTTTTGCCACGGAACCGAGTGGTAGAGGGTGCTCACCGTGTAGAGGAAGATCAGGCTGAGAGCGAAGATGAGGAGGGCGACCTGGCGTGACGTGTGGGGGTCGGCGCGGAGCCATAGGAGCACGGCCCCGGCCGCGAATGAAACCGCGGCGGCACCATGCAGGATGCCCCGAACCGGGTTTTGCATCCTCCCAAGCGTCAAACGGTCCGTATGATCCACTCATGCCCTCCTTTGGCAGCGGTCTTGCCGGCGCTCGTACGCTCGATGGAGCCAAGTGTTTCAACCACCGGTCCGTCCCCGCTGCTTCAAGGACCGGGCCACGCCGCTATTGCATCCAGCCGAGCACGTTGCGGATGATCGACCACCGCGGCTCGCGCGAGCCGACCCAGTCCCGGGACGATCGAGAGCACGATGTACGGGAGCACCGTCATCTGGAGGAGCCCGACGTAGGCGCTCCCGATCGGAGGGAGAAAAGCCACGCCCTCGCCGAAGAGGAGCCCGACGGCGATGCCCGACCCGAACGCGAGCAGGACGAGCGTCGACAGCTGAGGGCATCCTACGCCGAGAAGTCTCCGTCGGGCTTTGTGCGCTGTTCATCGGCTTGGCGCCGACGAGTTGCCAGAGTCAGTTATAGTTACGACCATTGACTTTAGAAGAAATAGCGGAGACGAAGGTTGATGGTGATGCTGTCGACGCTCTCGTCCGATTGTGAGAGCGCGACCTTGCCGAAGATTCCCTCCACGCCGACGCTGAACTCCTTTCGGCCCGTGTAGAAGAGCCCGGCGTTGATCCGCCTGGCACCCTCGGCGAGGTCAGAACCACGGCCGCCGAAGATCTGTCCGTCGAAGCCCAGCATGAACCCCAGCGGCACGGGCGTCACCTCGAGAAGGTCGAAGTCCGCCAGCACGCCCAGATTGAGGATGAATGCGCCGAGGTCCGACTCCACATCCGACACGTCGCCCCCACCGAGCTCGACCCTGCCCCGCAATCCGAACCATTCGATCGGGCTCCAAGCGGCGCGCGCTCCGCCTGTGATCGCACTGACCCTGCCGGATAGAAGGAGCGTATCATCCGTATCCAGGATGCATTGGGCAACGTCCTCCTCCGGCAAACCCCCGCACTCCTCCGCGACGCGCTGCGCGAAACCGAACGGGTCCACCCCGATGA
Organism: Gemmatimonadota bacterium; assembly: GCA_039590175.1. GTDB lineage: Bacteria > Gemmatimonadota > Gemmatimonadetes > Palauibacterales > Palauibacteraceae. Next base: position 36,059 of record JBDHFW010000001.1, on the reverse strand, counting down.
TCTTGTTGCTCTCGTAGTCCGCGGCGACGGAGAGGAGGAAATCCTCCGTGTGAAAGACGCGGCCCGTCACGCCGACTCCGAACGAGTAGCTGGCGTTCAGCCCCTCGGCGATCAGCGTCTCCCCGTTCGTTCCGGTTCGTATCGCGCCCCCGAAGCCGATCCGCAGGGCGAGGAAGTCCACGATCGCCTGCTGGTACTCGAAGCCCAGCACGGCGAAGGCGATGTCGCCCTGCAGGACCGCGACCGTATCCGCCTGCGTCAGGACCGGGATGTTGGCGTCCAGCAGAAACCCGAAGCCGGTGTTGCTGCGCAGATAGGTGGTGATGAAGGGATCCGGCACGGTGGAGGTCGGGATGAACCGGTGCCCGTCCAGAATCGGTAGCTTCCGGTCTTGAACGATCTCCTGTTCTGGCGCGCTGTCGGCATCTTCGCCGGTGGCCTCGGACGAGTCGGCCGGCGCTGTCGAACCGACCTCGTGGACGCGCCTACCCCCAGTGGCGGTCGCGTCCCCTTGCCCATCCTGCCCGGTCCCCTGAGACGTCTGGGCGGAGAGAAGGGACGCCGTCATGGCAAGAGCTGAAAGGGCCATGACCAACGAAACCGGCAGTTTGTGAAGCCCGGACATCGGATGCCTCCGTGGGAATGAGCGGGGATTCGAGCGGCACAATAGCCTACCTTCGGCCGAGGTCGCACTACCTGTGCGCTGAATGTGGCCGTGGTCCCAGGGGGACGCCCTCACGCGTCCCGACGTGACAAGAGAGGGCCCCGGCACCCATTTTTTGCCGGAGAGCGAGACCGGCACCGAAAGGGGTGGGGAGATGCCGCAGCTGAATTTCGTGTTGAACGGCCGAGAGATGGTGGCCGAGTACGAGGAGGGCATGACCTTCCTCGAGGTGCTGCGTGACGTTTGCGGCGTGACGTCCCCGAAGGACGGCTGTGCGCCTCAGGGCTACTGCGGCTGTTGCGCCATCCTCCTCGAAGGCCGAGCGGTTCTCTCCTGTCTGAGGAAGCCCGATACGGTGGACGGGAAATCCGTTACGACGCTCGAGGGCATCCCTGAAGAGCAGCGCCGTCTGGTAGCCGAGGCCTTCGTCCGGGAGGGCGGACTCCAGTGCGGCTACTGCACGCCTGGACTGGCGGTTCGAACCTGCTCCCTCCTCGACCACCAGGGCACGGATGACCGGGAGGCTGTCAGCCGGGCTATCTCTGGCCACCTCTGCCGCTGCACGGGCTTCCAGCGGATCATCGACGCCATCCGTACCGCCGGCGAAGCGTGGCAGAGCGGCGGCGAGCTGGCGGATGGAACGCCCAGACGACCCTTCTTCTTCGGAGAGGAGTTCGGACTCTCGCGTTCCTCCCCACAGGCACAGGACGGCGTAGGCGGCAGCAGCGCGCGGTTTCGAGGCGAGGACTACACCCTGGGCGATAAATCCTACGTTGCAGACATGGTCCGAGACGGCATGCTGCATGGAGCGGTGGCTCTCAGCCAACACCCTCGGGCGCGCGTGCTGCAAATCGACGCGGAGGAGGAGCTGGCGCGCCCCGGCGTGGAACGGGTAGTCACCGCGGAGGACGTTCCAGGCGAGCGCAACGTGGGTCTGATCCGGCCGGACTGGCCCGTCTTCGTGGCCGAGGGCGAGATCACACGCTGCGTCGGAGATGTTCTGGCTCTCGTTCTGGCCGACACGCCGTTTCGGGCGCGCAAGGCGGCGGAGGCGCTGGAGGCCGCCATCGAGTACGAGGTGCTCCCGCCGGTGGGGGATCCGTTCGCCGCACTAGCCGACGATGCCCCCAGGGTCCACGAGGGCGGCAACCTCCTGGAGGTGTGCGCCTTCTCACGCGGCGACGTAAGTGCCGCGCTGGCCGACTCGGCTCACGTCGTGGAACAGACTTTCGCGACGCAGAGGATCGAGCACGCCTTCCTCGAGCCGGAGGCCTGTCTCGCAGAGCCTCTGGACGGAGACAAGTTCAGGGTCTACACGCAGGGTCAGGGCGTGCACGACGACCAGGCCCAGATCGCCGCCGTGCTCGGTCTGGAGCCGGACGCGGTCAACGTCGAGCTCGTCGCCAACGGCGGGGCGTTCGGAGGCAAGGAGGATCTCTCCGTCCAGGCCCAGACCGCCCTGGCCGCTCGTCTGACAGGCCGGCCCGTACGGACGGTGCTCACTCGAGAACAGTCCATCCGCATGCACCCGAAGAGGCATCCGATCTCGCTCGCCTACACGGTGGGTGCCGACACGGAGGGACGACTCACGGCGGTTCGGGCGAGAATCGTCGGCGACACGGGCGCCTACGCCTCGGTCGGGATGAAGGTGCTGGAGCGCGCGGCCGGGCATTCCTGCGGACCGTACCGGGTGCCCAACGTCGACGTCGAGGCGAAGACGGTCTACACGAACAATCCACCCTGCGGTGCGATGCGCGGCTTCGGCGCCAACCAGGCGTCCTTCGCGATCGAAGGGATCATGGATCTTCTGGCGGAACGGGTCGGGCTCGACGGCTACGACATTAGGGATCGCAACATCCTCGAACCCGGAGACCCCTTCGCCACCGGCCAGCTGATGACCGAGAGCTGCGGCATCCGTCAGACGCTGGAGGTGGTGCGAGACGTCTACAAGAACGCCCGCTTCGCAGGCATCGGCTGCGGCATCAAGAACACCGGGATCGGCAACGGGATGGATGACAGCGGCCGCCTGCTGCTTCGCGTTCTGGAGGGCGAGCGGATCGAGGTCCTGACCGGATACACGGAGATGGGCCAGGGTCTATACACGATCCTCCGCCAGGTCGTCGCACATGAGACCGGTCTTGATCCGGAGCTGATGACGGTGAGAACGACGAGCGATCCCAGGGTGCTGTGCGGGATGACCACCGCCTCCCGCGCCACGGCGCTCCTGACCGCGGCCGGACAGATCGCGGCACGAGATCTCGCCGATGACCTCGCCTGCGCTCCGCTGGACGAGTTCGTCGGGAAGGAGTACCACGGCGAGTACATCTGCGATTTCACCACGAAGCCCGGCGAGGCGAACGGGGACCCGGTGACCCACATGACCTTCAGCTACGCGACCCAGGTGGTCATCCTGGATGAGGACGGACGGCTGGAGCGCGTGGTCGCCGCCCATGACGTGGGACGGGCAATCAATCCCCTGCTCTGCGCCAACCAGATCGAAGGCTCCGTGCACATGGGACTGGGTTACGCGCTCTCTGAAGATCTCCCGTGCACGGATGGCCGGCCCGATTCGTTGTTGCTCCGGGACCTGGGCATTCTGAAGGCGAAGGACACGCCGCCGATCGACGTCATCCTCATAGAGGTCCCCGATGAGGTGGGGGGCTACGGCTCGAAAGGCGTGGGCGAGATCGGCCTCGTGCCGACGGCGGGGGCGGTGGCCGGCGCCCTCCACGCCTTCGACGGCAAGCGTCGCTTCGATCTACCCATGAGCGACGCTCCGGCCGCCGCGCCGTCCGTCCCGAAGTCACGGGTAAAAGCAGGGACAGGCGGCTGATGGAGCTGCAGCCGATCCCATTCCCCGACCTCGTGCGCCGGATGCGGCGCGAGGTCGAGACGGCCGACTCCATATTCGATCTGCCCGTCCGCAAGTGGTGGGTTCCGAGCGACGAACTGGACTTCTCGGCGCTTCACTTCGGGCACCGCGCGTCCACGCCGGTAGGCCCGGCGGCTGGGCCGCACACCCAGCTCGCCCAGAACATCGTGCTCTCATGGCTGGCGGGAAGCCGGATCATCGAGATCAAGACCGTGCAGGTCAACGACCGGCTCCGGATCCCGCGTCCCTGCATTCACGTCCCGAACGTCGGCTACAACGTCGAGTGGTCGCAGGAGCTCCTCGTCGAAGAGTCGCTCACGGAGTACGCCAAGGCCACGTATCTGATCGAGATCCTCAAGACCACGCGCGCCTTCGGCCGGCTCCCCTCCGAGCACGGACTCGACACGGTCTTCGACATCAGCGTCGGCTACGACCTCGAGGGTATTCGGAGCGAGAAGGTGACCGGCTTCATCGAGGGGATGAAGGATCCGGCGCAGAGCTTCGAACTCCTGCGCGCAGAGCTGAGCGGAGACCTGGCGGAGTTCTCGGAGATCGACCTCCCCCGGCAGATCTCGGACACCGTCACGCTTTCCACCTTCCACGGCTGCCCGGCCGATCAGATCGAGTCCATCTGCCGCTACCTGCTCGAAGACGTCGGCCTTCACACGATCGTCAAGCTGAACCCGACCCTGCTGGGCTTCGAGGCGGTACGTGAGATCCTGTTCGACCGCCTTGGCTACACGCACCTGAGACTGCGGCGGGAGGCCTTCGACGTCGACCTGCAGTACGACGACGGCCTCGAGATCCTGAGGCGGCTGCGATCGGTGGCCGAGCGGCAGGGCTCGATCGTCGGAGCGAAGTTCACGAACACGCTCGTCGTGGAGAACGAGCCGGAGTTCTTCCCGACCCAGACCGATCCCTACATGTACGTGTCGGGCCCACCCCTGCACGTGATCTCGATGAACCTCATGCAGCGGTTTCGGGAGGATCTCGGCTTCGAGTTCCCGGTCTCCTTCTCCGCCGGCATCGACGTCAAGAACTTCCCGGCGGCCGTGGCCTGCGGGATGGTCCCGGTCACGACCTGCACCGATCTTCTCAGACAGGGGGGATTCGGCCGTCTGCCGGGCTACCTGAAGGCGCTCGCCCGGGAGATGCAGAAGACCGGTGTCACGTCGCGCGAGGCGTATGTTCTCGCCGCGGGAGGCCACGCGGCAGAGGCGGTCAGCGACACCCTAATCACGTTCCCGGGCGCCGCGGGCGAGCGAGAGCTCGAGGGCGACCGGCAGATCGATCGGTTGCGCCGTACCGCCGAGAGCTCGCCGGACGAGCTGCCCGCCGCGCTCAGTGAAGCCGGGGAGGCCGCCGGCCTCGACGGCGACGCGCTCGTGCTCCACGCGACGCGTGTCGCCGGCCGATTGAACGGGCGTGAGATCGTCCCTTCCCTGGTCGAGGATCCACGTTACCACGCCTCGGCCAACTCGAAGCCGCCACGCCAGATCGACAGCGTCCTGGCGCTGTACGACTGCATCAACTGCGACCTCTGCATCCAGGCCTGCCCGAACGACGCGATCTTCGCCTACGAGGCCAACCCCGTCGAGGTGGACGGCTTCGCGATCCGGGAGTCGCACCAACTCGCCGTATTCGAGGGAGCGTGCAACGAGTGCTCCAACTGTGAGGTCTATTGTCCCGAATCGGGCGCCCCCTTCGTCGAGAAGGAGATCGTCTTCCTGACGCGCGCCGCCTTCGACGAATCGGAGCTGGACGGCTTCTGTCGGGCCGGGGAGGTGCTGCACGCGCGCCTGGGCGGCACGGAGTACGAGCTGGAGATCGACGAGAACGGACGGCTCGCGGCCGAGAGCCTCGACGCCGAGCTCGACCTCGCGGGCGCAGCACGAGCGCGGACGGTGTGGACCTCGGTCTATCACTCCGATACTCCGAACCCGGTGAACCCGTCTCCCTCGTGAAGAAGCGATTCACCGACCTCAGGGTGCCGGCGGGCGGAGATGAGACGCGGGCGGCCTCCATCCTCGTCATCGACGGCCGGATCGCGGAGATGGCGGCACCGGAACCAATGCCGGCGGAGGCGGACGAAGAGATCGTCGAGCTCGGCGGCCTTCTCGTCCTCCCGGGCGTCATCGACGGTCACGTCCATTTCGACGACCCGGGGTTCACGCACCGAGAGGACTTCGAGACCGGCACCCGTGCGGCCGCCGCCGGTGGTGTCACCTGCATCGTCGACATGCCCTGCACCTCCCTCCCCCCGGTGACCTCTGCCGACAACCTCCGGACGAAGTTGGCGGTGATCCAGCCGAAGGCGCACGTCGACTTCATGCTGTGGGGCGGCGTCTCCGCCAACGCCATGGCCGATCGGGAGTGGAGACGAAACCTGGCGGAGATCGTCGAGGCGGGCGTGGCCTCGATCAAGGTCTACATGCTCTCCGGCATGGAGACCTTCCGGGATCTGTCGCGCTCTCAGCTCGCCGAGGCGCTCGCCGAGATCGCTCGACAGGGGGTTCCCGTCGGCGTGCACGCCGAAGATCGGGAGATCGTGCACGAGCTCACGAGCCGCATCCGGGCGGAAGGCCGAAACGAGCCATTGGACTACGCAGAGTCTCGGCCGCCGGCCGCGGAGATATCCGCCGTCGCAACGATGAGTGAGCTCTGCCGCGAGACGGGCGCACGCGTGCACATCGTCCACCTCGCCACCGGCGCCGCGCTGGACATCGTCACCGCGGCCCGCGACGAAGGCCTGCCCATGTCTGCGGAGACCTGCCCGCACTTTTTGGAGTTCACCGCGGATGATCTCCGCCGGCAGGGCGCCCTGCTCAAGACGGCGCCTGTCGTGAAGGGAGAGGCCGACCGGGATCGCCTCTGGGAGGGGCTCGCCTCGGGAGAGCTGGATTACGTCGCGACGGACCACGCAGCCGGCCAGTGGCCCGAGGAGAAGCACACCGGCTCCATCTGGACCGACTACGGCGGCGTGCCGGGCGTGGAGCTCTCCCTGCCCTACCTGTACTCGGAGGGCGTCCGCCGAGGGCGGATCACGCTCGAGCGGCTCACGGAGCTCACCGCGTCCGCGCCCGCGAGGTTCTTCGGCATCGAGAGCCGGAAGGGGAGGCTCGAGCCCGGCTTCGACGCGGATCTCGTGGGGCTCGCCGACGATGAGACCTGGAGGGTGAGTGCGGAGAATCTCCACAACATGAACCCGTATACGCCGCTGGATGGATACGACTTGACCGGTCGGGTCCGGCGGGCGTTCGTGCGAGGGCAGCCCGTATACCGTCTGGAGGACGATGATGGCGAGTGGTTCGGAGACCCCGGCCTCGGGCGGCACGTGAGGCGGGAATCGAAGGTCGGAACATGAGCGAGCTCGAGACCTGGATCCTGGGTAACGCCACGTTGGTGACGGGCGGCTCCCCTGCCGAGGTCGTGCCGCACGGCGCCGTCGCCTGGACGGGAGAGCGGATCTCCGCCGCTGGCGAGGAATCGGCAATCAGAGCGCGTTTCCCCGACGCGCACTACCTGGATGGTCGCGGCGGGATCATCCTGCCCGGCCTGGTCAACATCCACCATCACTTCTATTCGGCCCTGGCAAGAGGTCTGGACCCCGGCGTGCCGATGCGAAGCTTCCCGGAGGTGCTGGATCGCCTCTGGTGGCGGCTGGACCGCGCGCTCGACGCCGAAACCGTGCGGATCTCGGCCCTTCTGTCGGCCGCCGAGTGCGTACGGCACGGCTGCACCACCGTGTTCGACCACCACGCCTCGCCGTCCTGCATCGACGGAAGCCTCCACGCGATCACCGACGCGGTCGACCGAGCCGGGATCTCGGCACTCCTCTGCTACGAGGTCACGGATCGCAACGGTTCCGAGGGCGCCAGGGCGGGGATCGAAGAGAACCTGCGCTTCCTGACCGATCGAGCCGATGACCCTCGGATCCGCGGCGTCGTCGGCCTCCACGCCAGCTTCACGCTCCGGGATGAGACGCTGGCCCGGGTGGCCGAGCGCCGACCGCCCGGGTCGGGCTGCCACATTCACGTCGCCGAAGATCCGGTGGATGTGCGCGCATCCATTGCTGCGTTCGGGGCCGGCCCGATAGAGCGGCTCGGACGCTCCGGCCTGCTGGACGAGCGCGCCTTGCTCGCCCACGCGATCCACTTGGAGCAGGCGGATTACGAGCGGGCGGCGGAAGCTGATGCGACTCTGATCCACAACCCGGAATCCAACGCCAACAACGGCGTCGGCCGCCTCAACGTGCCGCGGACCGCCGCGCTCGGCTGCACGATCGGCCTGGGCACGGACGGCATCTCCGCCTCGATGCTGCGGGCTCTGCGCTTCGCCTTCCTGACGCATCGAGGAGCGACCGGTGATCCGTTCTCGGGCTTCGAGGCACTGCCGGAGCTGTTGGCCAACAACGCCGCCGTGGCGCGGCGCTTCTTTCCGGAGCCGCTCCTCGGCCAACTGGTGGAAGGGGCGCCGGCCGATGTCATCTCGGTCGATTCCCCGCCTCCGACCCCGATCTCCGAAGAGAACCTGTTCGGGCACCTGGTCTACGGCTCCAGCGAGGCTCCCGTGCGGCACACGGTGGCGCGTGGCCGGGTGTTGCTGGAAGACTTCCGCCACACCACCCTCGATCCCGAGGAGTTGACGGCGCGGGCCCGGGAGCTGGCCCCACCGCTGTGGAAGCGTTTTCACGCCCTGGACTGGAACACTCCATATCTCGGTTTATCAGAGGGTTAGGATTACACACTTGAGTCAGATTATAGATTCTGCCGTGCGGCAGAGAGCGATCGAGAGATGCAGGGAGCGGAGGATCCTCATCCCCACGTTCGCCGAGATGAGGGAGCCCTCCGGTCTGAATCCGTCTTTGGTAGCGGAGCTGGCAGATATCGACATGCAGGCCGTGCACCCGCTCAATCTCTTCCGGATCACATGGCATAACGACCCGGACACCGGAGCCTTCGGTGAGGTCAACTATCTGGAGCTCCCACCGGAGCTGACAGGCGTCCCCGCGCGGATCGTGGGTCTCGTCGGGGAGCACTTCCCCACGGGCGCGCACAAGGTGGGAGCCGCCTTCGGTTGCCTGGTGCCTCGTCTCGTGGCCGGCGAGTTCGACCCCACGACCCATCGTGCCGTGTGGCCATCCACCGGGAACTACTGCCGGGGCGGTGCATTCGACAGCGCCCTGCTCGGGTGCCGAGCCGTGGCGATCCTGCCGGAAGAGATGAGCCGAGAACGCTTCGACTGGCTGGAAGGGATCGGCGCCGAGATCATCCGGACTCCGGGAAGCGAGAGCAACGTCAAGGAGATCTTCGACGCGTGCTGGGAGCTGCGCCGCTCCCAGCCCGACGCGGTGATCTTCAATCAGTTCGATGAGTTCGGGAATTACCTCTGGCATTACGGGGTGACGGGACCCTCAGCAGAGACGGTCTTCCGGCACATCGCGGTCGAGAGCGACCGTTGCGCCGCCTGGGTCGGCGCTACCGGCTCTGCGGGGACCCTGGCTGCCGGCGACCGGCTCAAGCGCAGCTTCCCGGAATGCCGGATCACGGCCGCCGAGGCACTGCAGTGCCCCACCCTGCTCACGGCCGGATTCGGTGCCCACCGGATCGAGGGGATCGGTGACAAGCACGTGCCGTGGATCCACAACGTCCGCAACACCGATCTGGTCACCGCGATCGATGACGAGGCGACGATGCGCCTCCTCCGTCTCTTCAACGAGCCCGCGGGCCGACCCGTGCTCGCCGAGTACGGAGTCCCGAACGACGTGATCCGGAGACTGCCGGCCCTCGGCATCTCCAGCATCTGCAACGCGCTCGCCGCCATCAAGACGGCGCGCTACTTCGAGCTCGACGAGCACGACATCATCTTCACCTCCTTCACCGATTCCGTGGATCTCTACCGAACCCGACTGGAGGAGCTGAGCGAGGAGCGTGGGGAGTATTCGGAGCGCCAGGCCGCGGCCGATCTCGAACGTTACCTGCTCGGTGCGACCACCGATCACCTCCGGGAGCTGCGCTTCACGGACCGGAAGGCGATCCACAACCTCAAGTACTTCACCTGGGTGGAGCAGCAGGGGAAGACGGTCGAGGAGCTGAACGCCCTCTGGGATCCTCTCTTCTGGACCGAAGCGGCCGCTCTGCTCCCCGAGTGGGACGCGGCGATAGAAGCGTTCAACGAGGAGACGGGTGTGACGTATGGCGGATAACGAGGGGCGAGCGGCCCTGGAGGACGCGGGGCGCCTCGAGGGGGAGATCGTTCGCTTTCTGCGCGACATGATCGCCATCCCCGCCGAAAGCCGGCGGGAGGGCGAGCGCTGCGAGCGGGTTCGGTGGGAGTACGAGAAGCTAGGCTTCGACGAGGTCGGATTCGACCGGCTCGGCAACGTGGTCGCGAGGATCGGAAACGGGCCGTTCACGATCCTCATGGACGGTCACATCGACTGCGTCGGCGTAGGGGATCGTGACGCCTGGGAGCATGATCCGTTTGAGGGGAAGCTGGAAGAGGGAAAGGTCTGGGGTAGAGGAGCGGTCGATGAGCTGCCGGCGATCGCGTGCATGGCCTATGGGGCAGCGCTCGCCCAATCCCGCGGCCTGCCGGAGAACGTCACGCTCTATCTCACGGCCTCGGTGATGGAGGAGGACTGCGACGGCTACTGCCTCCTCCACCTGATCGAGCAGGAAGGCATCCGGCCGGACGTCGTTGTCATCGGGGAGCCCACCGATCTCGGCGTCTATCGAGGCCAGCGCGGTCGTGTGGAGGCCACCATCTCGACCAAGGGGCGATCCTCGCACGCGGCCCATCCCGAGGAGGGAGTGAACGCGCTGTACAAGCTGGCGCCGATCATCTCCGACGTCGAAGCGCTGAACGACCGCCTCCCCTCCGACGATTTCCTCGGCAAGGGCACGGTCGTGGTCTCGAACATCGAGTGCACCACCGTGTCGCTGAACGCGGTGCCGGAGGGCGCGCGCATCAACATCGATCGCCGACTCACCGCCGGCGAGTCAGCCGACGCGGCCCTCGACGAGCTGCGCTCCCTTCCCCATCTGGGCGATGCGGAGGTGGAGCTTCTTCAGTACGACGAGGTGAGTTGGCGTGGAGAGCTTGCCCGGCAGGAGAAGTTCTTTCCGAGCTGGGTGCTTCCCGAGGGGCATCCGCTCGTGCGTGGCGTGGCCGGTGCCGTGGAGGCCGTGCTGGGCTCGCCTCCGGCCATCTCCCGCTGGTCCTTCTCGACGAACGGCGTGGCCACGATGGGCCGGCACGGCATCCCGACGGTAGGCTTCGCGCCTGGTCTCGAAGAGCTCTCCCACACCACCGGAGAGTGGGTCGCGGTGGAGGATCTGGTGCGGGCGACCGCCGTCTACAGCCTGATCCCGGCCTTCCTGGCCTCGCTCGAGGAAGAGCTCACCCCGTGAGAGAGATCGTCATCCCACCAGGCCTCAAGGGCCGCGACTTCATCTCGACGCAGGACTGGACGCTCGAGGAGCTTGACACGCTCTTCATTCTCGCCGAGCAGCTCAAGCGGGCCAAGAAGGCGGGCGAAAGGACACCTCTGCTCCCTGACAAGACGCTGTACATGATCTTCTTCGACCCCTCGACTCGAACGCGGAACTCCTTTGAGACCGGAATCACGCAGCTGGGCGGACACGGCGTCTATCTCTCCCCCCACCGCATGCAGATCAGCCATGGAGAGAACGCCAAGGACACGGCCAACGTCCTCTCGAGGTACGGAGAGGGGATCGCCATCCGGCACTGCACGCACGGAGAGGGGAACGCCTATATCCGGGAAGTCTCGGAGCACGCCGAGATCCCGGTCCTCAGCATGCAGGACGACCTCTACCATCCCTGCCAGATCCTGGCCGACTACATGACGATCCGGGAGCGATTCGCGGACACGCGAGGCCTGAAGATCGGCGTGGCGTGGACGAGCGCTCCCAACTACGTGCGGCCGATCTCCGTGCCGCAAAGCCTCGTTCTGATGATGCCGCGCTTCGGGCTGGACGTGACGCTGGCGTACCCGCCCGAGTTTCGGCTCATGCCGGAGATCGAGGAGCAGGCGAAAGCGAACGCGGAAGCCGCCGGAGGCCAGTTTCGGATCACGCACACGCTCGAAGAGGCGTTCGAGGATGCGGACGTGGTGGTCCCGAAGTCCTGGGGGCCTCTCGTCCACACCGGGGATACGGCGGAGAGGCTTCGCCTGATCGAAAAATATCCCGATTGGCGGTGTGACGCCGAGCGCGTCGCTCTCGGCAAGGGACACCTCATCTACATGCACCCGCTGCCCGCGGACCGCGGCCGAGAGGTCACGGACGAGGTGATCGACGGGCCCCACTCGGTCGTGTACGACGAGGCCGAGAACCGGCTTCACGTGCAGAAGGCTCTCATGGCGCTGGTGATGTGAGCGGCTTCCGGCTTCGCTGCTGCGAGTGCGGCCGGGCGTACGCGGAGCAGCCGGCGCTCCTGGTCTGCGAGGCGTGCGCCGCCCTTCAGGCGCCCGGTGGACCGACGCGCGGGGTGCTCGAGATCGAGCTGGACACGCTGCCGACAGGGTGGCCGAAGGCCCGGCTCTCCGACACCGACTTCCTCGCGGCTTTCCTCCCGTTCTCGGATCCTTCCGCGGTGCCGCCCCTGGACGTCGGCGGCACGCCGCTGCTGCCGGCTCCCGGCCTGCGAGAGGCTCTGGACCTGCCACGGCTTTGGATCAAGGACGACACGCGGAATCCGAGCGGGTCCACGAAGGATCGAGCCTCCCTTCTCGTCGTCACCAAGGCCAGGGAATACGGATACGAGACGGTCGCGACGGCCTCCACCGGCAATGCCGCCGCCGCGCTGGCCGCCGTCGGAGCCTCCGCCGGCGTCCGAGCGGTGGTCTTCGTGCCGGCGTCCGCGCCGGAGGCCAAGCTGGTCCAGCTCCTCTGCTACGGGGCGGACGTGGTGCGAGTGCAGGGTAGCTACGACGACGCCTTCGATCTCTGCCTGGAGGCGTGCGACGCCTTCGGCTGGTACAACCGCAACACGGCCCTCAACCCGTTTACGATCGAGGGCAAGAAGACCGTCGCGCTCGAGATCGCCGCCGCCATGACGCCCGAGCCTCCCGACGTCGTCTTCGTGCCAACCGGAGACGGGGCGATCCTGGCCGGTGCCGCCAAGGGGTTCGGGGACCTCGTGCGAGCCGGGCTGCTGGCTCGCATGCCTCGACTGGTCGCCGTCCAACCGGAGGGGTCGGCCGGGATCGTGACCGCCTTCAGGCATGGCGCCGAGACGGTTACGCCGGTGCCGGATGCAGCCAGCGTCGCGGACAGCCTGACGGTACAGACTCCGCGCAACGCGATCCTCTGTCTAAAGCGCATCCGGGAATCGGCGGGCGGGGCGGTCGCCGTGTCGGATGACGACATCCTCGACGCCATCCCCTTCCTGGCTCGTCACACGGGCGTGTTCGCAGAGCCCGCCGGCGCGGCGGCGCTAGCCGGCCTCTACCCGGCTCTGGAGGAAGGCCTGGTCGAACGCGACGAGCGGATCGTCCTCCTGATCACCGGTACCGGTCTCAAGGACGTTCCCGCCGCCAGCCGTCCGGTCGAACGTCCGGAGGCCATCTCGCCCGACCTCGAGGCCGTGGCGAAGCGCTTCGGCCTTTAGCCGCCGCGTCGCTCGCAAGCGCTGCGCCGGCCGCCGCCTCTGTTCACGTCTCTTCGAAGAGCCCGGCCGCCTTCTCGGCCGAGACCAGGATGCCCTTGATCATCGCGGAGCTGAACCCCTGGTGCTCCATCTCGTTGAGGCCGGCGATCGTGCAGCCGCGGGGAGTGGTCACGCGATCGATCTCCGCCTCGGGGTGGCTCTCCGCGTTCAGGAGTAGGGAGGCAGCGCCCTTGGCGGTCTGAGCGGCCAGCAGCATCGCCTCTTCGGGATGGAAACCGATCTCGATCCCGCCTTGCGAGGCTGCTCGAATCGAGCGGAGGAAGAACGCGATGCCGCAGGCACAGGTCGCGGTGGCGCTCGTCATCAGCTCCTCGTCGATCACGAGCGTCTTCCCCACCGCATCGAAGAGCGAGGTCGCCTTCTCCAGCACCTCGGAGCCGACCTCGCCGGCAAGACAGGTCATCGACTCGCAGATGCCGATCGCGGTGTTCGGCATCGCCCTGGCTATCGGGACGGGCGCGCCGAGGTGCTCCCGGATATCTGCGATCCTCACATCGGAGACCACCGAGATCAGGACATGGCGGTCGGGTTTGAGGACGTCGCGGACCTCCTCCAGAAGCCCCACCAACTGCTGCGGCTGAACGGCGACGACAACCGCGTCGGCCCGCCGTACCGCCTCGGCGTTATCGGTCGTGACGGCGAAGCCCTGCTCGCCGAGGGGCGCGAGCGCCTCGGCGTGGCGTCTCGTGATGGTGATCTGCCCCGGATCGCACTTCCAGGATGCCACCCACCCTCTGGCCAGCGCCTGGCCGATGTTGCCGCCGCCCAAGATCGCTACGTTGCTCGTCTTCGGCTCTTCCATCATCGTCATCTCTGATAATCCTTCAGTGGCGAGAGGGATCGCACTTACCGAACCTACTTCCATGCTCCATGCGCAGTTTACTCTGCCGAGACCGTCAGCCTTCGGACAGCCAAGATGGTACCACATGCGGTACCATCTCGGTGGTTCCATACTTGGTACCGTGAGCGACGATCGAAGAGTGACGGTCCGCGGCAGGGACCCATTCCAGCTCCCTACCAACCTTTCAATGCTGCCGCAATGCTCCTGTCGCACTCCTCGATAACGACCGCAGCCCATGCGCGGTGACGTTCGCGGCATGCTCCGCACGACCTTCCGGCATCGCTGCCCCGCTTGCGGCGACGGACCACTGTTCGGAGGAAGATACGCACTCCGCGAACGGTGCCCCGAATGCGGGCTGGATCTGGTAGGCCAACACGGCGCGCACTACGGAGGCCCGATCATCCTCGGCTATACGATCAGCGGCCTGACCGGCCTCGGCGCCTTCGCCTTCCTGTTCTGGCGGTTCGGCTACTCGCCCTGGGGCACCTGGGCCTCGGTCCTGGCCGCCGCCGCGGCCCTACTCCTGACCTACCGGCACATCAAGGCCCACTGGACCTGGTGGCTGTACTCAGTAGGCGAGCTCGGGCAAGCGCCGAGGGCGTGAGGGCCGGCACCGCACCTCAGATCGGTGGTCAGCAGATCGAGCGTGTGCCAGAAGAGGTTGAAGTAGACGAGCAGCAGGAGAAGCGTCCAGTTCACGTGCAGGGCGTCGATCGACCATCGCGGCCGCGGCGACCAAGATGTGACCGATCCACATGCTCAGGATGATGATGAACATGACGGCGACCAGCAGACTGCTCGATACCTCCATCGGTGCCTCCTCTTGGTGTCTATCCTGCCGGGTGAAAGAAACGGCTATAGACCGTCGAACCAGCGGTACTGATAGGCCCCGAGAATCGTGCTGTAATCGGCGCCCTTCCCGGCTCTCAGGCCCGAGATGAACGCTAACTTTATCGAGTCGTGGCTCGAGATCGGGAACGCGAGCGTCACGCCGAGCCGCCAGTTGCTGATCCGAGTGTCCTTCTCCTCGTCGTTGACGGACGTCTGGCCGCCGCGCCCGTAGCCCGCGTCCGCGGCAGCCCAGAAACCCTGGCCGAACTGATACGTCACGTGGCCCTGCAGGGCGGCGATCGGATTCTGCGACAGCGTGTCCCCACCGAAGAAGTTCGTGTTGTCCGTGTAGAACCAGGCGGCGGCCGCGGCTTCCAAAACCCAGCGGGCAAGCGTCTGCGACACGCCCAGCTGCGGACGGAACACCCAACGGTTCGAGCCCAGGTTGAGGAGCCGGTCAGGATCGTACTGACCCAGCGGCACCCACACTTGAAGCCCGCCTCCGACGATCGTCCCCGGCTTGTACGAGGCGAATTCCTTCCGGCTCAGTGCCGGCGCACCGCTGAACAGGACGGAAAAGCGGACTCGCGCGTCTCCGAGCCCGGTAGCCGAGCGCGTCGTGTCCTGCCCGTCGAGCACCGCTTTCCAGTCGCCTCCTACGACGGGGAGGATCGCGTCGATCTTGGCCGAAGCGCCGAACACGTTAAGTGTCCGCACGTAGCCGGCCGTGAAGATCGCCAGACGGGCGTCAAGATCCTCCACCGGCACGGCCGGGTCGAGCAGAATGTTGCCGAACGAGTAGCCGAAGGCGCCGAGGACGATGTTCATGCCGGTCGGCGCGGGCGAGAACAGCCTCGGCTCTAGCTCCTGGGCACTGGCGGTGGCGGTCGCGAGAGCGATCGCCACTAGGGCGATCGCCGCCCGCAGGATTAACAAAGATAAGGTCTTCACCCGAGAACGATGGCTACGACCGGCCCGTCACGCGAGACCAGCAGGCCCGCGGACAGGGCCGGTGAAGCCTCCGGTCAGTTCGTAAGGCGGACGATCACCTTGTCCAGCTCGCCCGTGTACGGGAAGTGGTTCGTCACACTGTATTTGTCGCTGACCGGCGTGCCGGCATCGACCCCGACGTCGAAGGTCTCCGAGAGCGAGAATGTGGAGATGTGCATCTCCGGCATGGAGACCTCGCCCACCTTGTCGCCGTTGATGAAGAGCTCCCCTGTGCCTCCGGGGATTCCCTCCGTCGTTCCGCCATCCTCGATGAAGTTGAAGCGGATGTTGACCTCACCCGTGCCGAGCGGAGGCGATTCCAGTGTGTAGTAGAGCCCGTTGTAGTAGTTGTAATCGTAGTAGGCCCGGTTGTTCTTGATGAACAGCGTGTAGCCGCCCGTGAACCCGCCCACGGCCACGATCACACCCTCCTCGTCGCCGGTCAGGTTCAGCCTTGTCTCGATCTCGTGCGAGAGGCCCTTGACCGGGGCGGAGGCCTTCTCGGCGATGCGGCGGGCGCCCGGGTTGTAGTAGACGAACTCCGTGCGGTCACCGAACAGGCGGCCCTGCTGCTTGGCGATCCGCTGGATCATGTCGTCGTACAGGGGATACACGTTGTTCTCCCACGCCAGCTCCTCCCAGCGTGCCTTGAGAGCCTCCAGCACCTCGGGGTTCTGATCGGCCAGGTCGACGGCCTCCGAGAAGTCCTCGTTCAGGTTGTACAGCTCCCAGACATCGTCCTCGAACGGGGCCACGCGATTCAGGTCCCACGGCATGCGGCCCGCGTGGATCGTGACCGCTTTCCAGCCGTCCTGGTAAATCGCGCGGTTGCCGAACAGCTCGTAGTACTGCTCCGGGTGGGCGGTCGTCGCGTCGGCGTCGTTGAATGAGTAGGCCATGCTCACCCCATCCATCTCCATCTGCTCCTCGCCGTCCAGCACCTCGAGGAAAGGCGTCCCCGTCACGTCGAGGATGGTGGGCGCGATGTCGATGATGTGGTGGTACTGGTTCCGGACCTCGCCCTTCGCCTGGATCCCGGCTGGCCAGTGAACGACCATCGCGTCCTGGATCCCGCCGCGGTGCACGATTTGCTTGAAGTACTGGAAGGGCGTGTTCCCCGCGAGCGCCCACCCGGCGTGGAAGTGCGGGTACGTGTCGGGGCCGCCCCAGCCGTCGTAGTGCTCCATGTTGGCGTCGAACGGCGTCTGCAGTCCGTTGAGCACATACGTCTCGTTGAAGCTCCCCGTCAGTCCGCCTTCACCCGAGGAGCCGTTGTCCGCGGTGACGAAGATGAGCGTGTTGTCCAGCTGTCCCGTCCGCTCCAGAGTCTCGAGGATCCGCCCTATCTGCTCGTCCATGTGGGTGAGCATGGCGGCGAAGACCTCCATCTGGCGCGCGTACAGGCGCTGCTCCTCCGGGTTCAGGCTGTCCCAGGCCGGGATCTCTTCCGTTCGCTCGGTGAGGAGAGTGCCCTCGGGAATGACCCCCATCTCCAGCTGCTGCTGGTGGATCATCTCGCGGGCCCGATCCCAGCCCATGTCGAACTGGCCTTTGTAGCGCTCGATGTACTCGGCCGGCGCCTGGTGCGGCGAGTGCATGGCGACTGGCGCCCAGAACATCATGAACGGCCGGTCCGGCGACGCGGAGACGTGCGAGGTGATGTTGCGGATCGCATCGTCCGCCATCGCCTCGCTCCAGTGGTAGCCCGGCTTCCCCATCCAATCCTCGATCGGATAGTGGTCCCGCCACACCAGCGACCGGTAGTTGTCCGCATCCGCGGCCATGAAGCCGTAGTAGTGATCGAAGCCCTCGCCGCTCGGCCAGCGGTCGAACGGCCCGCTCTCGGACACCTCGTAGAGCGGGGTGTGGTCCCACTTGCCGATCGCGTAGTTGACGAACCCGGCCTTCTGCAGATGCTTGGCGACCGACTTGCCGGACTCCGGCGGGTAGGCGTTGTAGCCCGGGAAGCCCATCGCGGTCAGCGAGTGGGAGCCAAGTCCGATCCGGTGGTGGTTTCGCCCCGCCATGATCGCGGCTCGGGAGGGCGAGCACAGGGCCGTCGTGTGGAAGTTGTTGTAGCGGAGCCCGTTCGCCGCCAGGCGGTCGATGTTGGGTGTGTCGATCAGTCCGCCGAAGCTTCCGAGGTGCCCGAACCCGGTGTCGTCGAGCAGGAAGATGATGACGTTGGGCGTGTCCGCCGGAGGCTTGGGCGGCGTCGGCCACCACTCCTCGGACTCCGCATACGATTCCGCAATCTTTCCCTCGAACTCCTGTCCGTATTTGGCGAAGGACTCGGACTCCTGCTGATCCGCTCCCTGCGGCGTACAGCCAGCCAAGAGGGCTAGCACCGCGATCGCGAGTCTTGAGAAGTGCTTCGTCATCAGCTCTGCTCCTTGTTCAGTTCTCTTCTCCGCCTACCAGCTACGGCGTGTACCAAATCGGGCTCGTGTACGCCCGCTCCTGGTGGCTCAGCGGCACTTGCTCCGGCATAGTGATGCCGAAGAACTGGGCATCGTACGCCTGCCACGTGGGGGTCGGGATCTCGAGCACGCGGATGTAGTAGACGGCCCTGTGATTCGGGTCGAAATCCGGGTCGGTCCAGACGGCCCGGAGCTCCGGGAGAGACGCCGAGTCGGGACGGATCTGGGCCGCGAGCGGCGACGCAAACACGGCTAGCGCAAGACCGCCCGTGGCCCCGTCGCCCGGCTCGCCTTCCGGGAGCCCCGGTAGGCCCTCGATGAACCCCTGCACCGAGGCAATCGGGATGATCACCCGGTTGATGAGGTTGATGCCACCGACCGTGATCGGGATCACCGGCTGGATGTTCAGGATGTAGGCGCCGCCGTTCGGAGCCCCGAAGTCGAAGTTGTTCTCCAGCGGGACGCTGTAGAGGCTCCCGACCGGGTTCTGGGTCTTGGAGCGGAGGTCATCAGATTCCTGAGCATCGGCCTGACCCGGCCAGCACAGTACGGCCAGAAGGAGCGCCGATGAGACGAAAACCGCCGAGCGGCGAGCCGCCGCCCACCGCGGCGGTTCGTCGAGTGACGCCATGGCCGTAGCCGCGACGACTACGGCGCGTACCAGATCGGCGACGTGTAGGCCCGGTCCTGCGTCGTCATCGGAACCTCATCCCCGGCGCTCACGCTGTAGTACCGCGCGTCGTAGGCCGTCCACCTCGGCGTCGGAATCTGCAGCACCCGCGCGTAGTAGAAAGCAGGCAGGCTCGGATCGAAGTCCGGATCCTCCCACACGGCGATCAGCTCCGTATCCCCGATCGTGTTCGTCCACGTCGAGTTCGCCACGTCCACGGTGTTGCCGACCGTCGGCGCCTTGCCGTCGGACCCGACCTGCCGGCCATCTGAGAGAGCGACCTCATAGACCTTCTCCCGCCGCTCCCCGCTCGAGTCCAGCCATCCCTTCACGATCTGGATGCGGTCCAGGTTGGCGCCGATCGGGTCCTTGAGAGCAGCCACGAGGAACGTCGGGACCTCTCCGGCTAGGGCCGCGTGCAGCGAGCCGCCCATCGGCACGCCCTTCTGGTAGCCGGCGATCGCCGGGCTGCGCGTCTCCGCATCGCCCGGCTGGAAGTCCCAGCCGCCGAAGAAGCGCACGAGCATCCGCGGGCCGGTCGTCGCGTAGACTTCCTTGCGCACCATCGCGTCGAAGATCGCCTCGCGCGTGTTCTCTTTCGCCCACACGCCGGCGTAGCCCGACGCGACCATGCTCCAGCCCTCGTAGACCATGTCGTTGAACTCGCCCATCGGATGGTCGATCCGGCCGGCGTTCGGCTCCGTTCCGGAGTGCTTGCCGAAGAAGTTGTCCTCGTCCGCTGTGGCGAGTGCCGTATGCGTGTCCGTCGAGCCGATCATCCCGAACTTGTAGGGATTGATGCCCAGCTTCTGCTCGAGCTGCAGTCCTATCTGCAGCCCCGAGCGGCCGTACTCGTACGGGAGCATCTCCGGCTCCTTCGGTACGGTCAACGTCAGGTTGGCCTTGTCCCACGTCTCGTAGTCGGCGAACTCGTCGTCGGGCGAGAGCAGCGGGTGTGCCTCGCCGTCCCCCTTGATCTGGGTCACCTCGTAGAGCGGCTCCCAGCGGATGCGGGTGGCGGCGTACTCCCGGTCCAGATCCCGACCCGTGAACGAGTCCACGAGCGGAAACATGATCCCGTTGCTCAGGTTCCCGTTGTGCGGGATCGCGAGCACCTGACCGCCCGTCTTCTGCTCGTAGGAGCCGAGCCAGCGCCAGAGATCGCGAGGGTCGTCGCTCCCCAGGGGCCGAAGCGTCGTGTACGGCTCCACCTGACCCGCCCGGTTTGCGTCGTCCCGGAAGATCACGACCCGGTGCAGGTTGTTGCCGTTCGTGTTGGAGGTCCATTCGTAGCCGATGAACGCCGTGAAGGAGCCCGGATCGTTGGCTTCCTCGGCCGCGTCGAGCGCGACCTGCCAGGCCGCCTTGTAAGCCGGGTCACCGGGGAGTGACTGCAGCGCCGGCGGAAAGGTGCCGTCGGAAAAGCCCGCGATCACCTCGATCGCCACGTCGACGCCTTCGCCGCCCTGGATCATGTCGTACCAGCGTCGGCCCGTGGGGTCGGCGAGAAACTCGGAGTCGCCCGCGTTCAACCGCGGGAAGAAGCCCATGTTGTCCGAGTGGTCGGCGACCACGAGGAAGTCCAGCGGCCTCGACAGCCTCACGCGCTGACCGGTGGAGGAGATCACCTCCTCTCCTTTGGCGAAGCGGTAGGCATCGCTCGGGTCCAGGCGGGCGCCGAACGACCCGGCGTCCATCGAATAGGCCGTGTGGACGTGGGTATCGCCCCAGAACACCTGCGTCGGAAACTCCCGTCCGGCCCACGGCGAGTACGGGCGGTCGCCGTACGCGCTTTCGAGTGCCTCCCGGGACGGACTGGGCGACTGAGCATGCGCGGAGTGACCGGATGTCGCCGTCAGGATGGCCGCCGCAGCGACCGTGAGGCGGAGGTGACTCAGAGTAATCATTCTTTCTCGCTTTCAATCAAAGTCGTCTCGATCCAGAGACACCAAGGAATCCGGTAGAAGGAGAACGGTCCGGCGAGCGGGACCGCTGGAACCTGACTGCGATTCGCTTACGCGCCCTCTATCGTTCCGCCGCCCATCGACCGTCCCGCCGCCAGACCAAGCCACCGGCGGCGAACATACGCCAGCGTATTGTGACCCGCCAGGGAGCCCCCCGACGCGTGTGTGCCTGGTCCCTCGGTACGCGATTCGCGAAGCGAACACCACCAGCGTCTAGAACAGCGCGAAGACTCCGTGAACGATAAGCCCGCTGTAGCGGTAGGTGATCTCCAGCTGCGGATCCTCGGTCTCCTTCACCCGCAGCTTTGTGTAGGTGTAGCCGGCTCCGACCCCGAAGCCGCGGGTGAAGAAGTACTCGACTCCGACGTTCGCGTCGCCGACCGACGCCTTGATCGTGGATACGCTCACGTAGAGG
Organism: Gemmatimonadota bacterium; assembly: GCA_039590175.1. GTDB lineage: Bacteria > Gemmatimonadota > Gemmatimonadetes > Palauibacterales > Palauibacteraceae. The sequence continues at coordinate 14,699 of JBDHFW010000001.1, read as the reverse complement.
CCACCCACCCTTCCGCGGACGATCATCCGGGACAGCGGCGCCCAGTTGACATCGAATCCCAGCGATCCCGTGGGAAAGGTGACCGACGTCCGCTCCTCTACCTGATCAATGGGATCGTCGCCGACCGAGCCGACCACCGCGATCCCGGTCTTGGTGAACATGGCGTTGAGCGCGAGGCCGATCCCAACCTCGACCTTCTCTCGCGCCAGGAAGGAGAAGCTGTAGCCCAGCCCCGCGAACTGGGTCCTGAACTCCGCGTCGACCACCGCGTCGACCGGAAAGATCTCATCGCCGAACTCGATATCCTCGCTGAGCACCTTGTTGCTGCTACGGTTGAGGCTGAAGTAGCCGTAGCGGATTTTATGTCTCTTGCCGAGCCGGAGGAATCCGCCCGCGCGGAAGTCGAACTTCTTCGTATCGAACCCGAGATCGTCTTCCAGATCGATCTCGGTCCCGATGCCCAGCTCCTCGGAGCCGAGCTGGAGATTCGTGTTGAAGAAGCTCGCGAAGGCGCCGACTTCAATCCGGAAGCGCGCGTAGAGCTGATTCTGCTCCGGCTGGCTCCCAGCCTCCTGAGCCGCCGCCGTGCTCGCGCCGGCGAGCGCCGACAGTACGATGAGGCGGGCCATTAGAGTACTGCTTCGACGCTTCATTTGATTTCCTCATTGGGGGAAGGGACTCCTGGTCAATCTCCCTCAGGTGAGGGGCCGACACAAGAGCGCAGGAGTAGACATCGGCCCTCGTTGGCCTTTCATTTCAACTCGCTGCGCGAACGGTCGACATCTGCTCCTGACCACCAGTTATCGACGACAAGAATTGCGGCAAACGAGAGGCGCCCATGAAGTCCATGAAGGATGAATCGACCGCTTTGAAGATCTCGGCCGGAGCCAACCTCTTCTTCGGCCTTCTCGGCATCGGCTTCGCCCTGCTCACCCAATCCGGGGCCATCCTCCTCGACGGCTTCTTCTCGTTCATCGGCTTCGGGATCGGCCTGCTCACCCTCAAGGTCTCCGGCCTGGTGGAGAGGCCCGACGATGAGTGGTTCCATTTCGGCTACGCCTACTTCGAGCCCTTCCTGAACGCGGTACGCGGGTTGATCCTCCTTGCGGTGACCGGCTACGCCCTCGTCTCCGCCATCATCGCCCTACTCCACGGAGGGCGGGAGATCGTGCCCGGCTGGGCGCTCGTGTACGCGGCGATTGCGGTGGCCGGCTGCTTCCTTCTCGCGTGGACCCAGCGGCGAGCCGCCCGGGTCAACGAGTCACCGCTCCTGGACGTGGATGCCAAGGCCTGGCTCATGGACGGCGTACTCAGCATCGTGGTGGCTGGCGCCTTTCTAGGGGCGCTCCTCATCCAGGGAACGCGGTGGGACCCGGTCGTCGATTACGTCGATCCGGCGCTGGTCGTTCTCCTCGTGCTCCTCGTGCTCCCCGTTCCACTCCGTATAGTCCGGGACAACCTGGGCGAGCTGCTGCGGGTGGCGCCCGAACCGGAGATTCAGGCGGAGGTGAAGCACCGCTTCGCTCAGGCGGTCGAGGGACAGGGCTTCCGAGACACACGCCTGAGGATGATCGCGGCGGGCCGGTACTTCTATCTTCTCAACCACATCCGGGTGGGCAGCACCTTCCGCATCCAGCGGGTGGGTGAGCTGGACGCGCTTCGGACCGACATCCACGCGGCCCTGGAAGATCTCCATCCCCGACTCGTGATCGACACCGTGTTCACGGAGGACGAGCGCTGGATGGACTGATCTCGATCGATCTCTTGCGCGGCGGGAGCGATTGACCGCTTCTTGACGGCTCTAGGACCGAGCAACGTCGATCACCCGGCTCTGAGGAGGCCGAGATGAAACACGGGCTGTCGCCGCCTCAGGCGAAGGTGTTGGGCATCTCGAGGATCGCTATCGGATTTTTGTTCTGGGTCCATGGCGCGCAAAAGTTGTTCGGTTGGTTCGGCGGCTTCGGAGAGGCGGGCACGGCCGAGCTCATGTCTCGCTTCGGAGCCGCCGGCCTGATCGAGTTCGTCGCCGGCCTCCTCATCATGCTCGGGCTCTTCACCGTGCCGGCGGCGTTCATGGCATCGGGCGAGATGGCGGTGGCGTACTTTTGGATGCACGTGCCTCGCGAGAGCCTCTTCCACTGGGAGAACGGGGGCGAGAAGGTCGCTTTCTACACCTTCTTCTTTCTTCTGCTGGCCGCCCTCGGCGCCGGCGCGTTCTCGATCGACGGAGCGATGCGTCGGCGGAAGGACGAAGGAGCTTCCGGCTAGAGCGGCCTCGGGGCGGTTAGGCCAGCTCGAAGCGGCCCTGGAAGAAGCGGAGCTTAGCCGGCTCGTACACGAACTTGAGGCCCGCGAGTTCGTCGCGGCGCTCGTGGACGCGGATGATCCCGTCCGCCACCGCCCGCATGTGGTCGTTCGTGTATACGCGGCGCGGGATCGTAAGCCGGACGAGCTCGAGAGCCGGCCGGTAGTTCTCTCCCGTCTCGGGGTCCCGCCCCTTGGAGACGTTTCCCCGTTCCATCGCCCGCACGCCGGTCTCGACGAAGATCTCGGCCGCCAGCCGCTGGGCGGGAAACTCGTCCTGATCGATGTGGGGCAGGAAGCGTTTGGCGTCCAGGAAAATCGCGTGGCTCCCCGGAGGCGTGACGATCGGCACGCCCGCGTCCAGGAGCATCTCGCCCAGCAGCTGGGTCTGGCGGACTCGCGCCCGGATGTAGCGGTCGTCGACCATCTCCTCGACGCCGCGCGCGATTGCGGCCAGGTCGGCGGTGGCCAGGCCCCCGTCCGTCACGTTGCCCTCGTAGATCCTGAGCAGATCCTCCGCCTTGCGTGTCCACTCCTCGTTCTCCCTGAAGGCGAGGATCCCGCCAATATTGATTAGAAAATCCTTCTTGCCGCTGACCGTCGCCCCGTCCCCATAGATCATCATCTCGCGAAGGATGTCCTTGATCGGGATGTCAGCGTAGCGGGGATCGCGGCTCTGGATCATGTAGGCGTTCTCCACGACCCGCGTGGCGTCGAAGAAGACCGGAACGCCGACCGAGCCGCAGTAAGCATAGACCTCCTTCATGTTGTCCATGCTGACCGGCTGGCCGCCCGCCATGTTCACGGAGTGCTCGAAGGAGACGTAGGCGACGTTGTCGGCCCCGTGCTCGTCAACCAGAGCCTGCAGCTTGCCGAGGTCGATGTCGCCCTTCCACAGGTGCTCGCTCTCCGGGTTCTTCGCCTCGTCCACGATGACGTCCACGAACACCCCGCCGGCCAGCTCTTGATGCAGCTTGGTGGTGGTGAAGTACATGTTGCCCGGCACCAGCTGACCCGGCCTGATCATGATCTGACTCAGGATGTGCTCGGCCGCCCTGCCCTGATGGGTCGGGATGATGTGCTGGTAGCCCAGGCTCTCCTGCAGGACCTCGACGAGCCGGTGATACTCATCGGTGGTCTTGGGACTCGCGCGCACGCCGTCGTAGGCCGCCCACTGATCGACGCTCATCGCGGAGGTGCCCGAGTCGGTCAGCAGGTCGATCGTCACATCGGCCGATCTGAGGAGGAAGGTGTTGTAACCGGCCGTTCGAATCGCCCGTTCGCGTCGACGGCGTGACAGCTCGCCGACGCGCTCGACGGTGTGGATTTCGTAGGAGAAGGTGTCGAATCGGTATGGCTCGAGGTCCGGGAATCCCCAGTGATAGGCCATCTCGTCCCGCCACCTCCCGACTGTCGTGGCCTGCATCGGCGAGACCTTCTCCCGCTGGCCGTAGAGGCTGATGATCGCGTCGGCCACCTGGTCCAGCTGCTCGTTGGTCATCGCCAGCCGCGGAATCTGCACCGGAACGAGGTTCTGGCTCACCGTCGGATGCGGGGCGACCGCGCGCACGCCGGACATGAGGTAAAGGGCAGCCGAGAAGGTGTCCTGAGAATACTCACCGGCCTGCGGCAGAAACTCGGCCGCCATCACGTAGGCGCCATCGCATCCCCGCTCGAGCGGCACGCCCCCGTCCCGCAGACGCTGAGTGAACCGCTCCGTCTGGTGCATCACCCAGCGTACCTCGGCCTCGTCGCACATCTCCAACAGGCCCCGAGCGAGCACCTCCATCGTGCGGCCCGCCATGCCGCCGTAGGTGTGAAGGCCCTCGTAGACCACGACTTCGTTCATGAACTTCTCGTGGTCGTCCGGATTGTCCGTCGTGATGATCCCGCCGGTGTTGGATTTCGGGTCCTGGGCCCCGTCGAGCTGGAGGATGTGGCCGGTCTTCACGATCTGGCCCACGATCTCCGCAATCCGCCGATCGGCCTGGCCAGGCTCATGACGCTGGATGTACCAGGCGTTCTCGATCACCCGTGAGCCGTCCACGACGAGCCGGACCGCGTAGCGATCCGCCAGGGACCGCACCGCTCGCAGATTCGCGAGGCTGAAGGGATGCTGTCCGTCGGCGAAGGTTGGAAGGTCGATGATCGGCACGCCGCCCTCGCCGAGAGCCCGCTCCAGGTTATCCAGGTCCAGGTTCCCAGTGAAGATCGCCTCTCCGCGATCGCGCACATCCAGGATCTCAACTCCCTGGGGGGTGAGGACATCGATGCGTCCCCGGGCGTTGCTCGGCACGACGGAGCCGGCCGGGACCAGGGTCGACACGATGAGCTTGAGGCATCCGAGGATGTTGTGGGTGGGGCAGACGTAGCCGTGGCCCAGGACCTCGCTCACGGCCTCCTGGAGATGTTCGAAGTTCCGGCTGCCGGCGTACGCCTCATCCCCAATCAGCTGACCCGCGAGCTGCTTCTGGCTGAACGCGCTCGTTCCGAGCGAGCACATGTCGAAGCTCACCTGGGAGGGCGTCAGGTTGAAGACGTTGAAATCGGCCTCCGCCAGGTACTTCTTCCGCTCCTCACGGGTTGGGAAGGAAAGCAGGCGAACTGTCTTTATCTTGTGCGGCTCACACACCGGTACCTTGGCGCTCACGCGTCTCCTCACCTTTCCATGTTGTCGGTTACGGCCTCGGCTAAGGCCTCAGCGGCCCGCGCCAGTTACCTCTGCCCGACACGCGTTGAAGCACAAGTCTGGACTCAACATGATGATACCGGCGCGCGTCGAATCAAGCTGTCGGGAATAGGATGACGTCTATCGGGGGGATTCCCGCGCCCGATTGTAAGGACATCTCCCACGCGCAGCACGGGGCATGGGGGCGCGACATTCCGGCTCCGTTGACGAACCCGCCGGTTCATCGTACTAGGAGAGCGCAGGCAGCATGAAACTTTCCCCCGGAGGCGCCATCATGCCCGTCAACGTACTCGCCAACTTCGAGGATGGCCTCGAGCCCTCCGCTCGGCGGCGTGACCACTTCATCACCGACCTCGATTTCGACGACGAGCGCCTCTGGGTGCCCTACGGCGAGACCGCCTGGTTCCAGCCCTGCCGCTTCGATGTCACTACCGGCGGCTTCACGGCCGTGTTGAAAGCGCTTCCGGGCACCGTGGTGCCGAAGCACTACCACGTCAGCACCGTTCAGGGCTGGACGCTGCAGGGAAGCTGGCGGTACCTGGAGCACGATTGGGTGGCGACGGCGGGCACCTTCATCTTCGAGCCCTCGGGCGAGTCCCACACACTCGTCATCCCCGAGGATGCGACCGAGCCGGCGATCATCCTCTTCGTCGTAAGCGGCGCACTGGTCTTCACCGACGACGAGGGCAACTTCGCGGCCTACGAGGACGGTTTTACCATTCTCGAGCTCGCCCGCGCCCACTACCGCGAGCAGGGCTTGGACCTGTCGCGTTTGGACGCCTTGATCCGCTAGCTCAGCACCACCGCGAAGGCAGTCAGGCGGGATCGGGCTCGGGAGACGCGGCCCCAGCTCGGCGCTCCGCGCCGCCTCAGTAGGCGAACCCCATCGTCATATAGAGGCCCTGGTCCTGAGTGCTGGTGGCGTACGTGATGGAGAGAATGGAGCGCGTGCCCCGAAGCGCGATCCAGATCCCGCCGCCGTAGCCGGTGTGGAAGCCGCCGGGCGACTCTCCCTCCACCCAGACGCGCCCTAGATCGAACATCCCGAGGATTCCGAAACTGGACGGAAAGATGAGTCGGTAGTCGAAGAGGTCCAGCCGAAGTGAGCCGCTCCCGTAGAGGGACGCATCTCCCGCGAACCGCTGCACCGGCCAGCCGCGGAGACTCTCGTTTCCGCCGATGTAGGCCAGATCGTAGAACGGCGTGAGACCCCAGACCTTCTTGCCGCCCGCCCGCACCGCGAACTCCGACTGGCGCCATCCGATCGGAAAGCCCGCCCCGCTTGCCAGCTCCGCCGTCCCATACGGCTCGGCGACGTCCAGGATTGCCGGATAGAAGCCGCCGCCGACGTGCAGCCAGAGGTGAGGCCTCGGGTCGGCGGGCTCGAACAGCCCAGGCTGGCGGGTCTGGAGATCGAACCTGAGCAGCGTGCCCAGGGACGTGAAGTCGTCCGCGCCGTAGGGGTTCAGCTCTCCGATGAGGCGATCCGGGTCGTCGGAGGTGTTGGAGTACCCGCCGGAGACGACGACAGCCAGATCCGCCAGCGGCCCGAACGACCAGCCGAGGCCGCCCTCTCCCTTGAGAACGGTCTGTCTGACGTCGAAGAAGTCATCCCCGCTGCCGAGCCCGGGAGGAAGCACCGTGTCGTTGCCGACGCCGTAGAAGTGCAGAATCTCGAGACTCGACACGTAGACGTCGATCGGCACGAAGAGGGAGGAGTGCTCGGGCCGGAAATCGGCCTGGAAGCGGAGCGCTCCCCTTCCCTTCGTCGCCACCCGCCCATCCAGCTTCAGCTTGGAAGCATACGGGTCTTTCCGGAAGCCGTAGTCGAACCAGGTGTAGCCGTACCCGAGTATCAGGAAGTAATCCGGGCTGTAGCCGATCGTCCCCATCCCGAATCCCATGCCGCCCCAGTGTCTGGGCGGGGGCTTCGAGTTCGGCGGCGGAATCAGCGGCGCATCGGGATACGGTCTGGCGTTGATGCCGCCGCTTCGCTCCCCCGTCACCCGGTTGCTGCCTCGCCAATCGTACAGCTTGACGTTTCCGGTTCGGGTCGCGAAGTGGAACTCGTCGTCTCCCGGACCTCCGATCACCCGCACCTTGATGGGGAAGCCGCGCTCCCCACGGAACACCACTCGATCATCGCCGCCGTGCAGGTAGAGGCGGATCTCGTTCGTTTCGCCTCTCTCGAAGCGGCGGCGGAAGTACGGCTCCGAGTCGGGCGCCGCCGACCGGATCGAGACCTCGACTCCTCCCCCGCCGAGGGCCATGGACACCTCGGCGATCTCGGCCGCATCAGTCGCGTGGACGTACGGCTCCCGCGCCAGCAGGGCGTAGAGCTCCGAGCTCGCCTCCGGGAGTCCGTCGCGGCGGCTGATGAGAGAGCGGAGGACGAAGTCGCCCTCCACCGCCTGGATCGCGGGCGGAAGTCGCTCCACCGCGCCCTCGATCACGCCGTCCGGAAGCCTCGACGCCAGCACCGCCGCCGTGTTGTCCCAGGCGGCCCGCTCCAGCTCGGTCAGGAATCGGCGGTCCAGGAAGCGCGCGTTGTAATGGAGGTTGAGAACGTTGCCGTACTTCTCCCGGAAGGTCGAGACGGCCGGGAACCGCTGGCGACCCAGGCTCGGAAGGAGCCCGTCGAACTTGGCGAACGCCTGATCCCGGTCGCGGGGGATCGGCCGCCAGCCGGGGGTCGAATCGGCGAAGGTGGCCCACTTCCACTGATCGGCATGTCGGTCCCAGTCGCCGAGGAGCATGTCCAGGAGTCGAGCGGTGAGGTAGGCGCGCGAATCGACCCGCTCGGCAGGGATTCCCTGAACGAGGTCCATGAGCTCCTCTGAACCGATGACGTCCTCGGCGCCGGCAAACGCGGCGATCGCCTCGTCCTCGTCCACCGGCCGTTCCTGAAGCAGCCCCAGAACCCCCGCGAACTCCTCGCGGAACTCCCCCAGCGAAGCATCATCGGGCAGCACCCAAAGCGTCGGGCGAGCATGGGGGACGCCGGCAGCCACGAGCAGCGAGTCGGCGACGAGGGCGCCGGCCGGGAACTGGGTGCTCATCTGATCCTGGGCGATGCTTTCCACGAAGGTGTTGCGCAGAAGCTCGGGGACGAGCGGCGTCGCGTTCTTGTACACGGAGCGAAAGGCGTACGGCTTTCCGTCCTCCCCCGCGAACCAGAGAGACTTGGTCTGAAGCCCACCGCCGGCGCTCAACGGCGTGAGCCCGCCGGCGTAGACCGAAAGATCTAGGAGCGGGACCCGAACGGAGGACGTCCATGCGTCCCGGTAGTGGGCGCCCCACAGGAAGCGGTGGAAGCCGCCGGCCGCGTAGTCCGGACCGGGAACGACGGAAACCGTGTCGGGCGCGACGGGAGTCACGTTCTGGGCAGCCGCCCGAGGGGCCGCCAAGAGAGATAGAGCAGCCCCGAGGACGAAGATCGATCCGAGTCTCATGTCGCCATTTCGATCCAATCCGGAGTCACACCGGGAGCCCGTTTTCAGGGCCGGTACCACAAGGTAGCCTCTCGCACCCTTCGGGTGAACGCGGGCCATGTGGGGGAATGCCCGACAACGTGTCGCAGACACCTCCCGATAGGCCCTGATACCGTATCCTCGTAGCCTGTTGAGGAGTCTTAGAGGTGGATCGGACCATCTCCGAGCGCACTCCGAGGCGGGAACGGAAGCGACGTGAAACGGCGAGAAGCGTTCGATGTCTGTGTCATCGGCACCGGAGCCGGTGGCGGCGTCATGACTCGGGAGCTGACGGCCGCCGGCTTTCGCGTCGTCGCCCTCCAGCGGGGACCCTACCTCCGTAACCAGGATTTCGTGAGCGACGACGAGTTGCGCGCGGTCCGGCTCTTCTCGCCCGATCAGATCGAGACCTGGCGGTCGACCCCTGACGGCCCGACGGAGACCGGACGCTTCAGCTACGTCGCCCATTGTGTGGGCGGGACGATGACTATCTGGGCCGGCTGGAACTGGCGGTTCCGGCCCGATGAGTTCAAAGTGCGCTCGACCGAGGGCCGCGTGTCCCGCGCCAGCCTGGCCGATTGGCCGCTGGACTACGAGGAGCTCGAGCCGTACTACGACCGGGCGGAGTGGGATTTCGGCGTCTCCGGCGATGCCGCGGCCAACCGTTTCGGCCCGCCGCGGAGGCGTGGCTTCCCCAATCCCCCCGTCCCCGAGCGGACGGCGGCCCGGCGGTTCGCTCGTGGTACAAACCGCCTGGGTTACCACCCGTTCCCCACCCCGATGGCGATCAACACACAACCCTACGATTCCCGGGCGGCCTGCCTCTACGGCGGCGCTTGCTCGGGGTTCGGTTGCCCGATGGGCGCCAGAGCCACGACGCTCTCGGTGGCACTCCCGAGAGCCGAGGCGACCGGATTGCTGGACCTGCGGCCGAACTCGCTGGCGTTCGAGATCACCCTGGGAAAGCACGGTTACGCGCGGAGCGTACGCTATCTGGATCAGGAGACGCGGCGTGAGCGCGAGGTGTTCGCACGCCACATCATCGTCGCCGGCAACGCCATCGGCACACCCCACCTTCTTCAGATGTCGATGACCGGCGCCTTTCCGGACGGCCTCGGGAACTCGAGCGGCCTGGTGGGCAGGAACCTCATGTTCCACACGGTCGTCCAGGTCTCCTACCTGATCGACGAGCCGGCGCACGGCTTCGCCGGGCTCGAGACCCACATGGCGATCGACGACCTCCATCCGAGCGACCCGGAGCGCGGCTTCATCCGCGGCGGCGTCGTCATCGAGGCGAACTTCCCCCACAAGTTGCCGCTCTCCTACGCGCTGGTCAGCCACAACAGCTACCGAAACGGAGCCCCGGCCTGGGGGAGTGACTTCAAGGACTACCTGCGGAAGTTCCCCCGGGTTGCCGGAGCGGCAGCGCTTCTCGAGGACCTGCCGATGGAGGAGAACCGGATCGACCTCAACCCCCACGTGAACGACACGTACGGCCTTCCCGTCCCCCGCATCACCCATCGCCAGCATCCCAACGACCTGGCCATGGTCGCGTGGTACGAGAAGCGACTCCTCGAGATCGCCGACGCGGCCGGCGGCCAGGAAAGCTGGGTGCCGATCACGGTGACCGAGGACCAGCCCATGAAAGGTGGCTCGCACCTCATGGGCACCTGCCGGATGGGGACCGATCCGGAGCGTTCTGTCGTCGATCGCTGGTGTCGCAGCCACGACGTCCCCAACCTCTGGATCGTGGACGGCAGCGTCTTCCCGACCTCGGCCGGTTACAACCCCACCCTCACCATCCTCGCGAACGCATATCGGGTGGCCGAGCATTTCGTGAGCGAGGCGAAGAAGGGAGCGCTGTGATGCGCCGGTTGCCCGTTTCGGGCAGGCTGACGAGGCCTCCAGGGGTGACGCGCCGGGAGTTTCTGGGCCGCAGCGCCGTGTGCGGGGGCAGCTTCTGGCTCCTGTGGACCCTACCTCGTCCGCTGGCCCTGGAAGCGGCCCGCCAATCCACCGACCGCCTCGTCTTCTCGGAGAGCGAGTGGGAGCTCGTGGAGGCGATCACCGGCCGGATCATCCCCACGGACGAAGATCCCGGGGCCGTCGAAGCGGGCTGTGTCAACTTCATCGACAAGGCGCTCGCCTACGAAGAAGCCGGGCAAAGGGATCTCTATCATGTGGCGCTCCGGGCCATCGACGACGACGCGCAGGCCCGCTTCGGAGAGGGCTTCGCGGCCCTCCGAGCGCAGCAACAGGACGAGGTGCTGGCCGCCGTCGAATCGGGGCAACTCCGGCGGTGGCCGTCCCGGACGCCCTCGGAGGCTTTCTTTCAGATCATCTGCACCCACACGATCATCGGATTCCTCGCCGACCCATCGTACGGGGGAAACCTGGACTACGCGGGATGGAAGGTGATCGGGTATCCCGGACCGCGGCACGATTTCGGGGGCTACACGCCGGAGCAGATGATCGGCGAGGCCAAGATCCAGACCGTCTGGGGCAGCGAGATCGACTGAGCGCGGCTGGCGGCTGAGGGATCGCGCCGGCGGGCCTCCCCTTTAGCGGCCTTTTCTTCTTCGGACCCCTCTCGACAGCGCCGAGCGCGGCCGGTCGTCCGAGCCGGCGCCGTTCTTCGCGGCGGGGCCCGGCCCCGGAGTCGGGGGCGTTGTCGCAGGCTCGTACTCCGGGACGATCTCCCGCTCGATGGTCTCGCCCATGAGGGTCTCGATGTCCCGGACGAGGTGCCAATCGTTGGGCGACATGAGGGTCACCGCTTCCCCGGTGTCGTCCCCGCGGGCGGTGCGGCCAACGCGGTGGACATAGTCCCGCGGGTCGTCGGGAACGTCGAAGTTGATGACGTGCCTGATCCCGCAGATGTCCAGCCCTCGCGCCGCCACGTTCGTGGCAACCAGCACCCGCGTTTCTCCCGCGCGGAAGCGCTCCAGGCTCCGATCGCGCAGGCGTTGGGGCTTGCCGCCGTGAAGGTCGTCGACCGAGACGCCGCTCGAATCGAAATACTCGGCGAGATAGCTCGTCGTGTCCCGTCTGCGCGTAAAGATCAGTACCTGGCCGGCAGTCCTCTCCTCGAGCAGATGGAGGAGCAGCTGGTGCTTGGCCGGCCAATCCACGGGATGAATGACCTGCCGGATTCCTTCGGCCGCCGTCTCGAGCCCCACCTCGACGCGCACGGGATCTTGCATCATCTCGTGCGCAAGCCAGAGGACCCCGCCCGGCATAGTGGCCGAGAAGAGCAGCGTCTGCCGGGAGCGGGGGGTGGCACGGACGATCGTCTTCACATCGTCGATGAACCCCATGTCCAGCATGCGGTCGGCCTCGTCCAGCACCAGGACGTCCACCTCCGAGAGGTCCGCCGAGCCCCGGCGTATGTGGTCGAGGAGCCTACCGGGTGTGGCGACGAGCACGTCACAGCCGTAGCCGAGCTCCCGTGCCTCGGATCCGACGTGCGTCCCGCCGTGCACGACCACGCACTCCACATCGGAGGTAACCGCATAGGTCTCGATCGCGGCGCCAACCTGCTGCGCGAGCTCGCGCGTCGGGGTGATGACGAGTCCTCTGGGTCTGCCGTGAACGGCGTCCTCGCTCAGACGCTGAATCATCGGAAGGGTGAACGCCGCGGTCTTCCCCGTTCCCGTGTTGGCGGTCGCCAGCAGGTCCCGGCCCTCCAGAGCCGCCGGGACGGCCTGACGCTGGATCTCCGTGGGCCGGGTGTAGCCGGCGCGCAGGACGGCGTCCAGCAGCCTCGGCGCCAACCCCAATTCGGCGAAGGTCGCGCGATGTGTGTCCAGGTCGATAATCGTTGATTCCTCGGATGGAGCTACTGATCGTGAAGGCCCCGGCCGCGCGGGGCTAGGGTGGGAAACTCTCAGATACCCGGCATGCTACCTACTGATCCCCGGGGCGCGAGCCGTGCCGAGCACGCTCGGCCGGCCGACGCGCCGAGGCGTCAACGCACGACTTGGTACGTCCGGAGATCCAGGTCCGCGGCGAGGAGATCCGGGAAGTGCGCGAGGGCGCTCTGGATGTGCTCGGTCTCGAAATGGGCCTGGAGCGCCTCCTCGCTCGTCCACTCCTCGACGAAGGTGAACTTCGCCGGGTCCTCCAGGCTCTCCAGCATCTCGTAGCTGACGCAGCCGACCTCCTGCCGGGTCGGAACCACGAGACCCTCCAGCAGCTCTCGAAGCTCGCTCGCCTTCTCGGCATGAGCCTGCAGGTGAGCAACGACTCGAATGGCCATCTACTCCTCCTTGTTCTTTACTTCGGGCCGGAAGCCGACGGTGAGGAACAGGTTGAAGGAAGCGCCCATGTTGTCGGAGCCGACGATGAGGAACGTGTAGGGCTCGGCCGCGACGTACCAGTGCCCCAGCTGGTAGCCGAACGCCACACCGCCCGACAGATCCAGCGCGGTCTCGCTGATCTTCTCCTGGCCCGGGATCCTGGTGGTGATGAACGCCGCCGCGATGTTGCCGGCCCCCCGGATCATGAAGGGCTTGTCCAGGAACGCGCCCCCACCCTCGATGCCCAGGAAGGTGGATTTCTGATCCAAGATGTCGCCATCGCGTAGGAACGTCCCGCCGCCGTTGTACATGGCCCAGGGACCGACGTAGGCCGGCTGGCCGAAGAGCAGCGGGAACTCGATCCCGACCGAGCCGCCGACCATGCCGCCGTACCCGTCGCCGAAGCCGTATCCGCCCTGCAGCCGCCCGGCGAACTGCGCCTGCGCCGGGCCCGCCGAAGCCGCCACGGCGACAAGGATCAGCAGCGAGACCATGATGATGCGGGCGCTCCATCGGTCTTCCATCGCTCGAATCCCCTTCTGCTCCGGTCCTGCTTCCCGTAGAAACCGGGCGTATGCGTGCGGGAATCTTCACTCCGCCATCGCTCGGCGCCAGGCGTTACCGCGATCTCAGCCGGCCTCGGGCGGATCGACCCCTCAGCGGAGATCAGGATTGAAGAAAAAGGCGAACTGCAGCCGACGGAAGGTCCGATCCTGGAAGATCTGCCACAGAAAGCCCGTGTGGAAGCACATGGTGCGGGTGATCTGATAGGCCAGTGCGACGTAGACCCGGTTCTGGTCGAAGGCCCTCTCGCGGCCGCCCGTGTTGATGAAGAGCTCGTTGTAGGAGGCGAGGAAGAGGGTGTTCGACTGGATCGTCTTCCGGGTCAACGGAAACTGAACCAGGAACATGTACCTGAGCCGGGTGGAGAAGTCGGTCTCCTCGGCCTCGTCGAACCGGATCCACCTCTCCTCGAACCGATACCTGTGGAAGAGCCGGACTCGCCACACCGGGCTTCGAAGGATGAGCTGCTGGAAGAAGTGGTTCTGTGTGGTGCCGATGCCCTCCTCGGCGAACGGCCAGCTCTTCACGTAGCTGTAGCCCAAGCTGAAGAACGGCCCGCTGTTCAGGTGGAAGTTGACGGCCGGCCGGAGGATCAGCACAAGCGGATCGGAGGCGGCCTCCCAGGTCCAGTACTCCACCTCCGTATGGATGCTGAAGCGATCGCTGATCCGGTTGTCCCCGAAGTACTGGAGCCAGGTTCCGAGCCGGTCGCTCGGATCGTCCTGTGCCCGGAGCGGGGTGGCTGAGAGGGTGGAGAGAAGGAGCGCGGAGCAAAGATACGCAGCTGCCGCCGAAGCCGCACGCGCAGGAGACACGGTCTTCCGACTTTCCCACCCGCGGGTCGGACGAGGCTCGAGCCGCGCCCGCCGGGTGATCTACGACGATCTATTCACATCTGAAACCGCCGCAGGCGCCCGCCAGGCGAACGAGGCGAAAACGACGGAATCTGTCGGCGACACAACGATGCCACGAACGGAGGATATGAGGGAGTCGGGAAGTTCTTATATCCGCGTGTGGTGGAAAGTCTTACGCGAGGAACCCTCGCCAGGAGGGCTCCCCGCGCTCAAGAGGTGTCGATGAGGGGCTCGAAACCGTCTCTCAGGGAAGAGCGGCGATCCAGGCGCCGTCCTCCAACCATTTCTTACGCAGCTGCTCGAGGATCCCCGTCTTCTCGAACGCGTCGAGATAGTTGTCCATGAGGTTGCGGAGCATCAGATCGCTGCCCGGCATCGCGATGCCGATGGGCTCGATGGTGAGCGGCTCCCGCAACGTGGCCAGGCCCTCGTTCGGGAAGCGCATCAGAGAGAGCAAACAGATCGGCATGTCCGCCACGAGCGCGTCGATCGCTCCCGCCATGAGCATGTTCACGGCCTC